>NZ_KB235930.1:3983983-4290013 GCF_000332295.1 Fortiea contorta PCC 7126 | reverse complement strand
CAGGGTTTTATCAGTTTTAATGTGGCTGGTAAGTGGCAACGTAAAATTAACGGAGTAGCACCCAAAGAAGCATGGTTTATTTTAACAAATTTTGACACCCTAGAGTCAGCAATTGCTGCTTACAAAAAGCGATTTGATATTGAAGAAATGTTTAGAGATTTCAAAACAGGTGGCTATAACTTAGAAAACACTAATGTTCAAGGTGAACGTTTTATTTCTCTAGTTTTGTTGATAGCGATCGCTTACACCTCTGCAACAATTAATGGTCAACTTATTAAACGCAAAGGAATCCAAAAATATATAGCTCGGATTAAAGAAAGGAGTCGTTCTCAACGGAGACACAGTAGTTTTTATATCGGCTTATATGGTCAAACATGGGTACATTTCAAGGATAGCTGTATTGATTTAGTCACACAATTAATGAGAATTAATCGTAATAAGTGGAAGCATTATCAACAAGGTTTAAGAGCCATGAAGCTTATTGAATCTATATTGTAGCTTATTTCGTCTCCCCTTCAGCCAAATTGCCTAATAATTTTTCAGCATCTACCTCTGTCATCTTTGAAGGTTTTGGTACTCCCAAACTCTTCAGAAATCCCACAAAAAAATCATCCTCTCTTTCACTACCACCATCAATATTCGCTATTTTCTCCAAATGTTTTAAAGCGATTTCTTTTGATAACTGATTATCCATATTTTTGGGCTAATGAGAACAAATTTTACAGTTTGGCGCTGACGCTCAACTGCAACGGTAAAACACTATCATAGCCAAATCACAGCTATGCCAATACATTTGTACTGGGGCGAAGATGAATTCTTAATGCATCGCGCGATTGAGAGACTGCGATCGCATATCCTCGATCAAGATTGGAACTGCGTCAACTATTCTAAATACTCACCTTCTGCTCAAGAGACAATCGCCCAAGCGTTTGCAGACATCATGACTCCTCCAGTGGGGAGTGGAGGGCGTTTAGTTCATCTACCAAACAGCTCTTTACTGGGGGTTTGCCCAAAAACAGCCCTAGTAAAATTGGAACAGATTCTGCCTGCCATCCCAGAAACAAACATCTTGCTGATTACAAGTCTTAACAAACCAGATGCCAAAAACAAATCAGTCCAACTATTGCTTACATATGCACTCGCTGTAGAGTTTCCCCTAATTCCACAGTGGCAGACGAACGCACTCATACAACAGGCACGCACCCTGGCTCTTGAGGTGGATGTAAACCTGACTGCGGATGCTTACTCTTTATTGGTTGAATCGACAGGCAACAATACGCGACTGACGTTTACTGAGCTAGAAAAGCTGAAAACCTATGCTCAAAGTGGAACTATAAATGCAGATATAGTGAGAGAGTTGGTGTCAGCAAACGCAGCCAATAGCTTGCAATTAGCTAATGCTATTCGTTTGGGTAATGTTTCTCAAGCGTTGAAATTAGTCGAAAACTTAATCAGATGCAATGAGCCTGCTTTAAGGATTGTCGCTACCCTGACTACTGCCTTTCGCACCTGGTTAATAGTCAAACTGATGGCGGCGGCTGGATGTCAAGACGATGGTGCGATCGCCCAAATTGCCGAACTGAAAAATCCCAAACGCCTCTACTACATCCGCCAAGAGGTGAAGAGTGTTAGTGCCAACAGACTGCAAAAGGCTTTGAAAGTGCTCTTGGAACTGGAACTAATGCTCAAGTCTGGTGGAGACGAAAAGCTCGCCCTTCAAACTCAAATCATCAAACTTTGTTTGTAGGGTCACGAGTGTGCGGCTTGTAGAAATCAACAATTCAATTCAAACAATGAATCAACTAAATCTACTTCAAGTCACAGAAGAATCCTCTCTTTCTACCCCATCTCAATGCACGGAGCCGGAATTTGTGCAACCATTTAAAGAAGTCTTCGAGTTGTCTACCTTAGTGGGACAAAACCTGGCGGTGTCTTTACTCAAAGGAGCGTTAGCGATCGCTTCTCCATCAGGGAGGCTCGCACACAATCGACTGGCTCCTGCATACTTGTTCGCAGGCCCAGAAGGTGTAGGTAAATCCCTAGCTGCTAAATGCTTCCTCGCCCAAGCCCTTAACATCCATAACCTCGCCAATCAACCTGATTTGCTGTGGGTAGAGCCAACTTATCTGCATCACGGACAGTTGTTGAACGAGAGTGAGTTGGCTGCTTCTGGAGTACAACCAAAGTCTGCACCGCTTCTCAGGATTGAGCAGGTTCGAGAAATTACCCAATTTCTCTCCCGCTCTCCTCTAAATGCACCATTTAAAGCTGTGGTCATCCAAAACGCTGAGAAAATGCAGCCAAATACTACCAATGCTCTGCTCAAAACGCTGGAAGAGACTACCACTGGTACTATTATCCTCCTTTCCTCCCAACCGCAGCGCTTACTTCCCACTATTACGAGCCGTTGCCAAATCATCCCTTTCCACAGATTGACTGATGTTGAAATGAAAGCAGTTTTTGAAAGAATTGGACAAGTTGAAATCTTCAATAACCCGGTGGTGATGACGCTGGCGGCTGGTTCTCCAGGACAGGCGATCGTCCACCACGAACAACTTCAATCCATCCCACGCCAACTCCTCAAGCAACTAGCTACACCGATTGCCAATCCTTTGACAGCACTGAGTATTGCCAAAGAAATAGAAGCGACACTGGAGTTTCACCAACAGGTGTGGCTTCTCGACTATCTGCAACACTGTTGGAGGAAATCTCTAAATCATAGTGATTGGTTATCGAAATTGTCAGCAGCCAAAAACTCCTTGTTCAAAGCTTCTCCTAGATTAATATGGGAAGTTTTACTGCTGAGTCAGTAATTCCAAGTAATACCGTTTTTTTGTGAGACTACGCCAAACTTTGTTTTAGAACAAAGCTTGCAGCATAGATTGAAGACGATTTTTGGTTTGGCGCATTTTCATATTGAATTGGTATAACAAACATTTTTCGACACAATATCCCCTATGAGCCATAGGGGATATTCACAAATTTTACAAACATTATAATGGCGCAATATTTAGGAGTCATTGGCAAAACAGACTACCTCAAGCTATACGGCAGAAAAATAGGTATTTGGGAACTTCTAGAAGCTCAACCAGATGGGTGGTTATGTTCCTTAGCGTTCAGACAAGCAATGATACCAAATTCTCCAATTCTGTGGGATTGCGGTGCTTATTCCTATCGCCATTTAGATATTCCAAAGTTGAGGGGACAATTAGTAACACCCTATTGGGCAATTTATGAGTATAAGGAACGCAGCAAACCTGGAGATATTGTAGTCGCTCCAGATGCACTTCTTATAGGAAATAATATCAGCCAACGCCGCCAATTTAACTATGACAGTGCTGCTCGATTTCTTGAATTAGCAGCACTATTAGAAGGTAGACTGCCAATGGCAGTGATTCATGGCATTTCCACAAAGGAAAGATTAGGCTATGCGCTGAAACTTTACGAATTGGGATATCGAGCAATAGCACTGGGAGGGCTTGTTCCCAAATCTTCAGACAAACAACGAAATCTGCGTATCATTCAAACTGTGGTTGAAGAATTACAAAAACTTCCAGAGAAAATCTGGATTCATATTTTTGGATTATCAGCACCAGAATATGCCAAAGCTTTTCACAAATTTGGAGTTACCAGTTTTGATGGTGCTAGTTATTTTAAGGAAGCTTTTTCTGCTGGTTCCTTCTTCTTTACAGATGGAGAAAAACTTATCAAATATAAAGCAGTTAAACCAGGTAAAACGCCTACTGCACCCCAATGTAACTGTTTGTGCTGTAAAACGCTAAGGGAAGCAGGAATAGACACGCGTAGATACGGTTCCAAACAAAATAATGAAGGAAGAGCCATTCATAACTTGAATCAGTTAATGATTGCACAGCGTAGTGCAATTGAAAGTACAGGTTTATTTATCTCTGCTAATAAAAAATATAGGCAAATATCCTTGTTTTGATGAGTATTTAAACAAGTTAAGTCAGGTAAATTTCATCTAAAAGTTGCGCTAAAGCGCTGACTGTAAGATTTAATTTACAGATAAAAAAATGAGCGCAATCATCACTACCAATCAACAAATTCATCTAGATGTAGATTTTTCTATTCTTAACGATTTGGCAGCAAGACTCAGGGCAGCTGGAGCCAAAATTAAAGTCAGGAAAATAGGGAAATTTTACCGCATAGCTCTGCTAAAGCCACCCAAAATCGCAACAGTAGAGCAAATTCTGTCATACACCAATCACACAGAGATAAATCCAGATGTTCTGGCTACTCAAATAAATGAGGATAGGAGAGTCGCACCAAGTGATGTCATCAGCACTTCAGAAGTTTCCCCAGAAATTGACAGTAGCCAAACTCCAGATAACCAAAGTGCGGAATTAGCGACTGTAGAAGAACTGACGATACTACCAGCAGAGAAACTGCAAGAACTTGCAAAACTCAATAAAATTATAGGTCGCATTAAAATGAAACCTAACAAACTTGCAGAGAAACTGCATGGATTAGTTACAAAAGACCAACTAACGTGAGTATTTAGCAAGCAACTTAAGCAGATAACCCCAAGTCTCTACAAAGAATTTGGGGTTACTTATGGTAAAAGTGCGTAGACGCGTTGGCCTTGGCGTAGCCTCTCGTAGAGAAGACATCGCTTTTCTCAAGAAAACAAGAAGGCACATTACACCCAATACATTTTGGATAAGCCCTCTTGACCTCCCTTGTGGATTGGGAATTGGGTTTGGGGTGAATTCCAGCCTTTCTCCTTTTGCCTTTCCCCCTTAACCGAAAGAATTCATATCACACCCTTACGTTACATGGCACATATACAGTAATGCGCTATCGCGCCATCATTTTTGAAAAAAACGCAATACTCAAAGGTAATCTTATGACTCAGCAATATGTCAATAAAGTCGATTTGGTTGGTCGCGTTGGTCAAGAACCAGAAGTTCGTCACTTCGAGTCAGGTGCAATGAAAACATCCCTAACTCTAGCCGTCAAACCACCTTACAAAAGCGAATTTCCTTTATGGTTTGATTTAGAACTGTGGGGAAATGTTGCTCAAGTGGCAGCAGACTGGGTAAAGAAAGGTTCTACCATTGGCATTACTGGTGAAATGGTTTTCGACAGGTGGACGGACAAGAATACCGACGAACTCAGAGAAAAACCAGTGATTCGCGTCAATAATCTAGAACTCATCAGTTCCTCTCAACGCAAAGAATCTACTGAATCTAGTGGCGACCAAAACCAAATAGTCACCGCTAACTTCTAATGCAACCAAGGCACCCCATAGATAACTGGTCAGTTGTCTGTGGGGTGCCTTGGTTTTAAAGCGCTAGGCGCAATTGCAATAAAAAATCGACAGTTGCAATCAAAAGGATATCTCATGATTAGCTCAAGCCAAACTATTGAACTCCTCACAATTAACGAAACTTTTGATCATCAGGGAGTAAAAATTGTCTATGGGGAATGTGCTTTCTCCTTCTATGCTAAAGATGGTGTAGTACAAGATACGATCGCCTACAGAACTAAGGGAGCAGCAGCAGTATCAATAGCCGAGTCAGGGGTTAACACAAGTGGAATCGCTATGGGCTATTTAGATATTGAGGTGGTGGATAGCGGCAAAGGATATAAGGAAAAGAAAACAACTCTGGTTATCCGCACCTTCATCTCCACTAACACTGCCAACACTACTCCTATCCCAACTACCACTTCTGCTGTTCAACCAGCACCACAAGAAAGCGCTAAACAGCCAGTTGGTGCTGGTGTAGCTCTAGCAGCTAACAACGGCTATCTGAACACCACAGATAGTTCCAATATTCCGTTTTAATCCCCATGCTTCCGGCTCCTTGGCCGGAGGTATTTTTTTTACTTGAAATATTTTTTCTTAGTTGATGAGAAAAGATTTTTTGCAAAAGTCTTTTTTTTGAAATCTTCTTTGTGTCTAAGAAAGCGAGTTCTGCTTTACAGTATATGCCTTGGAAAGCGCTTACTCCTTCTACTAGGTCGCTGCTATGCGGACAATTTACTTAATTTTTAGATGCAGGTCGAAAGTATTCCTACTCTCTGTGTAGATTCATCATATATCGATATATGATGTTTGGGTCTCAATATATGATTTTGGAATAACATTCATTGAAAAAGCCATGCAAATTCGACTAGCTGTAATCAGCAATGCCGGAGGCAGTGGTAAAACGACACTTTCAGTCCACTTAGCATACGAACTGGCAAAGCGAAAGTACAACGTAGCACTCTTTGACCTCGACCCGCAAGGCTCGTTGACATTGTTTTGTGGACTGAACCTACCAGAGCCGGAACAAACTCTGGCTGCTGCTCTCAAAGGCGACTTTGACGGCTCTTGGCCTTTTATTCCTTGCTGGAGCGAACACACTAACAAAGTTGTCATCTGTCAAGGCGGAATGGTTTTAACACAAACAGCAGATGAACTGGTTTTACACAAACGAGGAGCCTACCTGCTCGGAGACCGTTTAACAGACTATCCTCTGGAACATGACCTGATTATATTTGACTGTCCTGCTACTCTTGGTCCCTTACCTTTGATGGCATTGGCAGCTAGCACGCACATCATTATCCCTGTGCAGTTGGAACCGAAGTCAATTCAAGGAGCGGCGCATTTACTGGAATGGTACTACTATCATTGCAAGCACTTACGCTTAAAACCTCAGCCAGAAATTCTCGGCTTTGTCCCTAACCAATTCGATTCACGGCGAGCAGCTCATCGACAGATGTTGTCTGCATTACCATCTCAGTTGGAACAGATGGATATCCGTGCTTTTCCAGCTATCCGGGATAGCGCGGAATTTGTCAATGCCAGTGGTCAAGGATTACCAGTGCATCTTTACCGCCCAAGCCATCCCGCTAAAGATGACTTTAAAGAAATTGCCGAGCAACTGCAAGCTTTAATTGGAAACAAGAATCAGAAGAAAACAAAAAAATAATATGGCTACCCGCAAAGCTCCTGACCTCACCAATTATTTTTCAGCAGCCAAGCAATCTCAGCAGTTGTCTGAAGCTGAGTCAGAAATTCAGCGACTTAAAGCTGAGATTGAAGAACTTCGTTCTCAAGGTTCTACGGAGTTGGAAGAACAACTGCAAACGCTGCGATCGCAACTCCAATCACAATCAGGTATCCAATCCATTCCCTTGGAGCAAATTCAAGCGAACCCAGAACAACCCAGACAGACTTTTTTAGCAGAAAGCATTGAGTCCATGTCCCGTTCTCTGACATCCGATGGACAACTAGAGCCAATAATTCTGATTCAGCGGGAGAATTTAGTTATATTCGATGGGGAGCGGCGCTGGCGCAGTGCGAAAACCTTGGGTTGGCAAAACCTCCAAGCTGTAATTATTCCAGAACCTGCTGCTTTGCACCGCAAAGCACTATTGACCTCCCTACATCGGGAAGACCTCAATCCTCTCGATAAGGCTGAGGCGATCGTGCGAGAGTTGGCAAGTAATGCTGGTCTTGAAGCTGAAAATATACCCCGGATTCTCTCGACAGTGGTGCGACGGTTAAACGCGCAGAAACGCATGAACTCTGTTGTTGAATTGATGACGGGAACACCAGAGGAGCAACAACAAGGTCTAGCAGATATGGACTTAGATGAGCCAGAACAGGCGGTGTTGGCGTTGCTGTTGGATTTACAACTCAATCCAGCTTCGATTGATGCCAACATTTTTCCCATGCTCTCCTTAGCAGAAGACCTGAAAGCGGCAATTAGGTCGAGAGGACTTAAAGGGGTTCATGCTATGGCACTACAGAAACTCTCAGCCAAAAATTTGGGACTCTCAGAGTCAGAAGCACAAGCAATCAGAAGCAATACGACGCAGCAGGCGATCTTTCAGAAACTTTCGGTTCAAGCAACACGAAAATTAGTAGCTGAGGTGATAGCTTCACAGAGTCAGGCTTCTCCAACACCGCAAAAACAGAGATTACCAGTAGCTACAGCAACCCGTTCTCTGCATAAAATCTCTGGGGAGGCGTTGAAGAAAGCTGAAGTTTCTCAATTAATGGAGTTTCAAGAAGCCCTGCGTCAAAAACTAGCAGAAATAGAATTGGTATTAAAACAAAAAGCAATTAACGCCGCTGAACTTTCTCATAATCAAGAGGTTGAGCAACCTGAATAAACACGCGAGGAAGATAGGGAGTTACGGAATGCGTTTATCACCACTCTATACACAACGGATAGAAGAAGCTACACACCTTGGAGAACGTAAAGTTGTAGAAAGCTTGCTCAAAAGCCGTTTCGGTTCATTGGATGAGCAACTATCAGCAATTATTGAACCTTTGTTATCGCTAAAAGCTGAGGAATTTACTCCTTTGTTGTTGCAATTGTCTCGTGAGGAGTTATTGGCACGCTTTGGTGGTTAATAGTATGAAGGTGATTGCCTCAATAGGTAATACTGACAACTAATTTTTCTAATGCTAGAAAGTAATTATTATCATCCACATAAATTTTAATTCAATTCACTCAATAACAACTCTACTCATAGCTGAAGGGGAGACGAAATAAGCTACAATATAGATTCAATAAGCTTCATGGCTCTTAAACCTTGTTGATAATGCTTCCACTTATTACGATTAATTCTCATTAATTGTGTGACTAAATCAATACAGCTATCCTTGAAATGTACCCATGTTTGACCATATAAGCCGATATAAAAACTACTGTGTCTCCGTTGAGAACGACTCCTTTCTTTAATCCGAGCTATATATTTTTGGATTCCTTTGCGTTTAATAAGTTGACCATTAATTGTTGCAGAGGTGTAAGCGATCGCTATCAACAAAACTAGAGAAATAAAACGTTCACCTTGAACATTAGTGTTTTCTAAGTTATAGCCACCTGTTTTGAAATCTCTAAACATTTCTTCAATATCAAATCGCTTTTTGTAAGCAGCAATTGCTGACTCTAGGGTGTCAAAATTTGTTAAAATAAACCATGCTTCTTTGGGTGCTACTCCGTTAATTTTACGTTGCCACTTACCAGCCACATTAAAACTGATAAAACCCTGAGTCTTTGTTACCTTAACTCCCTTGATAAAAAAAGATACTCCAGGAGTTAATCCTAAACTGCTTAACTCCATAAACATATCTTGTTTAATTTCTACAAATTCATTCTTTTTCAATCGCAAACAAAAATATACATCCTTGCTCTGAAGGTACTTTGCTAGTTTTACCGAGCAAAATTCTCTATCCCCCAACACACAGATTTTATAATCTTTCAATATTGCTATAACTGGCGATAATATTTTCTGCTGTTCCGTGAGATTACTACTACCTAATTTGGGCAGCAAACTAAAATATATTGGTATGGCTCTTTTATCCCAAATCACGCTGACCATTAATAAGTTTATCCGACTCCAATTAGTCCTATCAATTGCTATATAAATAATTTTTTCATTCTGGAAGTAGTTTGCTATTAGTTCTTGAATAATTGGCAACCAAACTTTTTCAATTGTGAGATTTGGTAATGATAAAAATCTTTGTATTCTTTTTCTTCTGCTTTCAAATTTAATTCCCAAAGGTAGCGCATTCGCTAATTTTTCTAAAGTTACTTCTTTGATTGACTGCAACAGATGTATCAAAATTTTTAGCAACAGATATTCTGCTAAACTCAATTGACTTTTTAAGTGCTTTTGGTACAATATAGCTAACATTATCATTAAGTAGGTCTTATTGACAAAACTAGACCTACCTTTTTCTATCACAAAACGCTACCCATCTTATACACCAAGCTTTTTAGGCTGTTTCGTCTCCCCTCCAGGCTTCGGTGCTGTCGAGCGCACAAAGTTGCTCTCTGATGCAGAGGATACCATAGCGGGTGTGGCAGAAGAGGAAGCGTTGCCTTCTTCAGTTAAACCACTATCTTTTTTTATTAAATTGCCCACTCCAAAAAATACCTCATACAACGCCCACACATCCGCAATCCGTATTCCCATTCCCGTTGTATCCAATCCTGAGGGAATCTCTACATCACCATTCCAAATCACCTTTACATTACTATAATGGGCTTCCAGTTCAGGTTTGAGGTATTCAGCAGTACCACCGCATAAAATAATCTCGTCAATATCACGGGGTAGCTCCTGAGACAACCACCGCACTAATGCTCGGAAATACTCATCTCGACTGAGCTTTAGGGCTGCTGACATCTCCTGCGCTTCTCCTTCCCGCTCAACTGAGCTATTGCGCCGCGACAACTTAGTTAAAGCTTCTGGGTTGCACTCAGATCCTGCTGTTACTATTGCCACCATCAGACGCGGGTCTTCTTTCACTAGACCACTACACCGTCTGACAAAATCATCCAACATCCACGACATCCCAAAGGTACTCGACACCCCAGGAGCAACTGCACCCCTAGCTGATACCAACACGGAAGCATTGCGATGTCCCAACATCACTACCGCCACATTGCGATTCTTGATGTCAGCACCCAAGATGCAACGGTGGTAAAGATAAATACCGCCTCCTTCTGGCTTGGCGTTAAAATCTACTAACTTGACTCGTATTTCTCCAGTAGATGTGTTAAATCTTCTTAGTGCCTGTTTTAACTTTACTTCCAGACGCTCTCTATCCTGATACTCCGATGGGGGTAGCAACACAGTCAGCGCCACAGTTAATTTACCGTTAAGCTTCAGTTTCTGACACAATACCCACAAAACCCCACAAATCTTTGGAACTGCGCTTTCCTCTTTAAGCTGCTTCAGTAGCGAGTTACCACCGTATTTTTGCCTTGCCAAAAAACCTACAGCGTAGTATTCATCACCAATACCTACCCAGCAAGTATTCTCTGGATCTACTTCACCAGATTTGGTTTTCTCGTAGTTTTGTATGGATGCATCTGACACATCGGCTATCTCAGGCTCCATACACACCAATGTAGGGGAGCCGTTCTTATCAGGTACACTAGCGATCGCTTTGGTCTGAGAACCACCCAAATCTATAGCCAGCAACAAATCTGGCACTGCAACAATTGCAGGCTTAATCATTGAATTACTCCTTGTTAAAAAAACTGATATCAATTCAAAATTCACTCATTAGAAATCAGCTTATTATTCGTCCGCAAGCTAAATGAGTAGTTATATCAAATGCGTTGGTAACGGAATTATTCCTCATTTTTCTGACTCTGCTAACTCTGCGCCTCTGCGGTTATTTAATTATTCCGATACCACTAGATTTGATATTAAGCACCTAATGGGACTTAGACAAAAATTAGCCTCAAAAAGCCATCAAATGTATATATAGAAAGACTTTGACATCAATTGACCTAGTTTCTTGATATATCTAGGTTTGGCGCATTTTTTAGCACTTGATGTATTTTCCTTGCCTTGTATAAGCTTGAGCCTTGTTTCTGTCTCAAAAATGTTTAAGTCCCGCTAAACAAAATTAATTACACATATTGTTTTCCTGTCGCTGTTAAGAGTTCCCAATCTCCACAAATAAATTGAATTTTGTGCAACTTATGATTCTTCACCCAAACAAAGCATCCATCTCTTCTCTAGCTGCTTTTTGTTCATCAGATAATTCCATCTTTACATCTCGCTCATCATCCCAAAAATCATCATCTTCGTCAGACTCCTCAATTACAGCTACAGTAACTTGATTATCACCATCAGCTTTTTTTGCGTTTACTCTCTCCACTACTTCCTGCTGAACTACAGTCGTCGATGCACTTTTCTGTTTACCCAAACTCTCTGTTGACATCGGCGATATCGGTAATGCCAATTCAAAATCTAACTCCATCTGAATACAATCCCACTGGCGCACAAAATCAGAAAATGATGACAGTGCTACCTTTCTCAGTAACTTCTCATCAGCCACTCCTGCATGAACATATGCCATTGGCATGAAACTCATCCGTGCTGCTTCCCATAACAACTCTTCTATTTTTTTAGTGGGGTGATTTGATAAATATTTCAATCTGAAGGGGAGACGAAATAAGCTACAATATAGATTCAATAAGCTTCATGGCTCTTAAACCTTGTTGATAATGCTTCCACTTATTACGATTAATTCTCATTAATTGTGTGACTAAATCAATACAGCTATCCTTGAAATGTACCCATGTTTGACCATATAAGCCGATATAAAAACTACTGTGTCTCCGTTGAGAACGACTCCTTTCTTTAATCCGAGCTATATATTTTTGGATTCCTTTGCGTTTAATAAGTTGACCATTAATTGTTGCAGAGGTGTAAGCGATCGCTATCAACAAAACTAGAGAAATAAAACGTTCACCTTGAACATTAGTGTTTTCTAAGTTATAGCCACCTGTTTTGAAATCTCTAAACATTTCTTCAATATCAAATCGCTTTTTGTAAGCAGCAATTGCTGACTCTAGGGTGTCAAAATTTGTTAAAATAAACCATGCTTCTTTGGGTGCTACTCCGTTAATTTTACGTTGCCACTTACCAGCCACATTAAAACTGATAAAACCCTGAGTCTTTGTTACCTTAACTCCCTTGATAAAAAAAGATACTCCAGGAGTTAATCCTAAACTGCTTAACTCCATAAACATATCTTGTTTAATTTCTACAAATTCATTCTTTTTCAATCGCAAACAAAAATATACATCCTTGCTCTGAAGGTACTTTGCTAGTTTTACCGAGCAAAATTCTCTATCCCCCAACACACAGATTTTATAATCTTTCAATATTGCTATAACTGGCGATAATATTTTCTGCTGTTCCGTGAGATTACTACTACCTAATTTGGGCAGCAAACTAAAATATATTGGTATGGCTCTTTTATCCCAAATCACGCTGACCATTAATAAGTTTATCCGACTCCAATTAGTCCTATCAATTGCTATATAAATAATTTTTTCATTCTGGAAGTAGTTTGCTATTAGTTCTTGAATAATTGGCAACCAAACTTTTTCAATTGTGAGATTTGGTAATGATAAAAATCTTTGTATTCTTTTTCTTCTGCTTTCAAATTTAATTCCCAAAGGTAGCGCATTCGCTAATTTTTCTAAAGTTACTTCTTTGATTGACTGCAACAGATGTATCAAAATTTTTAGCAACAGATATTCTGCTAAACTCAATTGACTTTTTAAGTGCTTTTGGTACAATATAGCTAACATTATCATTAAGTAGGTCTTATTGACAAAACTAGACCTACCTTTTTCTATCGGGACTTAAGCAAAAAAAGAGAGCAAAAGAGGTTATAATGCAGATATAGCATAGGTTTCACGTTAAAATAAGCCTGATGAAAGAGACAACTCCCACAGCCATGCCCCCATGCTTTGAAAAATGGTGTCAAAGGTTTGATGATGTATTTAATCATCAAGCGCAAAAAAGGGAGTTCAGACATTATTTAGGGGGATTATTGGGGGAAAGTGAGAGAAAAAACCTGTTACAGATGGCAGGAAACGCCATAGGGGTGAATTACCATAGATTACACCACTTTTTAACAGATGCACCTTGGTCGGCTAAAAAGCTGAATGAAAGACGCTTGGAGGTAATGAACAAGTGTAGTCAGACTAGAATTAATCGGGGATTTAGCTTGATAATTGATGATTCAGGGCATAGGAAAAGTGGTAACTTGACTGAAGGAGTTGGAAGACAATATATTGGAGAAATCGGTAAGACTGATAATGGAATAGTAGTGGTAACAAGTCATTTATATGATGGCAGAAAAAGCCTACCATTAGATATAGAGTTATATCAGCACGCTGATTCATTACCACAGGGGAAACAAGACCCATTATTTGAGAAGAAAACCGAGATAGCAATTAAGTTAATAGACCAAACAAGAGAGCGAGGATATCAACCAGGAATAGTAATTGTAGATGCGGGATATGGTAACAATACATCATTCCTATTAGAACTAGAAAAGCGAAACTTAAAGTATTTAGGAGGAGTAGCCAAAAATCGGAAAGTCACAATTAGTAACCAAGGAAATTATCAACAAACAATCAGGCTAGATGAATTAGCACAGACGTTGCCCCAAGAAGCTTTTAGCGAAATTAAACTCAAATTAGATAAATCCCGAACAGTGTGGGTAGCAACAAGACTTGTAGAGATATCACGTCTAGAGGGACAGCGAAGTATAGCTATCGTGATGAATGCTGATACTTTCTCAAATGCCACTGATATCGACTATTTTATCACTAATGTTTCTACATCTGTTGTCACTCCAGAATGGATAGTCAACACCTATTCTCAACGAAATTGGGTGGAAGTTTTCTATCGAGAAGCCAAAGGCTTTCTCGGATTAAAAGAATATCAAGTCCGAGATAAAACTAGTCTCATACGACATTTTATCCTGGTTTTTTGTGCCTATACTTTTATTCTTTGGCATCAGCTGACTGGGGGTTTGAGACGTAGGTGGGCAACTAAACCTTTGAACACTTTTACTGATGCTTTAGAAGCGTTTAGAACAGCGATTTCTTTCCGTTTTTTTGAATGGCTAACCATTAATCGTGACGTATTTGCCTCTCATAAAGCCAGTTTCGGCTTTATTTGGGCTTAATTTTTGTTTAAGTCCCGCTATCACAAAACGCTACCCATCTTATACACCAAGCTTTTTAGGCTGTTTCGTCTCCCCTCCAGGGGGTACAGCTAAATCTACAGCAGTGCGGGCATTTACTCAAATGATGTACAATCGCCTTCCTGTAACTCTACCAATTAACGCTACAGAAGACCGAGTTGTGGGGGGTTGGCGGATTGATGAATTGATGAAAAGTAAGCCTGTAGAACAACCAGGATTATTAGAAGAAGCCGATAAAGGCTTACTCTATATTGATGAAATCAACTTGTTAGATGACCATATAGTTAATATTATTCTTGATGTGACTTCCACTGGCGTGCTAGTTGTACAACGAGAAGGTAAAAGTCGGCAAGAGCAAGTTTCTTTTACTTTAGTTGGCACAATGAACCCAGAAGAAGGGGAACTACGACCACAGTTATTAGATCGCTTTGGTTTGAGGGTGAGTGTCAAATCAGAAATTGACATCAATCTGCGGACATCAATTTTGGAAAATGTGTTGAAGTTTGATGAAGCAGTTTCTATTCACACAGAGGAAAATCCATCATCTTATATTCAAGAATACTTACAAAAAGATGAAAAATTCAAGGACAAATTAGTAAAAGCTAAAGATAAGTTGTATCAGGTTAAAATACCATTAGAAATTGTTAGTGAATGTATTCAGTTAGCAACAGATTCCAAAGCCCAAGGAAATCGGGCTGATTATATTATTGCTTTGGCATCTCGTGCCTATGCAGTGCGTAAAAGTACAGATGATGATCAAGAGGTGATAGTAACATCTGAAGATGTAACAGCAGTGGCAGAGTTAGTACTCCAACATCGCCGTTTAGAAGCAGTTATTTAAGAAAATTGAGAATGGGGAATGTCAGATATACCCAGCCAAGATAGTTTAAGAAATTCATTTATGCAGCCTCTTGCTTGTGCTGCGATCGCTCCTGGTTTGCGTAGTATTTTATTGTATGATACAACACCCGAAACCTTGCAGTTAGCAGCCCTAATTATAGCCCAAATGCTAGAGGTGATAAATGGCTATAAAGTTGAGTTAGTCACTTTAGGAACCTATGAAGATGAGGATCTGCTGTGGGGAAATTTAGGTTTAAGCGTTGAAATAGAGCAACAGCCGTTGTTATGGAAACCAGGATTATTGACAGCGGGGCAAAATCATTCTCCACAGCAGGTAGTAGTAATTCCCGATTTAACAAAACTTAACCTAGCAGCACAACGAGGTGGGGTGACGCTGATGGGCGCAGATGTTGCACACCTAGAACGTCATGGACAGCAAGCACAATGGCAACCCCAACTGTTTTGGATAGCTGGGTGTGCTTATGAACAAGTGAAAACTGTATCACCTCATTTACTAGATCGCTTTGCTTTGCGGCTCAGATTAAATATTACCAAAAAAAATACAGACAGAGTAGCGGAAATTCTCAAGTTACTTGATGAGCAAAATACAGATAATAAAAATCCGCAAGAAACACTACCAAATGAAATAATTGAAAGCTTAAATCAAGCGCTCGAACTACTTCCTCAAATTACTTCCCCAGCTTTAAGTAGAGTCATTGAATACACCACCGACAGATTAGATATTTATCATCGTCGGGAAATTGCCCTAGCACGACTTTCTCTAGCTTATGCACGATTAGAAAGAAGCTTAGAAATGACAGCAGAACATGTTGACCATGCTGCCCAAATGATGGGTTTGAAACCACTTGCTAAACCACAAGAATTACCTAATCCTCTTCCTAATATTAATTTACCAGATGAAAAATATCCCCCAGATAAAAAACTTCCAATTACACCACTACCTCTCCCCCCAGAGCCAGAACCTATAACAAAACATGAAGAATTTTTTTCGTCAAATAAAATAGAAGATTTTCCCTCTACAATATTACCTGCGATCGCCTCAAATAATCCTTATCCAGAAGATGAAGAACAGGATAAACAAAGCTCTTTTTCTCTGCAATTACCCATGCGTCGCTTTCGTTCAAAAACAGTGGCTCGTGGTCAAATTGTTGGTATAGAAAAAGCAGTTAATCTTCAAGATATAGCCTTTGTGCGAACATTGCTAGAAGCAGCAAAATATCAAAAAATTCGTAAACAATCAACAGGTAATAATCCTGGAGGGGAGACGAAACAGCCTAAAAAGCTTGGTGTATAAGATGGGTAGCGTTTTGTGATAGAAAAAGGTAGGTCTAGTTTTGTCAATAAGACCTACTTAATGATAATGTTAGCTATATTGTACCAAAAGCACTTAAAAAGTCAATTGAGTTTAGCAGAATATCTGTTGCTAAAAATTTTGATACATCTGTTGCAGTCAATCAAAGAAGTAACTTTAGAAAAATTAGCGAATGCGCTACCTTTGGGAATTAAATTTGAAAGCAGAAGAAAAAGAATACAAAGATTTTTATCATTACCAAATCTCACAATTGAAAAAGTTTGGTTGCCAATTATTCAAGAACTAATAGCAAACTACTTCCAGAATGAAAAAATTATTTATATAGCAATTGATAGGACTAATTGGAGTCGGATAAACTTATTAATGGTCAGCGTGATTTGGGATAAAAGAGCCATACCAATATATTTTAGTTTGCTGCCCAAATTAGGTAGTAGTAATCTCACGGAACAGCAGAAAATATTATCGCCAGTTATAGCAATATTGAAAGATTATAAAATCTGTGTGTTGGGGGATAGAGAATTTTGCTCGGTAAAACTAGCAAAGTACCTTCAGAGCAAGGATGTATATTTTTGTTTGCGATTGAAAAAGATGAATTTGTAGAAATTAAACAAGATATGTTTATGGAGTTAAGCAGTTTAGGATTAACTCCTGGAGTATCTTTTTTTATCAAGGGAGTTAAGGTAACAAAGACTCAGGGTTTTATCAGTTTTAATGTGGCTGGTAAGTGGCAACGTAAAATTAACGGAGTAGCACCCAAAGAAGCATGGTTTATTTTAACAAATTTTGACACCCTAGAGTCAGCAATTGCTGCTTACAAAAAGCGATTTGATATTGAAGAAATGTTTAGAGATTTCAAAACAGGTGGCTATAACTTAGAAAACACTAATGTTCAAGGTGAACGTTTTATTTCTCTAGTTTTGTTGATAGCGATCGCTTACACCTCTGCAACAATTAATGGTCAACTTATTAAACGCAAAGGAATCCAAAAATATATAGCTCGGATTAAAGAAAGGAGTCGTTCTCAACGGAGACACAGTAGTTTTTATATCGGCTTATATGGTCAAACATGGGTACATTTCAAGGATAGCTGTATTGATTTAGTCACACAATTAATGAGAATTAATCGTAATAAGTGGAAGCATTATCAACAAGGTTTAAGAGCCATGAAGCTTATTGAATCTATATTGTAGCTTATTTCGTCTCCCCTTCAGGTAATAATCAGCAGCATCTCATATTATTACCCACAGACTTATATCGCTATCGCCGCGCCCCCGTTGCAGAACAAATGCTGATGTTGGTACTTGACCACACTTGTTTAGAAAATTGCAACTGGCAAGAAATTTTACTACTTTATCTTAGTTGGGCATACGTGGAACGAGCAAGTATTTGCTTGATACAAGTGGGAGCAAAAAATGCGCGTCACCAGTTACAAGCAGAAAAAGTTATGGCGCAAAGTATCCTTACTCCTCGAATTGATGAAGGTATTAAAGCCGGAAAGGGTAAGGCGACACCGCTAGCGCATGGTTTATATTTAGCTTTGCAGACTTTACGCCATAGCTTAGAACACGGACGCAGCACAGTACAACAAGTATTACTGCTGGTAATTAGTGATGGACGCGGGAATGTAACTTTAACAGCTAGTCAGACAAAGCGTCCACCACAAAAAGTGAAGCGAGAAGGTATTGAAGACGCTTTAAATATTGCTAAGAACATCGCTAATTTTGCTAACTTTCATGATATCCAAGCTGTTTTACTTAATCCTCAGTCTAAAGCTTACCCTGATTTGCCTTTAGAACTAGCAGAAGCTTTGGGCGCGAAAATCGTTGATATTCCATTGTGGGATACATCGGAGGTGGAACAGTGAAAAATCTGCCGCCTATTTCACCTGGAAGTAGGTCATTACCTGGAGGAAATTCCCCAGAAGAAATGTTGCGAAAAAAAAAGCTCCAAGAGTTAGAAGATATCAGCAAAATAGAAACAACCAATAGTAATAAAACCAAAGATGATATTACTTTTACTGCTCAACTAACTAATAAGGATGATCCAACAGTAGTGCATTTATATGTGATTGAGGAAGATAATAAATATCGAATTAGATTCTATAATGCTTTGCTACCTAAAGAAGGTTTTCAAGAGATAAAAGAGTTAAAACCTCCCAGAAAATTTTTTAGTAGATTAAAAGATGAATATATTCACTATACTGACAAAGATATTAATGCAGAAATATTAGAATTACATCGGCAAGTATCAGCAGATGTCAAAATTTTTTCTCACAGAAGACAAGCCGCCAAAAAAATTCATGAGTGGCTGCAAATATTAGAGAAAAAACTCCATTTAAATCAAGAGAAGTTATCATATATAGTTATCAACGATCGCACAAGCTTTGAGATTCCTTGGGAAATTCTAGAATTACCAAATAATCAATATTTAGGTGCATCATTTGTCACTGTGCGCTGGCAAGATATTAGTAGTAAATATACAGAAGATAAAGATATAGAAGCGGTTAACGAAGAATACACAAATGAAGGTAACTTATTACCAGTTAAAAGACCAATTTTCAAACATGAAAGCTGTTCTGGTCAAATTGTTGGCTGTATCAATAAAGAATTTAGAACTGCTAACTTAGAAGAATCAGTTATCAAAAAATATGGTAATTCTTACAAAGAGTGTCAAAATATTAATGATTTTATCGAAGTATTAAATGATGCTAGTGCTGAGATTTGTCTTGCTTTCATTTCCTGTCATGGATATTATGAAGATAATATTTATGAGATGAAATTAGTCGCAAGAGATGACCAAGAAGAAGCCTACGAAATATCTTTAAACCTGATTTATAGATATAAGTTTAGCAGCTTTAAAAAACCCAGTATCATTTTTATGAATGCTTGCCACTCTGGTCGTCTGGGAAAAGATGAGTGGCAAGATAGCCCAGAGTATTTTTTGACTGGTTTTGCAACTTTTTTCTTAGAAAAAGGAGCAAGCGGAGTAATCGGTACTTTAGGGGCAGTACTGGACGAATATGCAGCAAAATTTACGGAAAATTTCTTTGAAAAATGCCGAGAATACCCAAAACTACCAGCAGCCGAAATACTCAAAAAAATGAGAGAAGACGCTGTTAAAAACTATAAACCGACTGACCCTGAGAGCGAGTTTATTTTCCTGATTACTTTTATGTATGTGTATTATGGTAATCCGCTGACTGTACTCCAACTTCCTCAAATATAAACAGAGTGCCATGTCTGAAGAACAGCAACTACCCATATCCATTAAACCAATTATCAACTATCCCCAAGAAGCGCAGGTTGATAAAACTTATTTAATGACCATTGATTTGGAACTATCTGGGGATGGGGAGTGGCAATATCAGGAAGAGGAATACCCAATTACTTGCATGTTGGAAACTTTACCGCGATCGCTATTTAGTAGCAAGCCTATGGGGGAACCAACATTAGTCCTACACCGTTTCGGCGGGACTTACGGCCCTGCAAAATTTCTGCTTAAGGCAGCATCAAAGGAGATACAGGGGAAGATAAAAATTACATTAGTAAATTCTTGGGGTATAGAGCTTCAGGTGCTAAATTTAGCTGGTATCAATGTTAGGAAAACAGTACCTGGCGACTCAAAACCTATTGGCATTTACAAATCAGCTGCATCTTTGGAAACAAGCTGGAACCCTTATATAGTTGGTACTCCCATACAAGAACCAGAAAGGTTCTTTGGGCGAGAAAATGTGTTTCAACTTATTGAAGATTATCTCAACCTAGGCACACGAATTATTGTTTTACATGGTCAAAGACGCATAGGGAAGTCATCTGTATTGAAGATGATTCCCATTTTTAATAGACTTGAGGATTTTGTATTTGTCGAATTTGATTTGGCTGATAAATCTAAGTTTCCGCTAATTAATATTTTACATCAACTAGCAACAGCGATTGTTGACGAACTTAGTTTATATGAGTTGACCCTACCGACATTAGAAGAATTAGAAGACGAGTTAAATACTTTTTATTTAAAATTTTTACTACAAGTTTATGAGCAAATAAAAGATAAAAAATTAGTACTTTTGCTTGATGAATTTGATGTAATATTTTCCAGCAGAGAACCAAATTTTTTAAGTTATTTACAAATACTTTTGAGTCAACAAGAAAAATTATATATAATTCCTGTAATAGTCAGTTTCAGTAATATTCCAAGCATTTTCAACTTGTTCAAGAGTGTGCCTAGGTACAAAATTGATTTACTTGATGAGATAAGTGCTATACGGCTAATAACTAAACCTGCTGAAGGATTATTAGAGTATAGCCGGGACGCAATCCAAACAATTCTACAAATATCGGCAGGACACCCATATTTTACCCAAATAATCTGCTTTATAATTTTTAGACAAGCCAGATATGAAAACAACTTGCAGGTCACAGCAGAAGATGTAGAAAATATTATAGAACCAGCAATGGAGATTGCTGAAGGCGGTTTGGCATGGATGTGGCAGGGATTATCAATTACAGAACAGATAGTTTTTGCTGCTGTGGCAGAGGCTCAACAAATAGCCATTGAGCAAAACCAAGAATCGCCTGAAGAGCCATTAAAATTATTAGAAAAATTTGGAGTTATCCCAACAGATTCACTCATTCAAGCATCTGAAAACTTGGCAGAAAATGATTTCTTAGATGACACAAAATGTCGGGTAAAAGTGGAATTTGTTCGTCGTTGGTCGATTGAAAGTCATCCACTAAAACGAGAGATAAGTAATCTGGAAATTCTTGGGCAAGAATACTGGAAAAGTCTACGAGATGCAGCAAATACCTTGCATCTACAAGGTAACACAGCTAGAGCATTAATTCTTTACGAGGATATTTTGAAAATTAATCCTAATCATTTTAGTACTGTCTTAGATTTAGCGGAGGGCTACTCAAGATTAGGAAATTATGAGAAGGCTGTGGAATTTTACGCTAGAGCTTACCAATTTGATTCATTAAGAAATAAGGATGAGTTTGTGCGATCGCTCCTAGCTTATGGCCGTGAATTGATCACTCAAGGGAAAATCGACCAAGCACAAGAACAATTTACCAAAGTTTTGCAGATAGAGCCAAACAATACACAAGTCCAAGAGTATCGCCTACAAGCAAGAACTGAGGCGCGTCACTCAAATCCCTTCGTTGTCGGAGAGCCAGTTCCCCCAGACAGATTTTTTGGGCGGATAAATGAGATTACAACGGCGTTTGAGCAAATCAATAACGGCGGTAATTTGTCGATTTGGGGTGGACCAGGAATGGGTAAATCTTCCTTTTTGGATAAACTCGCAGATCCACGAGTATTGCAACAATATTTACACAAATCAGAGGATGCGATCGCCCTCCGATTCAACTGCGAAGTCGTTGAGCCTTTCACCCCCGCCGGGTTCTGGCGAGAAATTTTGCTCGCAGTAGCTGCAAAATTGGCGAATGAACCCACACTACAAACAGAAATTGACGCATTAATCACCACAGAACCAGCAAAAAGAGACAACCTCCAACTAGCTTTAAAAAAGCTGGGAGAACACAATAAATTTTTGTTGTTACTAATAGATAACTACGACCACGCTTTGCGAACTAACGAGCAATATACAGAAGCACAAATGGACGCTTTTGTCAAAGATTGTCGTTACCTAGCTAACGCCGCCACCGAAAGAAAATATCTTTCAATGGTGGTGAGTTCACTCCAGCGCCTCAGCGAACTTGGACCTAAGCAAGACCCGAAAGTTTCACCTTGGTTCAATCACTATCTCTTCTTATCTCTCAAGCTATTTTCCCAGCGCGAAGTCGAGCAAATACTTAAAGCTAATATTCCCCAAATTAGATACTCTTTACAAGAGGCGATCGCCGAAATTTCTGGCGGACATCCATATCTTGTACAAATTGCTGGTTTTATGGTTTATAGACAAATAATCAACCCAACCCACTTTGATAAGCAAGCATTTGCTGATGAGTTTGAAAATAGAACCAGACAGATTTTTCAAAGTATGTGGAATCGATGCTCAGAAATAGAACAAAGCTTATTAATGTTAATGGCTTTATCTGCTATCAATGGTCGCCTACATAAAAGAATGCGCTTTGATTTAGGTGGTATTGACTTAATCTTTAACCAAAGAGATCGAGAATTCACCAGCCTCAAAGAACAAGGTGTAATTATTCGCACAGAAAATGTTGGCAAATATGCTTTTAGTTCCTCCATTATGGAACGTTGGGTAATGCAAGAAATTTGGCAGAGTGACGACCCAACATTAAAAGGAAGAGAAAAAGTATTGCTCAATATAATGAGTCGTCAGCAAGTTAAGAAAGTTACAACAGCTATGGATTGGTTATGGCAGCATAAAAATCAAGTACCTTCTATTTTAGAATGGTTTGCCAAAGTAGTAAGTGCTTTTGAAGGAATCTAAGATCAACTAAACAGCCTCTGTACAGAAATTGTGAAATTAGCTATAGGCAAATAACTTAAACTGAACTCCCCTTATCCAAAAAGAGCTAACTCTTTTTTAGAGCGACTTTCAAGCTTTTTTGAATTGCTCTTACTGGGTACAAATTGTCAAAAGGGTTTGCGTGGAGAATTTGAGGCGTTCACCCCCAATTTTAGCTTACCTTAGTTGTACCAATACTTCCAGAGCTTACACGGGTATGCTTATATTTGCGCTTAGAGCCAGGTTGATTGCCTAGCAAGGGTTTAAGGGCTGTTTAGTACATTTGCACCGGGGGAAGTTGAGCTTAAAAAAGCGAAAATCTGACTATGAATACAAAAGACAAGTAGTTTCTTGCAAAATCTCGAAATACCAGGTAATTAACAATACTTGCATTTATACTTTTTGATATACGGGTAGACAAAGATATAAAGGGAAAATACGATTTTTATTGCTAGCAGTTTCAAATAAAGAATTCATAAAATCTGGCAGGGAGTGAAGTAGATATTACCCTGCACAGTTTTTATTTGAGTTAAAAATTATGATGCATTGGATTGTACCCTTGCTGCTGATAATAATCATCCGGTTCAATATCAAGTGGAAGAGAGTCAATATCTTCACCGTTGCGGATGTCTTGAGACATCTGCTTGAGGTTATATCTACGATTTTGAGCAGCACTACGACGAGAATTCATCAAATACTCACCAAAGTTTTGACCCCTAGATTTCCATTCCTCAGACATTTTATTAAAATCAGCAACTTCCTTTTTTTTATTAAATTCGATTTCCATCAAATAACTTTCTCGCAATTGCAGCTGATGAAGTGCGTATTCCACATACTCTGGCTTGAGCGACCCATCAGGATTAAACTGCTTTTTATCTTTCTCACTGAAAAGGTCATAAGCAGTATACTCCACCCACAACTCAGGGTCTGTTTCATCTAATAACTTTAATCGCTCATATTCTGTCTTGAGTGTCACAGCATAATCATCAATTGATGCCTGGTTGATATCTTTAGCTAATCGTTCATTTATATAATCTTCTCTTAAAGTGCCGTCTGCGTTAACTTTTTTTGTATTTAAATAAAGCCAGCGCTTTAACCTTGACATATTAAAACCCTCACAAATTTAAAAACTTTTTGTCCACAAATAAATTAGAATATGACACTCACATTCAAGCACTTTGACACCAGATTAAATCAATGGTCATATATTCAAGGAGATACCAGCAATTCCAACTCAATTCTAACTGAGAAATTGGATAACACGCTGCTAGAATTCTTATTCCCTGACAAACAGTTCTCCTTTGGGCAAATGGACGAACATACAAAGGCAGAAGACCTGAAGAACCATCCAGATAGTCATGTTCTGCTATTTTCGTCTAAAACACGACTACTTTATGGGCTACAAGAATGTTTGGAAGTAGTTGAAAAACTATGTCCGGACCGCAAGGATAGAGGTGCTTATGGTTCCATATTTCTTGGAGAGTGCAAAAATGCAATTAATGAGCGATTGAATATTCTAGTAGTAGATGATGCCACTGGAGAAAATGGAGGAATACTAAATAAGGAAGATGCTTGGAAATTAGTTGGAGATTGCTACGGTCAAATTGCGACTGACTTGTACAACAAACTAACAAAAAAGCAAGAAGAACAAGATAAAAGTTATCGTGTAATCCAACATCGTTTTGGATGGAGAGAGGGAGACGGAGAAGACACCAAATTTCGCTTTGGCAAAGGAACACTGCGACCCCACAACTTAACCCAGTTAGAGTATGCAAACCCGAATAACAAACCCAAAATAGACCTGATTATTCCCCTGTCAAGCTTCAAAGGTACAGACAAAGATAATCCCTCTAGTCCAATTAAACCGCAAATCAAGCCAGGTCTTTACAATCAAACTATTTGGTTAGGTGAAAAATCGCAGTCCCAAAAGGGGAAGACTGCGATTTCTCAGATGTTGGCTTCTTTTCCTCAAGGTATCAAGGACTTTGCAGAAGAACTAGAAAAGCAAGCCCAAGAACTTACCGAAATTCAGAAAGACCCCAGAAAAGTTGCACAATTGTATTGCGAAAAGTACGAAAAACGCAAGGCATTCACTGAACAACAAAAAGTTTCCCTAGAACAAGCTATCGCTGACCTTGTGGCAGATGGAACACTTGAAAAACAAGTAAAATTATCCACCACTAATCTTAACCAAGATGAAGAATTAGATACAGATGATTTGAATGAAGATAATGCTAAATATGAAAAAGATGATTTATTAATGTACAAAATTATCAAGGCAGACTTACTCGGTCATGCCCAAATTTTGGAAACTGAGAAAGTTAGACAAGAACTAAGTCGATTTGTGCAAAATGAATGGCGAGATATTGCCATTGGTCGCACCCTCACCTTTGATAGAGGCATGATTATTCCCTCTAAAGAACTCAAAAACGGTGAAATCTGTGTTCCTTGGATGAATGAGGGAGAAAAAATCCTGAATTTCCGTTCTCCCTTCCTCAATTCCAATGGTTTGTGTGTCTCCCTCAATAAATATGTTGAAGATTATTTAGGGCCAGATGGTAAATCTTTGGAAGGTATCATTGTAGTCAACGACGAAGACCACAAGCGCATACTCGCTAGAATTGACGCACTCAAAGCACTCTCGATTGCAACCGAAGAAATAGACCCAGCAGAAACAGAATCAGAACGCCAAGGTCGTGATTTTGATGGTGACTGTATTGGTGTAGAACTGGCAAGTAAATATCCCAATTTTACAGCAGAAGCAGAGTACAGAAATATTCCTGAAAACGCCTATGCTCCTACAGTTAAGCTAAAGAAGCAATCCTTTTACAGAGAAGATGGTACACAGCCAGAATTTGAAGAAATTGCTATCCACATGAGTGATAGCATCAGCGTTGGCATCATCAATAACCATGTTACAGCAATAGAAGCTTTGGAGTCAGAAATTGAAATTTTAAAAACTTATGGTACTTTGCAACAACAAGCAGAGTATGTAGACCAAGTATCTAACGGGACTTAAGCAAAAAAAGAGAGCAAAAGAGGTTATAATGCAGATATAGCATAGGTTTCACGTTAAAATAAGCCTGATGAAAGAGACAACTCCCACAGCCATGCCCCCATGCTTTGAAAAATGGTGTCAAAGGTTTGATGATGTATTTAATCATCAAGCGCAAAAAAGGGAGTTCAGACATTATTTAGGGGGATTATTGGGGGAAAGTGAGAGAAAAAACCTGTTACAGATGGCAGGAAACGCCATAGGGGTGAATTACCATAGATTACACCACTTTTTAACAGATGCACCTTGGTCGGCTAAAAAGCTGAATGAAAGACGCTTGGAGGTAATGAACAAGTGTAGTCAAACTAGAATTAATCGGGGATTTAGCTTGATAATTGATGATTCAGGGCATAGGAAAAGTGGTAACTTGACTGAAGGAGTTGGAAGACAATATATTGGAGAAATCGGTAAGACTGATAATGGAATAGTAGTGGTAACAAGTCATTTATATGATGGCAGAAAAAGCCTACCATTAGATATAGAGTTATATCAGCACGCTGATTCATTACCACAGGGGAAACAAGACCCATTATTTGAGAAGAAAACCGAGATAGCAATTAAGTTAATAGACCAAACAAGAGAGCGAGGATATCAACCAGGAATAGTAATTGTAGATGCGGGATATGGTAACAATACATCATTCCTATTAGAACTAGAAAAGCGAAACTTAAAGTATTTAGGAGGAGTAGCCAAAAATCGGAAAGTCACAATTAGTAACCAAGGAAATTATCAACAAACAATCAGGCTAGATGAATTAGCACAGACGTTGCCCCAAGAAGCTTTTAGCGAAATTAAACTCAAATTAGATAAATCCCGAACAGTGTGGGTAGCAACAAGACTTGTAGAGATATCACGTCTAGAGGGACAGCGAAGTATAGCTATCGTGATGAATGCTGATACTTTCTCAAATGCCACTGATATCGACTATTTTATCACTAATGTTTCTACATCTGTTGTCACTCCAGAATGGATAGTCAACACCTATTCTCAACGAAATTGGGTGGAAGTTTTCTATCGAGAAGCCAAAGGCTTTCTCGGATTAAAAGAATATCAAGTCCGAGATAAAACTAGTCTCATACGACATTTTATCCTGGTTTTTTGTGCCTATACTTTTATTCTTTGGCATCAGCTGACTGGGGGTTTGAGACGTAGGTGGGCAACTAAACCTTTGAACACTTTTACTGATGCTTTAGAAGCGTTTAGAACAGCGATTTCTTTCCGTTTTTTTGAATGGCTAACCATTAATCGTGACGTATTTGCCTCTCATAAAGCCAGTTTCGGCTTTATTTGGGCTTAATTTTTGTTTAAGTCCCGCTAATCACTATAAAAAATTAGTCGCCCTAGAAAATAATCAAAAAAATCCTCAGCCTATTAGAGAAAAATATAGAGAACAGATACAGGAATTTCTGGAACTGGAATCAGTTCAAAACAGAGATTATGAAGTGATAGAAAAGGCGATGGAAATTAACCGCATTATGTATCGCCAAATGATTGAGGAGGCTTGCTTTCAAAATCAAATTGCAGTTGATTTATTCAAAAGTGCGAAGAAACCAGATATGCAGATTATTGCTGAAAATAAGCGCTATCTATATCGAGATGTTAATTATATTAAAGACAAAAAATTATCCTCCGTCTATCTCAGTGAAGGTGTCACTACTACTGGCTACTCTCCGGTAGAACTGCTGATCAACCAAACCAACAAATACTTCCAAGAATCTCAACTAGAATCACGTCCTATTGTTCAATTTCAAGATTTATTTAAAGGTGTAGAATTCACTCCACAACAAAAATATCAAGCTATATTAGCGAAACAAAAGTTTGATGATAAATTCAATGAAGCCACAAGACTAAATAAGCGCCGAGAGACAGAGCAAGGACCTTACGCGCTTGTACAGACTAGCAGTGGCGCACAAATTGAAATCACTAACCTGACTCGCTACGGACATCCTGAAATTTGGAACAGTTCAATACTCAACATTCGCCTAGAAGAAATACCAGAGAAATACCGCTCTCCAGAACGTCCTCATACACTGCTAGCAGTAGCACAAATTAATGGGGAGATGGAGAATGGAGAACCCAAATTTCGCAAATTAGGAACAGTCAGTCAGCAATCTATAATTGACTACAAATTGAAGTCTGGAATGATAACTGAGAGAGCCACATTAGTCGAACTCAAGCCTGAACTTAAGGAAAGCCAAACCAAACTGCTGTTTCAAGAGGCTTATTTATTGGCTGAAAATTTCTACATCTCCATCCCAGAAGACCAAAAACTATCAGCCGCCGCAGCTACCTGGAGCATATCCGCTTCTCGTCAAGACGAATTGGAACAAGGGGATAATTCACACTTAAATACTCGAAAAAAGGTATCAAATTTCGTTTTTGCAGCCTTTGGAGATGAAATAGTTTCTCGACTAAGTGAACTGCAATTTACCTGAAGGGGAGACGAAATAAGCTACAATATAGATTCAATAAGCTTCATGGCTCTTAAACCTTGTTGATAATGCTTCCACTTATTACGATTAATTCTCATTAATTGTGTGACTAAATCAATACAGCTATCCTTGAAATGTACCCATGTTTGACCATATAAGCCGATATAAAAACTACTGTGTCTCCGTTGAGAACGACTCCTTTCTTTAATCCGAGCTATATATTTTTGGATTCCTTTGCGTTTAATAAGTTGACCATTAATTGTTGCAGAGGTGTAAGCGATCGCTATCAACAAAACTAGAGAAATAAAACGTTCACCTTGAACATTAGTGTTTTCTAAGTTATAGCCACCTGTTTTGAAATCTCTAAACATTTCTTCAATATCAAATCGCTTTTTGTAAGCAGCAATTGCTGACTCTAGGGTGTCAAAATTTGTTAAAATAAACCATGCTTCTTTGGGTGCTACTCCGTTAATTTTACGTTGCCACTTACCAGCCACATTAAAACTGATAAAACCCTGAGTCTTTGTTACCTTAACTCCCTTGATAAAAAAAGATACTCCAGGAGTTAATCCTAAACTGCTTAACTCCATAAACATATCTTGTTTAATTTCTACAAATTCATTCTTTTTCAATCGCAAACAAAAATATACATCCTTGCTCTGAAGGTACTTTGCTAGTTTTACCGAGCAAAATTCTCTATCCCCCAACACACAGATTTTATAATCTTTCAATATTGCTATAACTGGCGATAATATTTTCTGCTGTTCCGTGAGATTACTACTACCTAATTTGGGCAGCAAACTAAAATATATTGGTATGGCTCTTTTATCCCAAATCACGCTGACCATTAATAAGTTTATCCGACTCCAATTAGTCCTATCAATTGCTATATAAATAATTTTTTCATTCTGGAAGTAGTTTGCTATTAGTTCTTGAATAATTGGCAACCAAACTTTTTCAATTGTGAGATTTGGTAATGATAAAAATCTTTGTATTCTTTTTCTTCTGCTTTCAAATTTAATTCCCAAAGGTAGCGCATTCGCTAATTTTTCTAAAGTTACTTCTTTGATTGACTGCAACAGATGTATCAAAATTTTTAGCAACAGATATTCTGCTAAACTCAATTGACTTTTTAAGTGCTTTTGGTACAATATAGCTAACATTATCATTAAGTAGGTCTTATTGACAAAACTAGACCTACCTTTTTCTATCACAAAACGCTACCCATCTTATACACCAAGCTTTTTAGGCTGTTTCGTCTCCCCTCCAGCACCAACTGTCATCACCAGTCGCTTGGAATTAAGGAGAATATCTAGAGGATTTTGATTAAGCGGCCTGACTTGTTGCTGCATTTTCTAACCCCAACAAACAAGCTGCAACCAAGACGTTTTGTTCAAATTCCTTAAGCCAAGCTGAAACACGAGATTTAACAACAATGTTGGCTTCTTTGCTCTCTAAAACTGCACTAAAAGGCAAGTTTTTTTCATCAATATAATCATAAGGTTTGAAAAACAAGTCGGGCATCAGAATTTCCATAGCCCCAGCTGACAAAAGTTTGGTACGAGTTTCAGAGTCTTGATATCGCTCAAACTTATCGGCTTCTCCATGAAACAGATTCTTCACAACTACATAATCCACGCGATCGCCACAATACTCATGAAGGACACGCAGAATATTCACTGAGTCTTTTACCCTGGACAATACGTTTACCATAGTGACTCTGTAGCCCAATTCTTTAACTGCATCAAAAACGCCCAAGTCCTTCTCGAACTCTTCAAAAAACGCGCCAGATTGGGCTGGTAAGTCAACCAATGCTAGTGGGAGACGTTCACTTTCCAAGTCTACCAACAAGTCGTCGGCACCACCTCTAGTAAAAATATCCAGCAGCTTTACTCCAGGTTCCACCGAATTATAGTGTCTGTATAATTGAGCATTGCGATGATCCGAATCGTAAGCCAAATACTTCAACTTTTTGTTGATATATAGCTGAAGTAATCCTCTAGCAAATGTGGATTTACCCACACCTCCTTTATCCCCAGTAATAATCACCACTCGTCCTGTCTGCTGAGTCGTATTCTCTGTCATCTGTTGATTATTCCTTTTTATAGCCATGTTTAATGAAATCAACTTAGTCAATAAATAAAGTAGAGATAGATTTGAAGTAAACTGCATAAGTTACCGTTTATTCACATAAACTTCTCTTTACTCCACCAAACTCGATTTGTGCCAAAGTATTTACTGATTCTTTCTCAGTTTCACACTTCACTCCCTAACTCAATAAGTATCATTTGATGGAAAAAAATACGCATTTTGATACAATTCTGTTTTTACACCAAATTGCAAATTCTATATAACAAAACCTCTACATCACCTTTTTTCAATTCCACATTGCAGACATAAGTTACATTTTCAGGCTCATCCCCCGCAGTCACAGCATCCAGATCGTTAACTAGTTACGGATGATTATTTTTACGAATAAAAAGCATTGACGTTCAGTGTATGCGTAGATATACAGAGGACGGCTTCTCAAAGGGTAAAGTAAATTAGGGTATACCAGGCTTGCAAGACCCCAGACTGCACCTCCAACTGAGCATCTCTAAAATTTTCACAAAGTTATCAGGGATACAGCCATTACGAACTGACTGAAGTAATAATGTTAACTTGGTAGACTATGAGTTTATACCTAAAATCATTTGACCATCCCCACACAAAATCTTTACCATGCAAGTATTTTGGACTGACGAACATGGGGAGCATCCAATCGGATCGCTGGAAAATAGGATGTGAGCAGGTAACAAGTACACATATTATCCCTTATGTTCGCTTATACCGTGGGATTGCTATGGATCACACTGCTGATGACATCCATTCACTTGTCCCAGTAGTTTTGCGCTCTTCTAGGAAAGAATGGGCAATCAAGTTAAGGATTTCAACTTTTTCTACAGGAGAAGCAGTAGATACAAGCTTTTGCAGGCTTACACCCGGTTTCGCCCCAAGCAGCTGAGACAAGTACCATTCCCTTGCTTCCATAGGAACAGCCCCTAACAATGCTAGAAACTTTCTAGTTCCCAAGTCAGCCTTTCCCTTACGGAATCTGGAAATTAGTACCTCGGAAACTCCAGCTTGCTTGGCTACAACCTTTGCCGAAAGGCTGAACCTATCAAACATCTCGTCAAATAGTTGCTGGTAAAGAGAAGTTTCCTCTGTTACAAAATTTTGCATTGCTAGCTAATTATAGGATTAGTTATCTGTTATAGTATGCGGTATTTAGGGAGAACGGTATGAGGATTTTTGAAGATATGGATAATTAAATGATAACAAGGGACTTTCTCTTTTCAAACCCAGTCAACACATGACTTAAAACATAACATCTGCTTTTCTCGAGTAGAGCCTAACTTCGGCTAATACTTGCTTTGACGACACTTTTGAGGGCGTAGGTTCAGAAAGTTTCGGCATACATCAAGTTGCACCTGAAGTTCCTAATCGCCCTGCTCTTTATTTCTGTGCGTCAAATAGCTGGTATTTGAAATAGCCCCTGTCTGGGGGGACAGGGGCTGAAGATTTTTTTGCTGATTAGGAAAATAATGACACAAAACAGTTCAAAAATTCAAGGTAAATTTTACCCACTCCAGCACGAAGAATGGCTGAAAGCCTGCCGAGAATTAACGCCAGCACAGAAAGATGTGCTGTACTACATTCGCACTCTCGACCCTTATGGCGACGGGGTTGAGTTGTCTGTTTCTGGGATAGCTAGGCAACTGTCAACAGAGAATAAAGAAGTACATCGCTCTACAGTTAGCCGCGCTCTCAAAGCCTTAGATGACAAGGGATTTGTTGACCTTGAACTACTGAAAGTCAAAGTCAAAATTTTAGCTGGGGGGCTTCATTGTTGCGATGAGACAACAGTGTTGCCTACAGACAACACTGTTGCCTACAGACAACAAGCGCGATCGCTACGCAACAAGCGTGATCATGACGCAACAGACGCGATCGCTACGCAACAACCGAGTTCTGAAAGCCTTGCCCAGAGCCAATCTTCAGATCCTAAGACTTATTCAGACTTTATTCAGACTCTCTCAGAAGAAGAGCGAGCGAGTTTTTTGAATTTTTGTGTGGAAAAAACCAAAAATCTTAGTCAGCCAGTGAACGACATCGAAGCTTGGTTAGCTCACAAGAACAAAGCCGGAAAAAATCGCTGGGAGGTTTATTACGAAAAATTCTTGGATTCGCAGCATTCTTCATCCAAAAAATCGAGAAACAGCCAAATTGCGAAAAAGCTTCAACAAGAAATTGAGGAACAACGGCTGCAAGCCATTGAAAACTTGAGAGGCAAAACATGAGTCAACTACCTACACCTCTGCCTGAATCTGCGTGTATGCGCGATCACAGAGTGGCTCAACGAATCAGAGATTACGGCGAGTCCCACGTAAGCAACCCACGGCTAAAAGCCTGTGGGCTTTAGCCCAGTTCAAAATGAGTGGGTTTAGTTGATAAATTGCCTACTTTCAAAAGCTTTGCCCTCCTCAATCTAAAATTTCAAGTTGCTTATGGCTGAACAACTAAGTTTTCAAGGCAGCGATCGCCTACCACCCCAAAACATCGAAGTGGAAGAGGCGATTTTGGGTGGGATAATGCTTGATCCAGAAGCGATGGGTAGGGTGAGCGATCAGCTGATTCCAGAAGCCTTTTACATTAGCTCCCACAAAGATATCTATCAAGCAGCTCTTAGGCTCTACAGTCAAAGTAAACCTACTGACTTGCTGGCGGTCACAAGCTGGCTTGCTGACCACGATTTGCTTGCCCGTATTGGTGGTAGAAATAAATTAGCAACGCTCATAGACCGCACCGTGTCAGCTGTCAACATCGATGCCTTAGCTGAGTTGGTGATGGATAAGTATATGCGGCGGCAGTTGATCAAGGCTGGCAATGAAATTGTGCATCTGGGCTACGAGACAGAAACTGAGCTACCAGTTATCCTTGACCGCTCAGAACAAAAAATCTTTCAACTTTCTCACCAAAGCTTAGGCTCAAACACTGAACACAACAGCACGATTAACATTGCTGCTTATGAAGAATTAGAGTCTAAAAGTCCCATTTATCCTACGGGACTTTCTGAACTCGATAAGTTAATGGTGGGATTTGAAGGTGGCACTCTCACCATTGTTGGCGGCAGACCATCAATGGGAAAGTCTTTCATTGCTAGTTTTCTAGCTTTGCAGATGATACTACTTCACAAGTTACCCGTCATCTTCTTTTCACTAGAGATGACTAAAAAGCAATTGGAGTATCGGTTGTGGAGTTTAATAAGTGTCACCAATGCCTACAAGCATTTTGAGTTGCTGCCTTTAAAATGCGATCGCATCCGCAGACACCGCGCCGGCTCTGAACCCCTAGCTGACTGGGAGTTTGATAGCGTTGCCAAAATTATTGGTATTGCTTCTGAACTGCCTCTGTACATAAATGATAGCCGAGGCATTACCGTTTCTGGAATTGCTTCTGAATGCCGTCAAGTTAAAGCTAAAGAAGGAAAGCTAGGGTTAGTTGTAGTCGATTACCTGCAAATGATGGCAGAGGACTCTGGTGGTAACCGCAGTTATGAACTCGGAGATGTGGCCAGGGGAATTTACAAAATGGCTGGGGATTTAGATGTTCCAGTGCTGGCACTTTCTCAAATCTCCAGGGGAGTAGAGAGTAGACAGAATAAGCGTCCGATGATGAGTGACCTCAGCCAGTCAGGAATTCTAGAGATGGTTGCCGATAATATCATCCTTGCTTACCGGGACGATTACTACAACCCGAATACAGAAGACCAAGGAATTCTAGAACTCATCATGGCTAAATCTCGCCACGGTAGTACAGGCGCAGCAACAGTGTTTTTTGACAAGTCATATGGAATTATCCAGAATTTGCAGTGATGAAATATCTGAGTTTTCAAACTCCTGTCGAAACCACCCGCCTGCGGTATCGGAATTTTTACTGGGGGGTATTGATAATAGCCCTAGTAAAAATTCTGAGCAAGTAGAAATATCCCCCAGTAAAGATAGCCCTAGTAAAAATTCTGAACAAATAGAGATATCCCCCAGTAAAGATAGCCCTAGTAAAAAGCGCAGAAATTGGGGTGAGGGTAACGGTAGCATTCATTGGCGCACCATTACTAGGGGTGGAAAGGACTACCCCCAGGCTTATTATCATTGGCAAGAAAAAGGAAGGAAGAAAACCAAATACATTCCCAAGAATTTACTGGGGGTTATTCAAGAAGCAGAGTTCAAGAAGCGCCCAATTAAAGAAATTTTGGGATTACTGGGTGTTGTAACTAGCCCTAGTAAAAACAAATTACTGGGGGATATCGAAAACAGCCCTAGTAAAGATGTCGAGCAGTCAGAGATATCCCCCAGTAAAAACAGCCTTAGTAAAGATGTTGAGCAGTCAGAGATATCCCCTTGTAAAAACAGCCCTAGTAAAACTAGGCGGGATAAAGGATTGGGTAGTGGCTCCATTGAGTGGAAAACCATCACTCTTCACGGTAAAGATTATCCCCAGGCTTGGTATCACTATGAGTTTTGGAAAGATGGCGATCGCCTTGTTAAAAAGTGCAAGTACATTCCAAAACGACTATTAGAGAGAATAGAGAAGCTAGAAGCAGATAAAGCCCCAGTTAGAGAAATTTTGTCAGTATTGCGTGTAAAATTTTAGAAAAACCATTACCTCAGAAAAGCCGCGATCGCTAATGAAAGGGAACTCTTAACTCTTAAAACAAGGACATGATTTACCAATCTGCGGAATGTGGGATTCAAGGTAAGTTTACACTCAAAAATGATGACTATCGTGAAGTCCGTTCTTTGCGACTAACAGATGATACTTGGAAGCAGTTAGGTATTGTTTCTGAGTGTTCGGGATTAACCAGAGCAGATTATTTGGAGGAAATAATTAAAAAGCAGTTTTATCCATGTAATACACGGCAAAACCAAGGTGATATTCAATTTTTCACATTGGCAGAATTAGAACCTCAACTGTCCATTAAAGAATTATTTGTCATTTTTCAAGAATTAGTGTCAAGTGGTGTAAGAGGCTAAAAACCTTATAAATAAAGGGGTTGGTGCTTTTTGCCGCTTTTATATATCTTGAAGACTTTTAAATAATTAAATGCCTTTTCTTGAAAAAGTGGCTCGACTAAGCTTAAATAATTAAATGCCTTTTCGGGCGCAAGTAGCACGTTTGTAATACTTAAAAGCATCAATGCTAGAAAAGAAAGCTAGACAAGATGAACAAAACAATCTGTTTGAGGTGGCACCCATAGGGACGGAGTTGACGGTGTCCACTCAACAAGACCGCAAAATCTTGATTGAGCAAATTGAGGATGCCCAAACGAAAACAGAGATTCTTTTAAAAATGGATGCAATAGAGGATATCCGTACTGCTTCTGGTGATAGCAAACAAGAACGTATCAAACAGTGGGCGCAAAAGTTAGGGAAGCATCCACGAACCATTACCCGCATGTTGTCTAAAGCTGACAAAGAAGGATTAGCAGCAATAGCCAAAGCCACACGCTCAGATGCTGGGAAACGCAGAGGGAAAAAGCAATGGCATCAGAGCGTGGAGTATTGGATAGATTTTATCGAAAAAACCTATAAAGATGGCAATAAAAATAGCCGTCGCATGAATCGCAACCAAGTTTATAACCAGGTTCAGGGACATGCCGAATTAGAATTAGGGTTGAAAGAGGGTGAATACCCAAGCCATGTTTTTGTTTATCAAGTGCTAGCTCCCTTAGTTGAAAAGAAAAAAGTCCGGCATCCAGGGCAAGGTTCTCGGATTGTAATTAAGACAACAGCAGGAGAGTTAGTAGTTGAGCGTAGTAATCAAGTCTGGCAAATAGACCATACTCGTTTAGACAGTTTATTAGTAAATGAAAATTTGGAACTAGCTGGTAGTCTCTACATTACTGTTGTCATCGATAGCTATTCCGGGTGTGCAATGGGGTTCTATCTAGGCTTTGAGGCAGCAGGATCTCATGAAGTAGCGCTAGCTCTGCGTCATGCTATGAGGCCCAAGCAGTATCCGCCTGATTACCAAATACAACATGAGTGGATGCTTGCGGGTTTGCCTGAGTATATTGTCACAGACCGAGCTAAGGAATTTAAATCTGGGCATTTGCGACAAATTGCAATGGATTTGAACATTCAACTACGGTTACGTGCTTATCCGCAGCAAGGAGGTTTAATTGAAAGCCTGTTTGACAAGGCAAATAAGGAAGTTTTGTCAATGCTACCAGGCTATAAAGGCTCCAATGTCCAAAAAAGACCATCAGATGCCGAAAAGTATGCCTGCATCACCTACGAAGAATTTGAAAGAATATTAACTCGATATTTTGTTGACCACTACAATCAACATCTCTATCCAAGAGTCAAGAATCAGACACGAATTCAACGGTGGTGGGCAGGGTTAATTGGCAAACAACCTCAGCTGCTAGAAGAACGTGCGTTAGATATATGCTTAATGAAGACAGTACCGCGCTGTGTGCAAGCGTATGGCTGTGTACAGTTTGAGTGTTTAATCTATAGTGCTACTTGGCTACAAAAATTTGAGGGACAACAAGTCACTCTCAGATACAATCCCAGCAATATTGTTACTCTCCTAGTTTATAGCGTGGAGAAGAACAATCAAGCATCTGTTTTTCTAGGTACGGTAAAAGCCAGAGATTTAGATGAAGAACGACTGTCGTTGAAAGAGTGGAAGGCAACAAAGCAAAAAATTCGCTCTGGTGGTAAAGCTATTGACCAGTCATCAATATTATCAGAGCGACTAGCTTTAAATGAGTTTGCTCAAGAGAAAATCAAGACACTTAAACAACGACGAGCTTCAGAACAAAAACGGATTAACCGCAAATTAAATCAAAGCAAAGTTATTGAATTATTTCCTGAAGAAAAGGAGACTGCTGTTGTTTTAGAAAGGGAAACAGATGCTCCTGAACTATCTGAACAATCAGCTTTCAACTTGGTCAGTGAACCCAAACAACAATGCGTTAAACCGATTCCAACCATTGCTTATGACTGGAACCAAATTATGGAAGAGAATTGGTAGTCTTTATGGCGCAATCATCACTAAATTATCAACAATTGTTAGAAGAGCAAGAGCCGGAAACTGACCTGGGGGCGCTATCAAAACATTCGCCAGAAATAGAATCTTTAATTGAGCGTCTGAGAAAAAGTGATACCTATTACCTTTTCATCCGAGACCGACAACTTTTCAACTGGTTAGATTTGCAACGTGACTCTAGAGCTAATGGTTATGTTGTTGCAGTTAGTTGTGCAGATTTGAGAAAAGCTTGTCAATTTTATCGCCTGAGATATGTGCGGAAACGAGGAAGTTTACATACAATTCCCATGCCTGTTGTTTATGCACAAGTTCAACAGCCTGGTTCTCCAACAGATTTATTTCTAGCAATTTTGTCAGAACTGAGTAATCCTTTTACGGGAGTATGTCAATTAAAACTTTTAAGAAATCGTACTTGGATGACACTCAGTTACTACAACGTTAGTGTGCTAATCGTTGGGAATGCACATTACCTCAGCTATCAATCTTTTAACGAGCTTGTTGAAATTGCTCGCCACTTAAAAATTTCCGTAATTCCTGTAGGTTCGCTTTATCTACACGAAATTCTCACTCGTCAAAGTAAGAAATACACGGATGTAGCCAATACATTCTTAGATTGGCATGAATTTAGCTCATTCCAGAAGCAAGAAATAGCCGAAGTCGTATCAAGTTGGGAGTCTCAAGTTCTAGGCGAATGGAAACAACCATTAAATCTCGCAAGTGATAGTGCCGTCGTAAACATTCTTTATGAAAGGTCAGGGGGACAGGCTGAAACTCTATATGAAATGCTACGAAAGATTGCCATCTTTTCCCTAGAAAAGCCTGACTTAGCTCTCAATGTTTCATCTTTGAAATCCATTTTGTTGACTCGTAGTAAACCTACTAGCAGAATGTCCATTTAGCTGAATAATCCCACATATAAGAATTGTTAATAGAGCATCTTACTAGTTAAAAATTACCATTCGTCTCTAGCGCGTGCATCAGTAACCCCACTTTCATAAAGGTAAGTAAGTCTTTTCAGTTTTCTCTTTCAATCCCCGTTATTTTTAATATAGCTGCATCTAAAATATCAACATCACTTTGGGGATAAGTGAAAGACTCAATATTACGAAATAGCTTTTTCTTAGGTAAAGTTCCATGCCTTTGTTTAAAAGCGTCATTGGCATACAATTCGATATGTATGAGTTGATTGTCAGTTATTTCTATTCCTAAATATTTAGCTCGTTCTTTGACTAACCAATACTCTTGATTTTGAGGATTTATTTGGTGTTCTTTACCTGTTTGCTGTAACTCAGCTATATATTTATCTAGGTAAGAGGGCAAACGTTGTTCTAGATACTTATCTACCTGTTGTTTAATCAGCTGTTCCCAATCTATTTTTCCTTGAGCTGTTATCTTCTCTAAACTCATAGCTAGTTCGTCTAAGGAATTATCTACGTAGTGGGAGATAAAATCAATTAGTACGGCAGTGGCTGTTGTACTGTTATCTCGACACTGGCGGGTGAACTTTTCCCAAAGTTCTACATCGCAGTTGAATGAAGCTAGTCGTTTATTACGTCCAGTGTTGCTCATATTTATCTCTTGTCTAGGTACTGTTATAGGCACTGTCACCAGGCTCTAACACTGTTTCTATCTTTACAGGTATTACCTATAATTTACCTATATAGCAGTTCTCAAGTCACACAGCCAATTGCGCTCTTGATGATGTGGATCATGAAACCGTTCTTCTAGCACTTGCTCTTTCTTGACTGTCGCTGTTGTCAGTGCAAGTGACACTAATTCTTTAAAACTGAATCACAGGTGATTGAGCATTTCTCTATTTGCACTGGACTCAAAACATCAAGTAACTGGACACTAATTCTTTAAAACTGACAAATAATTCTTTAATGGACATCGTCTAAGGAATTATCTACGTAGTGGGAGATAAAATCAATTAGTACGGCAGTGGCTGTTGTACTGTTATCTCGACACTGGCGGGTGAACTTTTCCCAAAGTTCTACATCGCAGTTGAATGAAGCTAGTCGTTTATTACGTCCAGTGTTGCTCATATTTATCTCTTGTCTAGGTACTGTTATAGGCACTGTCACCAGGCTCTAACACTGTTTCTATCTTTACAGGTATTACCTATAATTTACCTATATAGCAGTTCTCAAGTCACACAGCCAATTGCGCTCTTGATGATGTGGATCATGAAACCGTTCTTCTAGCACTTGCTCTTTCTTGACTGTCGCTGTTGTCAGTGCAAGTGACACTAATTCTTTAAAACTGAATCACAGGTGATTGAGCATTTCTCTATTTGCACTGGACTCAAAACATCAAGTAACTGGACACTAATTCTTTAAAACTGACAAATAATTCTTTAATGGACACCAGTTTATTGATAATCGCCCTTACATTGTCGCTCTGAATAATGCGGAATACAAAACAATTGATGGGCGTGCAATTATCAACTTAGCGGTGAAGATTGATTTTTTAAATAGATTTAGGGAATAGGGAATGGGGAATGGGGAATTGGATTATTAGAAAATTTTGTTTAATTTTCTTGATTACCAACCCTGCTGTACTTGCATAGGTCTTCTCCACCCAGAAGTATATATGATTAGCTGGAAGTTACGGAGAGACTACCTTGATAGAAGAACTTTACACGCCGGAACAACTGACTCAAATACATGACTCGTTGTGGGAATGCGCCTTGCAATTCGCTAACCTTTCGGTAACACAAGAACGCAACCGCATTGCACGAGATTTGCATGATTCCTTGGGGTCTTCCCTGACTGCACTTAACATTCAACTCCAAACGGCGATGAAACTGTGGCAACCCGATCCCAATCAAGCATAACAGTTTCTCAACGAAGCACATCGGTTAGTGGCGATCGCCACTCAAGAAGTCCGCCAATCTTTGAAAGATTTAAGAAAATTAAACTGGGCTAAAACATTTGTTCCTATAGAATTTTTGAGCAGGCGATGCCAAAGGCCAGCCGAAGAAGCGTCTACGCGTCATCCACAAGCGATCTCACTTCTGGGGTTATAGCCGAGTAATAATGATAATCAAACCGGGAGGAGGGAGACGAGCGTCGCTCGTCTCCCATCTCCTACACGATAATCATTTATTTCCAAATTCTTTCAGGACGGGAAATAGTCAAGCGTTGGGTAACAAGCAAATAGCACCAATACCACAGCAGTATATTTAGCCACATTGTGATGGTGAACGTCTAATGGCAGATTTATCGCAGCAAAGTGAGTTAGGCAGGGCAAATCAGGAGAGAATAGGTTTGATATCGAAAAGAACCATTTTCGCGCTCATTGCTATGTCTGATACTCCCGATTCCCCCAGACGGGCATCCCCAAAAACCAGCGATGAAACTCCTATTGAAAGGGCGGTAGAGTCATTAGAAAAATCTCTTAATGCCCCAATTGAGCAGTATTTTGCGGCAACTCCTGACGAACGGGATGTCATTGCTTTGATGCTTGCTAATATTCGCGCCCCCAGCACCCGACACGAATACCAGAAAGATTTGCGGAAGTTTTTTGTGGCGATGACTGGTGTTGAGCCGAATTCTGACAGCGTGTTGGAGTTTTTGCACCTGAGTGAGAAACGGGCGGTGGCGGTGGTGTTGAAATATAAGGCCAAGCTACTAGCACAGGGGTTGAAGGAAGCAACGGTCAATCGTCGCTTGAGCAGCATTAAATCGTTGGTGAAGTTTGCTCGCCAGCTAGGTGTGTGCAGCTACACGCTCGAAGATGTAGAGTTGGAAAAGGTAAAAGCGTATCGAGATACCTCTGGGGTGGATGCCCAAACCATCAACAGTGCAATTGGGCTAATTGAGCGCTCAACTGTTCATGGTCAAAGAGATTATGCGCTGTTGCGGCTGTTGTGGGAAAATTTATTGCGTCGCGATGAGGTCAGCAAACTAGACGTGAAAGACTTTGACCCCTATGAGTGCAGATTACGGATTTTGGGGAAAGGAAAAGGCACGAATGATGAATGGGTAAAATTATCAATGGCAACGGTGAATGCCATCTGTGATTGGTTGCAAGTCCGGGGTAATATCACCGCTTCATCACCCTTATTTATCGCCCTGGATAACCGTAGCAAAGGGCATCGTCTTACTGGGGACGGCATCCGCAAAATTGTTGTCAATTATTTTGATGCAGCTGGTGTAAAAAAGTTAATGTCACCCCACCGCATCCGCCATAGCGGCATTACAACTCTTTTGGAAGCAACCCAAGGGGATGTGCGTAGGACGCAAAAAGTCAGCCGTCATGCCAAGCTGGATGTATTAATTCAGTATGACGATAACCGTAAAAAAGGTCAGTCAGAGATGACAAATTTATTGGCAGATATGATTGACTAGGTGGATGCCGAGGCCAGGAAGTCACCCCCTGATTTGGCTACAAAAGCGATAACATTCAACAATGGCTGGCATACTCAGATAACTGGACGAGTGCGATTGCATGAAGCAGCACTCTCCCAATAAAAAACTCCACGCCACTTGCTCTAGGGGAGTTTTTGGGCATTGGGAATCGGGCATGGGGAAGAAGCTACCAATGCCCTATGCCCTATGCCTTTGAAGAAGGGGCGACTATCCCTCTCCACCCACTTTTGGGATGGAATTTTCTGTGATTTGAACGATAATTTGACCAAAGGGACGGGACATACTTCACTCTGCACGCTTGACAACATATAGTTCAAAGCTATAAATGGAGTTCAAAAAACTCAAAACTTAATTACAGCAAGGAACATGGTCTTATAGTTCATTTGTACCGTGCCGCGATGAGAGAGAAATAAAAATTCAGATTTCAGGCGATCGCTTTATCACTCAATTTTTGGCTAAACATATTTTTGAACTTTTCCGTCGCTTTCAATGAATTGCAATTGTCCTCGGACGCTCATCATGATAATATCAAGGTAAATCATGATGTATAATGCGCTGACTCGGTCGCGGACAGTCCCAGTTTACCTAGATATTACCTAGATATGAGCAATACAGGGAGAACAAAGAAGCTGGCATCTTTCAACTGTGACCAAAAGATGTGGGAGCAGTTTATCGCTCGTGTTCCCATTTCATTTTGGTTCTCGATTTGGGAACCATTGGTTCCCATGAGATTATCAACCACCAATGAACCAGCTATCAAGTAGTTCACATGGCGGTGAGTAAAGCCAAAACGGGAACGGCAGTAATCTTCAAATGTTGAGTGAGTAGAACGGTACAAACGTCTATCTCGTAGTTCTTTCAATGCTTTAGCAGCTGCGTAAAATGCTCTCTCAACTTGCCTTTCTAAAAATATGCGATCGCGCCACTCGTCTGTGGTAAGTTCGGAGGTAACAACTATTTCAACTGGTACAGTGTGGTTGGTTGAACAGTCGCTGTTGGGGGATAGCGAGTTCCTATCAGGATTCTAACACTGTCGCTTAGGCAACAAGTTGAATAGTTCGTAATTAGCGATTCATGACTTTGATTAATATGTATTGGTAACTATCTGAGTTTCTGAAGGATGCTTGTAATGAGGTTGATTAATCGGGGGACATAAATAGTCAAAAGAATTGTCAGTATGTTCTAATTGCATATTTCGGGGTGCATTTAGAGCAATGACAACATCTCCAATCTTTTCACACCGCTTGCAGTTACAAGCTGCTGCGCAAGAAGTCAATATTTCTTTTAGGTTCTTGGCAATATTGATAAATCCTCTAGTATTTGAGTTTTTGGGTAGTTGGTCAGCTTGTTCGACTAGTTGCTCAATTTCTGAACGGTACTGCACTAATAGAAACTGGTCAATTTGACATTTGCTCCGACAAGTTTCTACATCTCCAAATTCATCAGCAAACTGCTTTAATCCTTCTACCGGATTTTCTGGAGGGGAGACGAAACAGCCTAAAAAGCTTGGTGTATAAGATGGGTAGCGTTTTGTGATAGAAAAAGGTAGGTCTAGTTTTGTCAATAAGACCTACTTAATGATAATGTTAGCTATATTGTACCAAAAGCACTTAAAAAGTCAATTGAGTTTAGCAGAATATCTGTTGCTAAAAATTTTGATACATCTGTTGCAGTCAATCAAAGAAGTAACTTTAGAAAAATTAGCGAATGCGCTACCTTTGGGAATTAAATTTGAAAGCAGAAGAAAAAGAATACAAAGATTTTTATCATTACCAAATCTCACAATTGAAAAAGTTTGGTTGCCAATTATTCAAGAACTAATAGCAAACTACTTCCAGAATGAAAAAATTATTTATATAGCAATTGATAGGACTAATTGGAGTCGGATAAACTTATTAATGGTCAGCGTGATTTGGGATAAAAGAGCCATACCAATATATTTTAGTTTGCTGCCCAAATTAGGTAGTAGTAATCTCACGGAACAGCAGAAAATATTATCGCCAGTTATAGCAATATTGAAAGATTATAAAATCTGTGTGTTGGGGGATAGAGAATTTTGCTCGGTAAAACTAGCAAAGTACCTTCAGAGCAAGGATGTATATTTTTGTTTGCGATTGAAAAAGAATGAATTTGTAGAAATTAAACAAGATATGTTTATGGAGTTAAGCAGTTTAGGATTAACTCCTGGAGTATCTTTTTATCAAGGGAGTTAAGGTAACAAAGACTCAGGGTTTTATCAGTTTTAATGTGGCTGGTAAGTGGCAACGTAAAATTAACGGAGTAGCACCCAAAGAAGCATGGTTTATTTTAACAAATTTTGACACCCTAGAGTCAGCAATTGCTGCTTACAAAAAGCGATTTGATATTGAAGAAATGTTTAGAGATTTCAAAACAGGTGGCTATAACTTAGAAAACACTAATGTTCAAGGTGAACGTTTTATTTCTCTAGTTTTGTTGATAGCGATCGCTTACACCTCTGCAACAATTAATGGTCAACTTATTAAACGCAAAGGAATCCAAAAATATATAGCTCGGATTAAAGAAAGGAGTCGTTCTCAACGGAGACACAGTAGTTTTTATATCGGCTTATATGGTCAAACATGGGTACATTTCAAGGATAGCTGTATTGATTTAGTCACACAATTAATGAGAATTAATCGTAATAAGTGGAAGCATTATCAACAAGGTTTAAGAGCCATGAAGCTTATTGAATCTATATTGTAGCTTATTTCGTCTCCCCTTCAGCCGGATTTTTCAAATCAAGGGGAAGCGGGATAATGGCGCGGGCGCAGGCGGTAGAATCAGTATTCGTGTTGTTAAACTTTTTTCTGAGTAGAAGCTGAAGGGGAGACGAAATAAGCTACAATATAGATTCAATAAGCTTCATGGCTCTTAAACCTTGTTGATAATGCTTCCACTTATTACGATTAATTCTCATTAATTGTGTGACTAAATCAATACAGCTATCCTTGAAATGTACCCATGTTTGACCATATAAGCCGATATAAAAACTACTGTGTCTCCGTTGAGAACGACTCCTTTCTTTAATCCGAGCTATATATTTTTGGATTCCTTTGCGTTTAATAAGTTGACCATTAATTGTTGCAGAGGTGTAAGCGATCGCTATCAGCAAAACTAGAGAAATAAAACGTTCACCTTGAACATTAGTGTTTTCTAAGTTATAGCCACCTGTTTTGAAATCTCTAAACATTTCTTCAATATCAAATCGCTTTTTGTAAGCAGCAATTGCTGACTCTAGGTGTCAAAATTTGTTAAAATAAACCATGCTTCTTTGGGTGCTACTCCGTTAATTTTACGTTGCCACTTACCAGCCACATTAAAACTGATAAAACCCTGAGTCTTTGTTACCTTAACTCCCTTGATAAAAAAAGATACTCCAGGAGTTAATCCTAAACTGCTTAACTCCATAAACATATCTTGTTTAATTTCTACAAATTCATTCTTTTTCAATCGCAAACAAAAATATACATCCTTGCTCTGAAGGTACTTTGCTAGTTTTACCGAGCAAAATTCTCTATCCCCCAACACACAGATTTTATAATCTTTCAATATTGCTATAACTGGCGATAATATTTTCTGCTGTTCCGTGAGATTACTACTACCTAATTTGGGCAGCAAACTAAAATATATTGGTATGGCTCTTTTATCCCAAATCACGCTGACCATTAATAAGTTTATCCGACTCCAATTAGTCCTATCAATTGCTATATAAATAATTTTTTCATTCTGGAAGTAGTTTGCTATTAGTTCTTGAATAATTGGCAACCAAACTTTTTCAATTGTGAGATTTGGTAATGATAAAAATCTTTGTATTCTTTTTCTTCTGCTTTCAAATTTAATTCCCAAAGGTAGCGCATTCGCTAATTTTTCTAAAGTTACTTCTTTGATTGACTGCAACAGATGTATCAAAATTTTTAGCAACAGATATTCTGCTAAACTCAATTGACTTTTTAAGTGCTTTTGGTACAATATAGCTAACATTATCATTAAGTAGGTCTTATTGACAAAACTAGACCTACCTTTTTCTATCACAAAACGCTACCCATCTTATACACCAAGCTTTTTAGGCTGTTTCGTCTCCCCTCCAGGAGTAGAAGTTCAAAACGTTTGATATAAATTGCTAAAACAGAAAGGGCTTTTTCTTTATCTTCGGAACTGTTAAAGTTGAGTTGATGCGTGCTAAAAAGTTGGGGGATAAGCTGTAAAATAGCTTTGAGTTCGCTAGTCTTAAATCGATTGCTCCACAAAGCGATCGCATCTCCAATATTGTTGATAGTCTCTAGGCGCAGTACAAAGTAGAAGGAAATGAGATTCATCAAATAACTGCGCTTCATCTCCATCTGAATATAGTTTGAGATATAAAGCGGTTGGTCGGTAAATTGAGACTCTAAATACTGTTTATAAGCTTGCGTACCTAGTAGCAGAGAACGTGTAACTGAGGTGTCTAAAAAATGTTGAGGAGTAGATTTATCCTCCATTATGTGTTATTCCTCGTCTGAATTTGTATCTAGACTATTGTCAATGCTTACCCCAAAAGGTAGGGTATCAAAGCCTAAGTTTAAGAGAGTTAAAATAGAGTCCTCAACTGACGAATTATTGATTGTTTCTTGATTCACTAGGGATGTAAGTAAGTCATAAACTCCCTTGTACTGACTGGCTTTGTAGTCAATCCATCGGTTTTGAAAGAAGAGTGCATCATGGAGCGCCATTACCACTTCTGTATAGGGGTCGAAAGGTAATTTATCACGCATGAAGCGCATAGTACGCAGTAGGTTGTCTGCATAGACCGCTGCTACTGGTTCTCCAGAGTAAGAGGAGAGTTTTTGCAAATCTACTAAGAGAGTTTTGGTGATTTCTACTCCTGAAACTTCTTTGACATTCTGTTCAACATTCATTGTTTTTCTAAGACTTTAACTTGAGGTGAGCCGGAGTTAATTGACACTTGATGGAGTCGATTTTTGAGATGAAGCCGCACTTGGGGTAATAAACCTGAGTTCGGGATAAGCTGAAACCCTCATTACGCCGTTGCTTGATTTTGGGATCTGTCAACGGAAAAAGAGCCGTTCCAGCCCAAGGTTGAATACACCTCCTTAATCCGAACTGACGTTAATAAATTATCGCTGACCGTTATTGTACTTCTAATTATTTTTAGTACGCGTGAAATCATCCTATTTCTCAAGATACTTTATCACCGCTGTCAGCTCTGCCATAGCCCGATTAAATCAATTTAACATTGCTGCGGCTACTTCTGGGTCAATTCCTGAGCGGGTGCGTTGCGAACTTTCGCAAGCGAAAGTTGTTTGTAGCCAACTGCGTCCCACCACCAACATGAAGTTATGGTGGGGGTATCCTGCCAACATTTCAGATGAAGAACCTAAAAAATGCGCTACGCGCCTATTGAGGAGAGAATAAATAAAATACAAAATATATGAAGAAAATCTCCTCCAATCCAAGCACATCACCCACAATAAATCCACAAATTAAAAACACAAACAATAATCTAATAGCTCATACTGAACAGCAGAATTATACCGGAAACTCAGAATTGGAACTACTTGCTCAAGAAGCCTTCGAGCGTTCCTACTATTACCACTTAGCCTGAGAGTACCTACTGAATAAATACTTGCCCACAATTGGGCAGTTAACGGTTATTTATACATAAAAATATGACAATAAAAATTGAACAAAATATCAACTCACTAACTCTCCAAAAACTCTCTCAAGAAGCAGCTCGACTTTGGGAACAGCTAGAAGAAGTGGGAGAGGAGCAAGGTTCTGTGGAGCATCTTTTAGAGCAACTTTTTCAAGTGCAGGGTGCAACAGAGCGCAAAATCGATGCGATCGCCTACGTTGCTGATCAACTTAAAGTAGATATTGAGATATGGCGAAGTCGTTTGGAAGCAATTACTCAGTTGCACACCGCAGTCATTACTCGCAAACAAAAGCAGCTAGAATCTCTCAAATTCTACTTGGTATATCTTTACCAACAGGGTATTTTGAATGACCGCAATCCTGGATTAGAGAGGGAAATTACCTTCTTTGATAATCCTCCTAAAGTTGTCCTGAAAGTCAATCCAGAAGAGCCAGAATTTCCACAAGAATTTCTTGAGGTACGTGTGGAGTATCGCCCTCTTACCAAACGAATTATAGAAGCATACAAACAGGGTCAGGATGTGAGTGAAATTGCTGATATAGAAGTTGGGAAGCACGTCAGATTCAAACATTCTTCTAAGAAGAAATAAGCTCGCTATTTGGCAGCAAATTCAAGCCGCGATCCATTCAACAATAACGCAATCAACTGATAGAGATATAGAGCTTTGAAACTATCAATCATCACTGCAACCTACAATAGACCCACACAGCTAGCATCTACTGCACTGCCAAGCATTCAAAGTCAAACTGACCGCAATTTCGAGTGGATCGTCATCAATGATGGCGCTAATTCTGATACCAGAGATATCATCACCAGCATTAAGGCAAGAGCTGATTTCCCCATCAGTTACATTGAAATGGAACACCCTGAACCGAGCAGTGGCTTTGGCTTGTGCTACGCTCGGAACCTGGGACTAGATGCAGCTGGTGGTGACATTGTTTCATACCTGGACGATGACAATAGCATAGCTCCTGAATTTGTTGCCTCAATGCGGCAGTACTTTGAACAACATCCCAATATCCGATACAGCATAGCAAGACAGCAGCGCCGCCGCGATGTCATCCGTAATGGTAGTGTTGTTCGCCAAGGTCAGCCGTTTGTTTCGCCTAGCAATTGCTGCTCCCTACAGCAGCTTTTATGGCAACAAGAGATATTCGACAGCAATGGTTTTGTCCACTACCGGAGCAATGCTGCTAGATGGAACCCCCGGTTTCAAGTGTTCGCGGACTACGAGTATTTGCTGCAATCTGCTTGCATCTGGGGTGAAAGTGACTTTGGTCTTAATAACAGCATTCTTGTTAACTATATCCAGTCTTCTATTGGGATTATTGGTAGTTCCAACTATGAGCAATGGGCAACTGAGCTATCACTGATTGTCAGTAATCAAGCTAACTATTCCATCCTTCAGAGCAATGCTATTGAACGCTTAGAGCAGCTTGTAGACACTTATAGTAATAAAGCACAAATTTCATTAACGCCAAAAGCATTTGCACTTCTTGGAGTCAACAGCGTTGAACTTCCGCCTGTGGTTCCCCCTGATTTGGTCGAGAAAGACAATGACGATTTTTAATTCACATCAGGCGGAAGTTCAAAAATCAAATAGGACTGCTATACCATCTTAGGTTCCTGCTACAACAAACTTATCCTTTAAATTACAAATTTGAAGCTAGCTATTATATTGATATAACAACAAGCTAAAGCTTATAAATACTTGATGCTTGCAATCGCTACAAACAAGCCAGTTATAAAGAAATAGGAGTTTTTGAGATGAACACACAAGGAATTTTGACTGCTGCATTCCATGTAGTAACTATCTGCTTTATCTTGCTTATTGCTTACTGCGAAATCACTAAGGTTATGTCTTCAAAGAAAGCATTGCAAGTATCAGAATCACGTCAGTTGCAACTAGATTTCAGGAGTAGCACCGCATTTGTAGAGGAGCATTCAGCAGTATCTCCCAACAAGACTACATACGAAGAGATTGACCCTGAACCAATATTGCTACGACCAGCAACTGAGAATAAGCATATTGATTTAGCTGAATTTAGAAATTTGCTAAAGCCAATAAAGCCAAGCTTACCACAACTGAATTTTCATAAAATGACTTCAGAGCAGTTACGGAAAGAATGTAGTCAAATGAGAATTAAATGGAAAGATGCAGTGACGGATATTAAAACAGGTAAAAAGCGGCATTTGCGTAAGGATGAGATGGTAGCAGCACTGCAACAAAAGCTGAGTGCGTAGATACAGTAGTTTTCAATTGAATCGAATACACCCTTTGAAAATTAAATTATTGTAGGGGCGCACATCTGTACGCCCCTACTGTGGTCTATTCAACTGCAAATGGCTGTAAATCTCCTGGTAAATCTCCTGGCGTTCAACAACACTAGGAGAACCCAAAAAACTGCGATTCAAATATCGAGTTTTGATGATCATGTCACAGACAAATACCTTTGACGATACTTATTTTTCTTTAAAGAGGTAGCGTGTCGTCTTGACCACTGCTTCATGGGAGTTACAGGAAGAACATCCGCAAACTGCTTGTTAATGTCAGTATTGTTGGTAACTTTAGCCAACACATTGGCAATAAACCGACAGCACCTCCCAGGCTGATTTACTACTTGCTCCTCCGCAAATCGAATCACCACCCACCCAGCTTCTACAAAACATTTGTTGCGATAATCATCATCACCTATACAGTGCGTAGGCTCACCTGTGGCGAATGAATGGCTCTCGTCCACCTCTATATCTATGTGTAATCCAGTATTCGGTTCTACAATTAAAAAATCAGCGGTGTAAGGACGCTCGTGACCATTTGGCAGCATCTCCTGCTGCGATCGCACTATTACACCAAAATAATGCACTAGCACTTCTCCAAACTGCTCTTCAGATGCACCCACAGGAGCAGTACCGCTTCCATTTGGTTTGATGTTAGGAGAGAAGTCCTTGGGGGTAGAGAAATCAGGGATGAAGAGGATGGGATAGATGGGAGTTGACTTAGCCATGCTGCGGTTGAAGAACAACATCTCCATCCTAAAAACACCCATTCTCAAACCAAAACTATAAACTAGTCTATTTTTTTCACGAAAACTCATCTATCAAAGGATATATATTTTTGCACAGTTTGATAGTAGATATTCAATCAAAAATCCAATTAAAATTTTGTGAAAAATCATAGATAAAAAATGCTATCAGATATCTTTAATCAGCTTATTAAACTAATTGAGCAGGGAGAAACTGTTATTTGTTGTGAATCCCCCTTTCAAGAAAGATATAGGATTTTGCGATATATTTCCCAATGTTGTGCCTCTATCAAAACTCCATGTTTGCTTTGGAATTTGGGTCAGGAAACCATTAAACAAATTGATGACTCTGATAGTGAACAGATAAATATCAGAGATTTTGATGAATACATCCCACCACTAGTAAAAGACTCAAAAGACTACTTCAGAATTTTGAAGTTTTGGGAAAATTATCAGGGAGAAGGAGTACTCATAATAGAAAACCTATACCCTTGGATTAGTGCCAATGTCCCTCAAGAAACTCAGTTTTTTCTGTTGTCTGAGTGGGTAAAATCCAATTTGCTCAATCTCTCCCTTACCAAATGTGCTGACTCTGGAATTAAGTGCGCTATTCTCTTGGGTTCACAGGCAGATATACACCCAGAAATGCTCTGCCAAATCCCCCTACTCACTCAAGACCTCCCTGATACTTCAGAAATTCTCATAGCTATCAATGAGGAGGCAGAAGGATTATTGCCACCAACATTTAATGAAAAAGACAAAATTACTATTGCCCGTAGTGGCATTGGACTATACATCTCAGATTTTCTCAAAGGGCTAAAATCAATTAGCTTCCATCATGATGATAGTTCAGAAGAAATAGCTAAAAATCTATTGCAATATAAAATAAATCTGCTCAACAAACTTTATGAAATTGAGTTTATTCCACCTCCTAAAGTTGCTTTGGGAGGATTGGAGTTGATGCAAGAGGCATTTAAAAAATTCAAAAGACTTTTTAGCCCCCTTGCCAAAGCATATAAGCTGAAAGTTCCTAAAGGCATAATGTTGGTGGGTCCTCCAGGTACAGGCAAATCACATTCTGCTAAAGTATGTTCACAAATCCTGGGTGTTCCCCTTATCTTAGTAGATTGGGGTAACTTTAGAAGCTATGGCAACGAAGCAGAAAGAAGACTGAAAAAACTGCTGAAATTAGCAGACAGTCTCAATGAAGTTGTAATTTATTTTGACGATTTTGATAAAGGATTTTCTGGAGATGACGATGTAGCCAGAAGGTTAGCAGGACAGTTACTCACCTGGATGCAGGAACGCACTAGTGATGTCATTGTGATTGCTAGTGTTAACCGTATGGAATGGTTGCCTCCAGAACTTACTAGGGCAGGAAGATTTGATTATATCTATAAAGTAGACCTGCCCAATTATGGAGAAAGACACACCATTTTCAAACTACATAGCGCTCGGTTTGATAACAGATTTGGTGGTGGCGATGACCCCTACAGTCAAGAAGAATGGCGACGACTTCTTAAAGAAACTAATCGTTGTGTAGGTGCGGAAATCCAAACCATTGTCGAGAGGGCGGCAGCCAGCACTTTCTGCCAAATGTTTCCAGAAGATATTCCCCTATTTACTAGTGAGTTACCACCGCTGGAAATTTCAGTTGCCACTCTTTTAGAAGAACGTCGGCAAATCAATCCATTAGCGATTAGGGAGGCAGACAGGGTGGAAAGTATGAGGAACAAGGCTGATATTCAAGGATTACCGTCTTCTCCCGCAGACTCTTCTCAATATGCAATTAGCAATGTAGATATATTTGGTGGATAAATGAGCTACTCTGTGAGAAAATTTCCAGCAAAAAACTTCGATAATTCCTTTCAATTTCTACTAAAGTGCCTGAATATAATTGGTCCGATTGCTGGTATTAGTTTAGCTATAGGGTCGATGATTTTAAGTATACTTGCTCTAGCGGCACGTTCTCCTCAACAGCCACCGATTACAGCGATCGCTTTAGTTGGAAGCAAACAGATTCAATTGGAAGTGGCGCAGACATCAAAGCATCTGGCATTGGGATTGAAGTATAGAAAAGAGCTATCTGAAAATCGGGGAATGCTGTTTGAAATTGGCAAAACGCAGAAAGTACAGTTTTGGATGAAAGATGTACAAATACCCCTCGATATCATCTTTGTGCAAAATGGAGTAGTCAAGACAGTTGTAAAAAGCGCGCCACCATGTTCTAAAGAACCTTGTCCTCTTTACCATTCGACTGAACCAGTCAACCGCGTTCTGGAACTGTCTGCTGGCTCTGCTGTTAAGTTTGGGATTAAACCTGGGACGAATGTTATCATCACGAAAAAAACATAAAATTTATCAATCAACTGCTTGCAGTAATTGTTCAAATAAGGGGTCGCCAAAATTCATTAATCGTAGGGAAGGCATTTCATCGAAAACATTAGAGTAAAAAGTAACCGTGTAATTCTGTCCTTGATAAGTCAGTTGCCAAATACCCTCACTTCTGCTCTCAAATTGCACGCCATTAGCTTTTAAAAGTGCGGAGGATGTGAATAATTGCTCAATAGTTTCTGGAGTAAAGGGAGCAGCAGAAATGGGTTTTTGAATTTCCGCTAGATCAGCGTCCAAATCCATTGCTACCATTTCCTCAATTGCTAGACGAGGTGGTGGGCCATCTAACACAGAATCGAATTCAGACATTAAAACATCTTCTTCTTCTGGATCTGCGCTCATAGCTGCTTGTTCAATAAACGTAGGAACTTGTGCCAGAATTGGCTGGAGATTGCCAACAACTGTGGCAAAAGCATTAATGCGATCGCGCAATTTTTTATAAACTTTCGCTTCTACTGTGCCATCATAATAAAAATTGTGGATTCGCACAGTAGAATACCTTTGTCCAATCCGGTCAATTCTGCCAATGCGCTGTTCTACCCGCATGGGATTCCAAGGCATATCATAGTTAATCAACACCCCGCAATTTTGTAAGTTTAAACCCTCGGAAGCAGATTCAGTACAAAGGAGAATTTTGATTTCATCTTGGCGGAATCGGCGTTTAATTTCTTCCTTGGGAACTAGACACCACTCCCCATTCTGGTACAGTTCCCCACCACGACCTGAATAACAAGCTACTTGGCTACCGTACAACTCCTTCAATGTATCCCGTAGATAGTCCATCGTGTCAGTGTACTGAGTGAAAACGATCGCACTTTCCCGTTCGGTTAATTCCTGGCGCAAAATTTGAATAAAGCGAGAAAGCTTAGTATCTTCCCCCGTGTTTTCAAATTGGCGTAGTAAATCTTCAAGATATTGAATTTCCTGGGGGTCTACTGGTTCAAAGAAAGATTCCAGCCCCGCAATTATGGCATCATCTTCATTATCCACATCCACCAAATCGTCATCACTTAAAACGCTTCCTTGTTGAGTTAACAGGTAATCCAAACGGCGTTGCAGAGATGATTTAATTGCATAAAATGAACTGGTCAAACGTTTGCGGTAAAGCGTCATCAAAAAACCCAAACAGGAACGCTTATCTTTTTGAGCTAGTCGATAAAAATGACGCACATAGTCACTGACAGCTACATAAAGCGGTACTTCTCGTTGTGGTTCCAAAGTAATGGCGTTGTCCTGCACAATTCTGGTGGGAATATCTCGCTCTAGCAGTCCCCGACGGTAGTATTGTCGTAAAGTGTCACGGGTGTGGCGGAACATCAAGTCTTTCAATGGCGTGTTCACTGTCAAGTATTGGCGAGATGTTTCAATAAAATCTTCATCAGCCAATAATTGTTTGTGATTGGAGATTTTCTTTCCCCGTTGCCAAGTATCCTGCATTTTGTAAGCAAGAATGCGATCGCTCTTTGTCAAAAACTGCTCTAATCTAGAGCAAGGTTGTCCGCCACGCTGAAAATAATCATTGGACATTACTTGCCAAAAATTGATTATTTCCTGCTTGACAGCACCTTGTAGGGAGGCGAAATAATCGCAGAAGTTATCGCCATAACTCCAATGTCCCTGCAATCCCAACAGGTTTAACAAATCGAAAACTTCTATGGCATCAATTTGCATGGGAGTTGCTGAGAGGAGAACAAGAGATTTGGTCTTCTCCTTTAGCTGTGCCATTAACTCTAACAGACGATTGGGCGTTTCTTTGCGGTCTTGAGGACTTTTACGCCTTGCGTGGTGCGCTTCGTCCAATACCACTAAATCCCAAGGTTGTGCTTCTAGTAGCTGGCGCATTCTCTCAGTTCTCCGCACCAAATGAGAAGAAGCCAGGATTAAATCTTGGGTATTCCAAGGGTTAGTGGCTGCGGGGATAGTGCGTTTGTAAGGGTCTTTAAATTCTGTAGAAGTGTAACTCCAAAAATGCAGATTGAATTTTTCTCGCAGTTCTTCTTGCCATTGGGGTTGAACGCTAGCAGGTGCTAAAACCAGTACCCGCCTCACTTTTTGGGATACCAACAGATAGCGCAGAATTAAACCAGTCTCAATTGTCTTACCTAAACCAACTTCGTCAGCAATGAGAAAACTTTGGGGAAAATTTTGAGCAACGCGGCGCAGGATTTTAATTTGGTGTGGCCAGGGGTGAATGGGAATTGATTTTAGACAAAAATCTAAACAGCCAGGATGTTCATGAATATTGGCAAGTTGAGTAAATGCTAATCGTTCTTGTTCACTGATGACTGATGACTGTTCACTGTTTATTTCAGTTTTCGTAGTGGGAGCATCTTGCTCCCTACTGGTATCCCTACTGGTAGTAGCGGGCAGGATGCCCGCACTACTCCAGGTTTCAAAATGGACAGGCTTTAATTCTTTTGTCAGAGGTTGAGTATCAAATTCTATTTGGGCATTCCAGTTAGGCTTCGTAGCAGGGGCGTAACGTAACAGCTTTTTCTGTACCGCTTCTGGAACATCAAAAACTCTCACATTAGGCGATACATCATACCAAAGTTGCTCAAATCTAGCTACTTCTTCTTCTACTCTATCTAGTTCCCTTCCTCCCTCCCAAGAACAATAAACATGAAATGATTCTACATTTCTCTCCCAACCCGCTATAGATTCGTTATTGGAACCATTAAATGCTAATTTATCGCCTTTACTATCAGTAAAGATGCCCACTTTTTCGTGAAATATATGCTGTGGATCTAATTGTTGTGTACTGTCTTCTGGTAGCCCATTTTCTTTTAGAGGAATAGCAATTTTAATATCGAGATATTGATTTTGAATTAACCAGCTAAGAATTTCAAAATGTTTAAGTTGGGCAAAGTTTTCTGGTGGTTTTAAATCTGCATCTAGCCGATATAGCAATGCGTCTCTGAGTTCATATCCCTGTTGAATTGCTTGTAAATCCTGTGGGCTAAACTGACAGCCCATAATTAACCGCATTCGCCCCTCGTTGTGTAACATTGCACCCAAACCACGAGCAACTTTACTCAAGATGGCGCTGCTAAAAAAACCTGCTTTCCGGTCATACTGGATAGCACACTCTAAAGCAGGAATGTAAAAATCAGCAATTGTGTTGTGGGTATTGCTGGAGTAACTAATTTTCCAAGGATATTCGCGTAAAATTTTTGGCATATTATGCGGTTGTTTATATCCTTGGAAAATTAATACTAACGAGGTCGATTTTCTCGCCCGTGATAGACACGTAAAATAACAACATCATCCTCAAGAATAACGTAGTGAATTATAAAACCGTATTTACCAAAAGAAACTAAAAGTTTTCGTAGTCCTGCTATTTCATCTACAATTGCACCTCGACGGGGGTTCTGCCGTAAACTCTCCCCTGAAGAGACAATTGCTTGTACTGCACGGGAAGCTGCATCAGGATTATTAAGTTTGATAAAATCATAATGACGATTTAAGTCATCAACTGCACTTTCTGTCCAAACTATCTCGGACATGGGCGTTATTCCTCAGTTCCCAAACTGTCTGCCCATTCGCGCACACGGCTATGCGCCACTCCTGAACCTGTGCGACGGTAAGCTTCGAGAGCAGATAGACTCTGCTGAACCATCTGGGCTTCAGTAAGAGGTTGAAAATTTAATGCTGTGTCTATTTCACCTACCTCAAATGATTCTTGTGTCGTTTGAGTAGCTTGATTTACAAGTAACTGCTCAAAATCTGCTAAGTCTCCAGATGAAGTAGTCAGCCATGTTAACAGGAGAGTTTTTACCTGTTCTCCAGGTAATGTTTCAAGATGTTCTAAAATTTGCTGTCTAAGATTGCTTGCTGTCATAAGCTTTTAATTTCCGTAATAGCTCTACTATTAAGTACAACATTTCTGATTTAACTCTTATCTAATTTTAGCTAAAACAACAGAATTTACCAAATTTAGTAGTTTTTGTTGTTGGCGTTTCACCAAAATTATTAATAATCAATAATTATGTTCTTCTATTGATTTAAATATTTCTGTTAATTCAGGTAGGTTCTTCCAAGCCCCAAATAATTGATTGAGTTTCGCTAGTCTTTCCGCTTCTGTTAAGGGTTGTTGTGGTTCTGTAATTTCAGTGGGAGTAATTTCTAACTCAACTATAATTTCTATACCGTCAGGAATATTGTTGATTTGTTCTAGTAATTCGATAGTTTGACCGCATTTTATTCCTTTAATCTTCATATTAGGTTTCCGTTGATAATCGCAAATTATATTAAATTTTGACGTTTCAAAAAGCTAAGTAGGTTGTGTTGGCTGTATTTGATAAATTTGGCATCTCTAACTTACCAATTACTCCAAAAACTTAATGAGTCATCTAAACAAATTCCTTCACCGTTGCTAGATGTAACTTTAATATATCTCATATCAAAAGTCGGATTTTCAAAAAACTCATATGTATATGTGCCTGAAAATACTTCTGCATCTGACCATTTGTACCAAGCGATAAGAGATTCATAAGGTTCTCCTTCAATTTTGAGGACAATATCTTTTGGTTCTCGCACATCATTTGGATAGCTTCCAGCTTTCATATAGACTAACTCAGTCGATTCGCGTCCTTCAAAAACACCCTCAAAGGTATAATTAAAATTAAATCGCATTGTCAGGTATACTTTCTGGTTATCAACTATTCTCAGGATAGTAGGAAGACTAGGACTACCATCAGCTCCTCCCATAAGTAATTCCTGTTGACTGGGTGAATATTCAAATCCTTTACGCCATTGAGATATTACGCTCAGACATTCTTTAGCAATTAAAAAAGCTATTTGATAATTTGTTTTTTGAAAATAAATCATCTTTCTTGAATTACTTAGTAGTTTATAGAGATTTTTGGTTGAGTGAAATATGTTAGTTGTATCTAATTTCCAATCCTCTTTCTAACAAGTAAGAAGGGAATAATACCCCTCTTGGCTTGTGGGGAGGATTTAGGGAAGGGGTCACTTTTAATCAAATTCCAAATTCAAGCTAATTTGTCCCCCTTGATTTAAGGGTAACTCAGTCTGCACGTAGGAGACTTTGGCTTTAATTTCATCCATAGCTAACCACAAATCTAATAAGGCTTTTTCTTCGGGGATGCGTTTCTTTTCATCAGTAATGCGGGGAATGACTTTCAATGTGACTTCAAATGTCCGCATGAATAAATCGTTGCTGACTAAGCCTGTGTTTTTCAAAAATCTGCGTACTGGTTCTGTATTTCCTTCTTCTTGGTAAAGGGTGATAATTGCGTGGAGTCCATCTACTAAATATCTGGCAGAAAATTCAGTATCGATGACGGAGAAGGCGCGTTTTTTCAGGCGTTGTTCTGGGGTGAGTAATTTACAAGAACCGCTTCCAGAATCGAGTAGTTTATGTTTTTTTACCAAATCAGAAACATCAAAACCGCCGACTGCTAAAGCCAGTTGTCTAGCTTCATCAAAGGGGAATTCTCGCGCTTCAAAGGTATCCCATGCTAGCAGGTACCATTGGGTTAAGGGGTCGATACCGTTGAAGTCTTTACCTTCTAATAAATTTTGTAAACGGTACTCAACAATTGCTTGGCGTACTTCTTCAAATGCAGCTTTGGGTTCAACGGGATTACCTGCACTGTCGAGGATGGAACTGTAGCGGGTAAATACGCTTAAAGCACAACCGTAAGCAGTTAAGCACAAGTCAATACCGGGAGGTTTAACGCGGCGGTGAGGATCTGCGACTCTATCAGCTGCGGGGCGGGAATCTGCTGTGAGTGATTTTTCAATATCCGGTGCTTTTTCAAAGACGATATTTCGCACGTCGATACGCACGTCATCCCACCAAGCTTGTTGGGCGTTAGGGTCGCGTTTGCGGCATACTAAAAGCACGGTGCTGGAAACTGCGTTTTTCTGCGCTTGGTGCAAGTTTTGCGGGTTTTCGGTGCTGACAGCCCAAGATGCGGTAATCTCGAAACCAGCATCGATGAGGGATTTTGCTAAGACATCCCACGCGCCGGAGTCTTTGTGGTTGAATTGTACTGTCATCAGGCCGTCGTCGCGGAGGACTCGATGGTATTCGGCGAACGCCATCGCCATTTTTGCTTCATAGTCTTGGTTGGCGAGTTCTTCTGGAGATACTCCCATGTTACGGAACCGTCCAGGATTTGCGATCGCTTCTCTGTCTTTGTCAGTTAGTTCGTTAAAGAATAATTCAGGAAAGATACTTAATAGATTTGATCGAAGCCATACATAAAAAAAGTCTGAAATTTCACCATAACGAATAGAATCATAGTAGGGTGGGTCTGTAACTATGACATCTACAGAGTTATCAGAAATGTAAGTTAAGTTATCGACTGATGCTAAGTCTATTCTGATGGATTTTGTCTCGGTTTCTTTAAATACTGGGATACCTATTGAACCTAATTTAGTCCCAAAAATAGAACAAAGTTTAAAGTAATCATCTGCACAATCAGAACAAGATTTCCATAACCTGCAAGAGCCACTTGATTCTGGATAATTCCAAAATACATTTAAAGAATGTTGAGCGCTTGCAGGTTGAACTTTTAATGCACTACCATCCCAATGAGTTAATCTAGAATTTTTATCAACGCATCTGTTTAATACTAAAGATAAATAAGTTACAATAGCTTCTGCTTTGTCAGACACATATTCAGACTTAATTAATGCCTTAGCCTCATTGATAATTTCTACATAAGTCACAACAGTTAAAAGCTGACGAGTATGAAACATTTCATACCATTTACGAATACCATAGAGGTACATATCCGGCCCTCTGTGGGTATTTTCAGGAATTTCCTGAGTTGGCATAAACCCGGCTAATTCCCAATCATTTCTCTTATTAAGCAAAAATAACTCTGCTTTTTGAACACCTTCATAATCTATTGCCGTAGGCGTTCTAAATTCTAGTAAACCACTTCCTTTTCTATAAGCAACTGCATAAAATTGATGTCCTAACCTAGATGATTGAGATTGAGCTTTTATCGTTTCATCTTGAATTACACTATTACAATTAGGACATCTGCCTACACCTCTGCTAATAGTTGTTGTAGTATCCGGATCATACTCTCCATGATCTGTTTCAATAGTTGTCCCCTTTCCCTTCCTACCCTTAACCAATTCAAAATCAACTCGCTTATTTTCAGGATTAGGAATTGGCTTTACAGCATACCAATCACTTGTAATTTTCCTAGCTTGTCCTTTGCCTGCATAATTGCTAGTACGACTTAACCACCAATTTGGACTCAACGGAACAACAGACTCGCAACTCGGACAAACAACCGTATGCGCCCATAAATAATTCTGCACAGTTTCTCCAGGTAAAGAAGGGAAAAACTCAGCTAATCTTTTCTCAGCTTCATCCCCTACCCACTTCACCCATTTATCAATATCCTGCTGCAAATCTGGGCCAAACTTTAGCGGATATTCCATCGCCGCCTTCATCGTCACTACCGCCACAGGGTTTAAATCAGAAGCCAGCACATTTAACCCATATCTCGCCGCTTCAAACGGGATACTCCCACCACCTGCAAACGCATCTAATACAGTTGGTGTGCGAGTTCCCCAAACCTTCTCACAATAATCCTGCACCTTCTTAATCTGCACAGAATTTGGCGGCGTTTTATATAGTTTTACCTCCTTCCCTGGTACTAACCCCAGCAAATATTCAAACTCTTGCATTGTGATATCTGCTGGTAATAAAGAAGCCAACACACTGGCGCGACTAAATGACAATGGCTTACGCGAATACCAGCGATGTAAACCTTTAAATGGATTTCCCCCGTGTTCAAAATTAACTTGCTCATTCAGCAGTTGTACGGGCATCATTTTTTCGATGAATACAGCGGGGCGGTTAGGGGTGGGGTTGGGCATGGATTGTTTGTAATACTACAGCTTCCTTTAAGTATTATGGATTGAGATGACTAGAAATGTCATTTTGATATGGCAACTGAAAGTTATAACCTTCTTCAAATAACTGAGCGTAAATGTTATTAGCGACAGACGAACAGAGAATATTGCTTTTAACCGCTTTGGTTAAAATACCTAAAGTTCCAGTGACTCGAATACCTCGTTCTCTTGCAAACCGTTTAGCTGTACCATCATCCGAAGCAAAAATCCAGTTACGGTTGCGGGCTATCGCCATCGCTTCTGACTCTCCTGGGCTAAAACGCTTTCTATATTCCATCGACAGGCGTAACTCTATCACTTCATCTTTTGGGTTAACTTCGTCATCAGGCGACCGCATCCAGCCTTCTTGGAAAGCTTGATTAACTGCTCTTAACTTGGCACGGGTACGCAAATAAGTAGAATTACAGGTACTTGCACTTCCAACTTGAATCTCTCGTCGAACCGCCCTACCAATAAAGGCTCTACCCGCATAGAGCCTTCTGAGAACATGTAATATCTGTGCCGGAGAAAAATTACTCAGAACAGTGCTATCAAAAATTATTGGCGATAAATCTGGGTCAATATTTTCCTTTTTCACTTAATTGTTTCCATTCAAACTCACACCAAATTTCTAAGCGTTCTCTATGTCGCTTAATAATTCTGAATCCGAATCAACTCCCATATCGAGGGGAATATCTCTAGCTTTTAATTGAGATTTTGCTTCCTCTATAGAACATTCTAACAATTCAGCTAACTTGCCTAAGCTAATTTGACCTAAACGATATGCCTCAAATGCCATTTCTGTGTACTCATCAGGAAATTGATTGACTTTTTCTAAGCGAGGGACAGAACGACCAATTTTAGCTAGTAGTTGTTTTGGTTTTTCTTGGGATAATTGTTGATAGACGCTTTTTTCAATTAATTCAACCTTTTTATCAGCCATACGATACAGCATTGCTTGATAGCTAACTCCAAAATCTAATGCCAAATGCATCACAATTTCAGCAGTAATCTCTCCGTTATAATTCTCTAGATAAGTAGTTAATCGTGGAACTATTGCTTCTTCTGGCATTAGAAAATTAGCAGCAAACCATTGAGCAAAGTATTCTTCTGGTTTACGGTAGTGTCCATTCGGATCGCAGGTAATACCTTTTTGCTGGCGATGAATCAAATGATGGCAATATTCATGTGCCAACACGAAATTCAACTTATTGGTTGAATAATCCCCCAGATTTCTTTTTACTAAAACGAAGGAACCAAGAAAATGAGAAAAAATGAAACATCCTCCTAATTTAGGGGTCACAAGATTCCATGCCATAACCCTGACACCTTCACTTTCTAAAATTCCCCACATATCTCTAATAGGGCTAGAAATTGGAATCCCTAGTCGGGCACGTTCTTGTGCTGCCATCCACTTGGCTGCTGCTGGAGTAGGCTTAAATACGTTGTATAAAGGTTCGCTTGAGTAAGGTTCAGAAAAACGGTTCAACTTTCGAGCTAAATCCCCAAAGTTGCGGTGAAACTGACGAAAGCGCTCAATTTGCTCTTTATCTGGCGATATGTCAACAACTTGGTTGGCGCTGAAAAGGATTTGAGTTGGGTCATCCTCCTCAAAATTACTTGCCTCTACTACTCTGTACTCTTCATCAAAGAAAAACAGAATACTCTTGCCAACTAAACGGGAAAACCGTTCGAGTTCCAAACTGTCTACCTTGCGTTTGCCACTTTCAATCAAAGACACAGCAGAACGCGGCAGTTCAAGATGCTGTGCCACAGTATCTTGAGACAGTGAAGCCTCTTCCCTAGCAAGGCGAATTCGGCGGCCTAGTTCTGCGTAATTCATTCTCCTTGGAACCTAAGTTTTGTTTGATAATCGAACACCCAACCTAATCTTAGCCCGATTTGGCAACAAAATTACACTTTTTGTTGTTAGTTTTATGAACATTGTGCTAACTTGTATCAAGTCAATGTTCGATTTTCAAACAAAAAGGAGGGCTTATGTCTGACGAACTGAAAAAACCAGGCGAAATCGCACAACGGTCAGGTCAATACGAGATTACTGGCCCGCGTGGCGGTAGGACGGGAGAAGAACGAACCGTAACCAAAGGTGAACCTCTACCTCCAACTCCACAAGCAGGTCAGCTTTACAAACTAGTTGACCCTACCAAGCATAAAGGCTCTAAATAGTCTACTTTCCGAACCACTTATTTATTCTTGGGGAGTGCAAAATCTGCTACTCCCCAATCCTCTCATTCCAAAACTACAAAATTAAATTTACAAGGAGTCTAATATGCAGATTGAATCTCAGCAAGACGCAGAATTATTGGCGAAAAAACCCAAAACAATCACTGTTACTGTCAACGAACGCCCTGTAACCTTCTCAGAGCATAAGGCTACAGGCTTAGAGATTAAACAGGCTGCGATTAAGCAGGGTGTAGCGATTCAGGAAGATTTCGTGCTGTTTGAGGTTAAAGGTAATTCTCCTCTCAAGCAAGTTGGCGACTGCGAAACCGTTACCCTGCACGAGGGGCAAAAGTTCCGCGCCACCGCACCTGATGACAACTCATAGGAGATACCAATGACACCTGAAATTGAGCAGGCGATCGCAGAAATTCAGATCGCCTTTCCTGGGCATTGTGTCGAAGTGGAAGCTGAGGCGCAGGGTGGCGCAAACGTCATTGTCCATAATTTAATGATTGGCGAACAGTACGTACCTTCTACTAGCTGGGTAGGTTTTGCAATTTCCTTTCAGTATCCCTATGCAGATGTCTACCCGCACTATATAGATGCAGGGTTGCGTCGAGTTAATGGTTTAGTCCAAGGTGCTGGATTCTCTGCTAATACTTGGCGAAATCAGCAGGTAATCCAAGTGTCGCGGCGTTCCAACCGATGGAATGCTGCCATCGACACAGCTGCAACTAAGTTAACTAAGGTTCTTACATGGTTGAGAAGCCAATGAACAAACCTATTGAGTTCAGAATCGATCAGCCACTTTACCAAAAGCTTCATCAGCATCTTTTCCCTGGTGATGGTGATGAACATGGCGCGGTAATTGCAGCAGGTATTGTAGAAACTCCTCGTGGTATCCGCCTGCTGGCGCGTGAAGTTTTTCTAGCGCAAGACGGGATTGATTATGTACCTGGAACTCGCGGCTACCGTGCTTTAACTGCAAAGTTTGTAGCTGAAATATCAGGTTACTGTGCAGAACAGAACCTCTGCTACTTCGCCGTACACTGTCATGGCGGTACAGACCAAGTTTGTTTCTCAGCTGATGATATGGCATCTCATGAACGAGGGTATCCAGCATTGCTTGATATTACTCGTGGCGGCCCAGTGGGGGCATTAGTGTTTGCCAAAAATGCCGTAGCTGGAGATATCTGGACTCCCTCTGGTCGCTTTCAACTCGACCACATGACAATTATCGGCCCACACATCCGCAATCTCTATCCTTCTCCCCGACCTCGACCAAGACCTTCAGACCCAATGTACGATCGCCACGCACGATTATTTGGTGATGTGGGACAACAAATTTTCGCCAATTTAAAGGTAGGAATCATCGGACTTGGCGGGGGAGGTTCGTTGATCAATGAATGGTTGTCCCGCTTGGGAGTTGGGCATATTGTCGCCATCGACTTTGACCGTATTGAATTAACCAATCGACCTCGGATTGTTGGCACAACTCCTTGGGATGCAATGACTTGGTTAGTTAAACAGCCCATCCCTTGGTTGCAAAAATTAGGTAAGCGATTGGCTCCTTATAAAGTCAATGTTGCACGTCGGGTTGCCAAACAAGCTAATCCCTCCATCCGCTATGATGCAGTCGTGGGAAATATTGTCGATGAAGCGATCGCTCATTTACTAGTAGATGCCGATTTCTTGTTCTTGGCAGCAGACTCGATGCAAAGCCGTCTAGTTTTTAATGCGCTGGTGCATCAGTACCTGATTCCAGGGATTCAGATTGGTGCTAAGGTTTCTGTCAATAAGCAAACAAAGCAGGTTAGCGATATTTTCACTGCTACTCGACCCGTACTTCCTTACGCTTACGGTGGTTGCCTGCACTGCCATGAATTGATTCCGGCTGCTAGGTTACAACAAGAAGCATTAAGTGAACAAGAGCGTCGAACTCAGCGTTATGTTGATGATGAAGATATCGCTCAACCGAGCGTTATTGCACTCAATGTTAAGTCTGCCGAGCAAGCCGTGAACGATTTTATGATGATGTTCACAGGGCTATATCAACCAGAAGTCCAATTGTGCCACCAATTAAGGTTTGCACGGGAACGCAGCATTATCAATGTGGAGCCGCGTGCTAACGATTATTGCTTGGATTGTAGCAGTAGTTCCAGGAGTCGTCGCGCCAGGGGCGATCGCTATCGTCTCCCCTGCCGAATGCCAAATGGGTAGCAGTGGCGGCTAATCACCAAGCAATACTCGAATCGCTTTCAAAGCCTGATTACGTTTACCATTACTAATTTTGGCAAACCAGTAGTGCGATTCTTCATAACTCATAGCTCTAATCCCTTGAGCAATATTAGCGATGCGCTCCAATTTAGAAAGCGGTTGCAAAGTTTGAAACAGCAACGCCAAATTTATCCCTGATTCTTCATTCAAAATATAGGGAGTTTGGCGATTATGACTTAACGTTTTGGGGTCGTAATTATTCGCTTTCAAACAATCATAAATTGCCTGTTTTACCTGAATTAAAGCATTGCCCTTGAGCCGCCCAATCCGTTTTGCGGAAGGACGCTTTTTTTCGCCGGCTTTCTTATAAGCACATTGATACAACTCTAGGGCAAAGTTATTGTTATCCGTGGGAACTACTCGCAATTGAAACTCTTGCATCTCAGTACGTTACTTTCGCCGTCAAATTCAGCCTATCAACCGGGTTCCGATTTAGGGCTTGTTTGATATTACTGATTTCTGCGCCGTTTGGTTGTACTGGAGATGAAAATTTAAATATTAGCTTTAGGGACACATCAGCTTTTACATCCGCGCTACTGAGTAAGGTGTTGACAGGCCCCTGAAAACTCTGAAATCCTTTGTATGGCCCTTGATACTCTAAGCGTGTAAACTGTTCACCCATAGTAACAGTTACCGTTTGGTCAATTTCCAAAGGCAGCTTCATCAACATCGGGAAAGCCGTCATCAACTTGCGGTAGTCCATCACTTGTGCAACGGAAACTTCCAGGGACTCAATACCTTGAACTCCATTGTCCTGGATAAAATCGCCTAGTTCATTAAATACCCTGTCAAGTGTCCCCTCCAAGTCAAATTCTTCCGGTTTGGCTTTAAATAGAGATAGATCATCCCAAGAACCGTTTCCATCTTCGCCCGCGCTTGGTGTGCTGGGCGTTCCAGTGCCATAAACTAATATCTTCGCTAGGGTTTCCCTCTCCTCTACTTCGCCATTGCCGTAATCAGCTACGATTTTGAAAGTTGTGGTTTTAGCGATCGCTGTTTCGTACTCATCACTAGGACGAAACTGTCCCCCTGTCAAATTTCCATCCTGATAAAGCTGTATTGTCAATGCGCCTGCTGCTTTCCACCGCACCCGCACAGGTTTAAGCGTATCGGTACTAGGCATTATTTGGGCATTCAGTTCAATTTCTCGCGGTTTCGGCGGTTCGAGAATTCCCCGGCGGTAAAGTACCATCCGTTCCGAAAATTCAATGGAGTCAGGCACGGTAATTTTACCGTCATCGGTTTTAATATACAGCTTTTCTCCGACTTTCATATCCCAATTGCCATTCTGCAAACCCTGGCGGATGCTATCTCGCAGCTTTGAGAGTTCAGCATCGAGGAGTATATTTAAACCCAAGTCTTTGGCGAAAGCTTCTTTCAGTGCTTTGGTTGTCCAATAGGTTAACCCAGATGGCCATACCTTCTGCAAAATGTAAGCTGGGGCGTAAGATGGTGCTTCATCAGCACGAATTTTTTGACAATCTTTCAGTGCTTTTAAAATCACATCTTGTTGATTATTTTTACCCTTGACATCACTAGCATCCTGTGCAGATAAAGGATAGTGCATCAACCCCTTGGGCGCTTTTACCGAATCATTAGCTGGGTAAAATAAATGGCGATAAGCATTAGTTAAAGATACTCTTACACCTAAATCCAAAGCACCTTTTTTATCTTTAAGTTGTTTCTGCTGATTTTCTGATAAATCTTGCAAGCGGTTAGGAGAATTAAGAATATTTTGAATCGCCCGAAACTCCCTCGCATTGTCAATTGCTCGTTCTAATTCTTGTCTATTGGCGACTAAGAATAACAAGCGATTTCTAAATGTACGAAATTTACCTGACTCTCCTGTGTCATTAAAAATTCTCTCTACAATTTGCGGTGGCCCTTCGGTAGTTGCAGAAATAGTCGCTTCGTTAAAGTCAATTAAACACAACGCAATGCTATCCGGCGCATCATCAACATCTGCGGGTGATTCGGGTGCAGAAACTAGTTTGAAGAATTTATCAGCAAAAATTGTATCACGGCGATTTCGCAAATCTTCTTTCGCTTCACTAATTCCAATTTGGGCTTTTTCCTCAGCAATAATTTTATTAATTGATGGTTCTTCCTTGAAACGAGCCAGAGTTGTTATTGGATCGTTTTCTAAGTACCAAGCAACTTCACTCAGCCTTTCTAAAGCGGTATCAACAAAACCAATTTCTAGCCCCGGTGTGAGCAAAGATAAATTTAATTCAGCCCGACGAATACCGGCGGCTGTACCTTGGTTGATGGAATGTAAAAAAATGGTACGTGCTACCCAGGTGGAAAAGGGAGGTTTACCAGCAGCTTTCCATTCTGCATCTTGTAACTGGGCATGTGCTTCTCTCCCAGTTGGGTTATAAATGTCTGCTTGAATAGCTATACGCATCAAGGGACGTTCTAAACGGGCAGTTAAATCGCTGGTAATTTCTTCTTCAATACCTACGGGGATGTGGTGAGAATGAATTAGCGGTATCCAGGTAGTAGTATCGTCCCACAGATGACGTATAACTCTAGCAAATAACCGCAAAGCACCTCTAGTGCGTTGGAAGTTGGGAATGGAAGCAATTTTTTTAGTTAGCAGGTTAAATAATTCGGGGTGGAAGGGATAACTCTGCTCGATACTTTCCGCATAGCGTGCATCTTTACAACCATCCGGTAAGTTAATGCGGCTGGCTTTATAACTTTGTAAATATTCTCTGGCAGCATTAGCGGCAGCATCGGCTTGAATATTGCTGAATACCCGTTGTTTGACGATATTATAAATTTCAATATCGGTGCTAGGTTTGAGGATGCGTTCTTGACGGGCAGTAGCAGAAATTGCTTCACGGATTTCTGTGGTTTCTTCCCCAAAACTGTCGCTAGAGGAAGCCAAGGTATAGACAAACACTAAGTTATTACAAGCTGCGGCTAAGTCCATTAAGGAGAATAAAAACGCCACAACTTGTTCTGCTAAGTCACTGTTACCAACTATGGTGGCTTTGGCTGCTCGCAAATATCTGGCGATTTCATCCAAGATAACTACAGTGGGTTCTCCTTGCATGATCCGTTCTAAAACCACTGTTCCAGGACTAACTCGCTGTTCGTCAGAACCTTTAAGTAAGCTGTAGCCGGCTACACCGCCAATTTGATAGGCAATTTCTCCCCAAAGGGTGTATGTGGTAACACCAGTATCGGCATGATAAACGCCGTTAACAGGGTCGAGGTCTTGACAGGCGATCGCAGCTGCTTGAATCGGTCGGTCTGGAATTAAATTCAGGTCAGCAAAACGGTCTAGTCCAGAAATCTCTCGTCCATTTTTGGCAATGTGCCACAATGCAATTTCGTCGTGGGTTTTACCACCACCAAAGCTGGTTTCTAGCCGGATAATCGGAGAACCGACAGCAGCACCAACCAACCGTCCAAAAACTTCAGAAATTAATGTTTTTAAACCGTCAGTAGCAAAAGTATTGGCGAAAAATGCTGTTGGGTCTTGGTATACCTGGGGTGCTTTCCCTTCCACAACCAGTCGCAATTTGGCGGCGAATAATTCGGGAGAGAGTTCCCCTGCTAAAATTTCTTCTCTGGGAATGCAAGTTTTGAATACTGACGGAAGCATAGAGATGTGTTGATAGTTCGCATTTGATAGTTGACAGTCAATACCAGCCGTCAACAACTGGGTGTTTTTAAAGATACACTTAATCCGCTTGCTCAATTCTATACAGAATTACTATGTTTTGGCACGGGGTTAAGCCACAAACTACAAAAGCTATTTGGATAGTGGTCATAAAACTCAGGCAACCGTAGATTTAAATTAATGATTCTAGTGATGTTGACCAGCCACAATTTCGTTGTGAGCAGCCTATATAAATACCTTTATAGCTTTTGTAAGCACTTGCTTGTTGCTTACATACTGAACAGTTAATGTTCATAAATCTCATCAAAAGCGTTGTATCTTTCTCATTCATTTTCCTGCGAGAATGGTGAGGATTTTTAGAACAAGTAATATAAGCTCCATATTCAGTACGGCTATACCAGCGAGGTTGTCCGCAATCAGGGCATTGACCAAACGGATTTTCGCCTTGATTGATTTTACTTGTTATGGAACCTGGATCTTGTTCAGGTACTAAGCGTAAAAAGCTATACAATAATTTTGTAGTTTGTGGTAAATCTATCCGAATAACTGATGCCAATGGTGAAGTCGGATTCAAGTATACCCACAAGCACTTACGGTCAATACCAATTAAACCGATACTAGTATTAGCCTGATTATCCCAAAGATGAGTATTTTGTAGTCCAGTAGCAATAGAATTGCGGCTTTGACCTGTGATAAAAAATCGGACACCACGAGAATTACACTGCTTTAATGTAGCTAAAGGAAACTGATGATTGCTAGTGGAGTTTGGCCAAGCTATAGCTACTTCTTCCTTAGTTGCAAGTAAATCCAACTTTATTTGTTGTAAAGTATCCTGGCTTTTGGAAAAGTAAGTTAATCCAGGTAAATCGCTGAGTGGTTGTAAAGCCCATGTCAGTGATTGGATATTAGCTTGAGCATATATACGGTCAACAAATTTGCGAAAAATATTAAAGGAGTCAAGTTTTTGCTGAATATATTGATAATTAAATAAACTAATAAATTTACCTTGCGCTCTACTAACAGCAACATTGGCAAGCCGCATAGCTGTACTTTGCGTTCCACCTGTAACTAATTTTCCTGCCTTAGCTTGTGGTAAACCTTCAACAGCATCAAAAATAATTAGATTCTGTTCTGCTCCTTGAAAGCGATGAACTGTAGCAACTCTTACAGACTTGTCCGTAAGGTGTAAATCTTGCAGCAAACGTTGTATTAAACGTGCTTGGGCATTGTAAGGAGCAATGATACCCACACTAGAATTATTAATCTGGGTACTTTGGTAAGCTAGATTGACTGCTACTAAGGCTGAAATGATATTAAAACGGCTATGAGACTGCTGTTCTTTAAAACAAAAAGCCGAAAGTTTGCTCAAGTCATATACTATTAGGGCTGATCCTGGATGTGGCTGACTCTGGACAATCGGCATCGTCCTTTGCTCCACACCAGAGCCATCTTGCAGTTGCCCATTGTAAAAAAGCTGATTTGGTATTTTAGAAATAGCTGGATTCATACGGTACTGTGTTTTTAATAGCGCCATCCGTGAGTCAATTTGTCCCCTATTTACCTTGAGAGTAATACCAGCTTCGTCAAAGATATCTCGTTGTAGCCATTGCTGTGCTGCTTCTGTCTCTGCTTGTGAAATAGGCCCTAACTGACGAAAATCACCAAAAATAGCAATACGACGATTAGCAAGGGTGCTGACATAAGCACAGTGCGGAATATAAGCCATACTCGCCTCGTCCACTACTATGGCATCAAAACGGCGTTGGTAGATTTCTTTAGCGATCGCTGCTTTAGATAAGGTGCAGCCAACTACTGTTGCTTGTTTAATCAGTTCAGTTTCTTTCTGCTTTAACTGTTCTTTGAAGGGTTGCAAAGCTTGTTTAACAGTTGCAATCTCATTTTGGATACTTTGACGTTGCAGTTCGGTTAGCTTTTCAATACGCGATCGCTTGACTAAATCTTTGCGTTGTCTTTCTAACCGTTCTATTTGCTCTATAAGTTTTGGATTCTGCTGACGTGCTACTTCTCTAACGTGTAACTGCGAAAACTCTTTTAGACTACCAGGGGTCGCAACTCCATAGCGCAACACTAGACCATTTTCATAAATAGGCGCACCTTGCAAATACTCAGCTACACTTTTCATAGCTGTATCAACAGCAGTGTTGCTATGAGCTACCACCAAAACTGACTCACCAGCTTGAACCAGTGCAGCTACAGTGATTCCCAAAGTTTTAGTTTTCCCTGTTCCTGGTGGACCCCAAATAAAACTGACTTGGTGATTAAGTACCTTGTCAACAGCAGTTTTCTGATATTCATTACAACCTATTGGTTTTTGTAATCGCGGCTCAATTTGATTTAACAATTTTTTGGTATTGCTTGTTGAAGGGTTAGTTTCACTTTTCTCCCCTAGTAACATTTCCGCTAGGCTTCTATTAGCTCCCTTTAGATTAGAGCTTTCTAGCAACCGCTTTTTTAGTTCTTCCAATAAAAACCAGGGAGAGGTATAGAGTATAGCTGTAGGAATTGAATTTCCTAAATTTTGCTGTAATGCCAAAATAATATCAAAGCCTTCAACGGAAACTAAAATTCCACTATATTTTTTGCCTTTATACTCTAAATCTACTGGAGTATCATCAGGAAAACGCAGTTCAGTATCGGTTGTAAATGAATATATATATTGACGGCCGCGTTTAACTAAAAATGAACCATCACTCAAAAATGTTTTTTGTCCACCGCTTTTTCGTAATGCTTTAATCTCATCTTCAAGTGCTTTATTAAACTGTTGTTGGTATTCTCGATAACTCATAGACGCATCCTTGAAACTCCTATGGCTAGGATGGTAAAAATTTTGCCTAATCAATACGGGGTAAACCGTATTCGGTCATGTACGGTAGAAATGAATTTATCTTTTCTATACATGAAAGTAAAATCTTCGTGAAGCCATTAGTATTCAATAGTTTTGAGTATAAAATAAAACTAAAATTTTAAAAACGATTGATGTGTGCGGTCAAAACCAGCTACTTGCTTACTGGGACTTAGACAAAAATTAGCCTCAAAAAGCCATCAAATGTATATATAGAAAGACTTTGACATCAATTGACCTAGTTTCTTGATATATCTAGGTTTGGCGCATTTTTTAGCACTTGATGTATTTTCCTTGCCTTGTATAAGCTTGAGCCTTGTTTCTGTCTCAAAAATGTTTAAGTCCCGTTACCTAACTTAAAAACAGCGATCGCGTTCTAGTTGCCACAGTGCTTTTTTTCACGCACCAGCCAATACTGTGGGTAGGATTGCACCGTTGTTCAAATTCAATTAATCGTTTAACAGTAGCCATCTTGTCATTACAAACACCAGCTATTACTTATATCAATTGATATAAAGAGAGTAAAAAGGTTGAAAAATCTAGCTTTTATCATGAAATTGTGAATTCTAGCTGAAGGGGAGACGAAATAAGCTACAATATAGATTCAATAAGCTTCATGGCTCTTAAACCTTGTTGATAATGCTTCCACTTATTACGATTAATTCTCATTAATTGTGTGACTAAATCAATACAGCTATCCTTGAAATGTACCCATGTTTGACCATATAAGCCGATATAAAAACTACTGTGTCTCCGTTGAGAACGACTCCTTTCTTTAATCCGAGCTATATATTTTTGGATTCCTTTGCGTTTAATAAGTTGACCATTAATTGTTGCAGAGGTGTAAGCGATCGCTATCAACAAAACTAGAGAAATAAAACGTTCACCTTGAACATTAGTGTTTTCTAAGTTATAGCCACCTGTTTTGAAATCTCTAAACATTTCTTCAATATCAAATCGCTTTTTGTAAGCAGCAATTGCTGACTCTAGGGTGTCAAAATTTGTTAAAATAAACCATGCTTCTTTGGGTGCTACTCCGTTAATTTTACGTTGCCACTTACCAGCCACATTAAAACTGATAAAACCCTGAGTCTTTGTTACCTTAACTCCCTTGATAAAAAAAGATACTCCAGGAGTTAATCCTAAACTGCTTAACTCCATAAACATATCTTGTTTAATTTCTACCTGGAGGGGAGACGAAACAGCCTAAAAAGCTTGGTGTATAAGATGGGTAGCGTTTTGTGATAGAAAAGGTAGGTCTAGTTTTGTCAATAAGACCTACTTAATGATAATGTTTAGCTATATTGTACCAAAAGCACTTAAAAAGTCAATTGAGTTTAGCAGAATATCTGTTGCTAAAAATTTTGATACATCTGTTGCAGTCAATCAAAGAAGTAACTTTAGAAAAATTAGCGAATGCGCTACCTTTGGGAATTAAATTTGAAAGCAGAAGAAAAAGAATACAAAGATTTTTATCATTACCAAATCTCACAATTGAAAAAGTTTGGTTGCCAATTATTCAAGAACTAATAGCAAACTACTTCCAGAATGAAAAAATTATTTATATAGCAATTGATAGGACTAATTGGAGTCGGATAAACTTATTAATGGTCAGCGTGATTTGGGATAAAAGAGCCATACCAATATATTTTAGTTTGCTGCCCAAATTAGGTAGTAGTAATCTCACGGAACAGCAGAAAATATTATCGCCAGTTATAGCAATATTGAAAGATTATAAAATCTGTGTGTTGGGGGATAGAGAATTTTGCTCGGTAAAACTAGCAAAGTACCTTCAGAGCAAGGATGTATATTTTTGTTTGCGATTGAAAAAGAATGAATTTGTAGAAATTAAACAAGATATGTTTATGGAGTTAAGCAGTTTAGGATTAACTCCTGGAGTATCTTTTTTTATCAAGGGAGTTAAGGTAACAAAGACTCAGGGTTTTATCAGTTTTAATGTGGCTGGTAAGTGGCAACGTAAAATTAACGGAGTAGCACCCAAAGAAGCATGGTTTATTTTAACAAATTTTGACACCCTAGAGTCAGCAATTGCTGCTTACAAAAAGCGATTTGATATTGAAGAAATGTTTAGAGATTTCAAAACAGGTGGCTATAACTTAGAAAACACTAATGTTCAAGGTGAACGTTTTATTTCTCTAGTTTTGTTGATAGCGATCGCTTACACCTCTGCAACAATTAATGGTCAACTTATTAAACGCAAAGGAATCCAAAAATATATAGCTCGGATTAAAGAAAGGAGTCGTTCTCAACGGAGACACAGTAGTTTTTATATCGGCTTATATGGTCAAACATGGGTACATTTCAAGGATAGCTGTATTGATTTAGTCACACAATTAATGAGAATTAATCGTAATAAGTGGAAGCATTATCAACAAGGTTTAAGAGCCATGAAGCTTATTGAATCTATATTGTAGCTTATTTCGTCTCCCCTTCAGAATTTCTACAAATTCATTCTTTTTCAATCGCAAACAAAAATATACATCCTTGCTCTGAAGGTACTTTGCTAGTTTTACCGAGCAAAATTCTCTATCCCCCAACACACAGATTTTATAATCTTTCAATATTGCTATAACTGGCGATAATATTTTCTGCTGTTCCGTGAGATTACTACTACCTAATTTGGGCAGCAAACTAAAATATATTGGTATGGCTCTTTTATCCCAAATCACGCTGACCATTAATAAGTTTATCCGACTCCAATTAGTCCTATCAATTGCTATATAAATAATTTTTTCATTCTGGAAGTAGTTTGCTATTAGTTCTTGAATAATTGGCAACCAAACTTTTTCAATTGTGAGATTTGGTAATGATAAAAATCTTTGTATTCTTTTTCTTCTGCTTTCAAATTTAATTCCCAAAGGTAGCGCATTCGCTAATTTTTCTAAAGTTACTTCTTTGATTGACTGCAACAGATGTATCAAAATTTTTAGCAACAGATATTCTGCTAAACTCAATTGACTTTTTAAGTGCTTTTGGTACAATATAGCTAACATTATCATTAAGTAGGTCTTATTGACAAAACTAGACCTACCTTTTTCTATCACAAAACGCTACCCATCTTATACACCAAGCTTTTTAGGCTGTTTCGTCTCCCCTCCAGACATGATATATAAATTCAGAATTACGGTTCTTTAGTAGACCTCCTATGAAAATAGGGGCTAGGGAAGAAGGATTTTCATCATTTATTATGTAATGAATAACCGTAATTACTGATAATTCTAAATCAAATTTAATAGCAATAAATATTGAAATAGTTAGCCGCATAAATTATCTTTTTATGAGCAAGAATAACTTTATTCAAGACATCCAAAATCCTCAGTCTCCCATAGGCAAATATACAAGCAGCTTATTTAGTCCTAATGGCATAATCCTTGCAGGATGTTTATTAGGGATTGCAGCTTTCTCCATATTTTCTGGAGGAAAGAAGGGCAAACTGGCTACCAGCTACTTTGGAGGAGGAAAGGAGACGGCTAAAGCCAAAAAGAAGGCTCTCAAACAAGTTACAGCCCCCAAATGCGATAGTGCCACACTATATATTGGCAGACACAAGTTTAAGGATGGCAGAACAAAAGGGGAGAAGGGGAGTGGAGGGACACCACTATACATACCCGATGTTCAAAGAGGAACCGCCGTCATTGGAGCGCCTGGAAGTGGCAAATCTTTCTCTGCTATTAACCCAATGATTTACTCTGCCATTGACCAGGGCTTTCCCATCGTCTTGTACGACTTTAAATATCCCACGCAAGCCAAGGTTGCTAACTATGCCAAGAAAATGGGTTACGAGGTGCATGTGTTTGCCCCCGGTTTCCCAGAAAGTGAGGTGTGCAACCCTTTAGATTTCTTGCGAGATGCGACTGATGCTGAAACCGCCCGTCAGTTAGCCACGGTTATCAACAAAAACTTTAAAATGATGGCTTCCAGCAACGAGGATGCTTTCTTTGGTCCGGCGGGCGACCAGTTGACAGAAGCCATTTTGATGCTGACCAAAGGAATGCAGTATCCAGACATTATGACTGCGGCTGCTATTCTTAGTAGCGATCGCATGGTAGAACGTTTGATGGCAGCTAACCTCAATCCGTGGATCAAGATTTCCTTCGGTCAGTTGTTCAGTTCTGCTGGTTCTGAGAAAACCATAGCAGGTATCGCTGGTACTGCCAGTTTGATGTTTACCCGATTCATGAAGAAAAACACCTTGGGCTGTTTTGTGGGTAAGACTACTCTACCTTTAGAAATTAAGGGTAAGCAGATGATTATCTTCGGTTTGGATAGGGAACGCAGAGATGCAGTAGGACCGCTATTGTGCAGTATATTGCACATGACAGTAGCTAGAGCGATCGCCAAAAAACGCAAAGACCCCCTCGTGGTCGTATTAGATGAAGTACCCTCCCTATACCTCCCAGACCTGTTTAAATGGCTCAACGAATCCCGTAGTGAGGGTTTCTGCGGTATCCTCGGCTGGCAGAACATGGGACAGCTTGAGAAATACTACGGTAAAGAAGTAGCCAAAACCATGTTAGGTGCCTGCGGTACTAAGTTCATCTTCAACCCAGGAGAAGAAGAATCAGCGCGTCTGTTTAGCGCTTACCTGGGAGATGAGGAAATCAAATACAAGCAGAAATCAAAAAGCACCGGGGGAGGTAAAACCAGTACATCAATATCAGACCAGGATAAAACACGGAAGCTGTTTGAGCCAGCACAGTTTTTGAAGCTACCTCCAGGGAAGTGCATATTTATCAATCCAGCATACTCCAATAAAGATGAAGCTTCTGTACCATTGTTGAAAGCAATTAAAGTCCCAAAAGCCCTGATAAATATTGAGCAAGCTAATGATAGCGGGTGGGAGAAATTGATAATTGAGTTAACCAAAAAAAGCACTCAGAAACGTCCTACTCAGTCAGATTTAGACAAGCGAGTTGCTGAGGTAGATAAACTGTTCCCTATCCCTCAACAACCTGTTCAAGCAGGCGCTGTACCTCTGCCAGTGGATGCTTATAAAGGATTTTTGTAAAAAATGAATAACTTCTTGCCAAACAATTCTAAGCTGATATCAAAAATCGAAATAGCCAAAAGACTGCCCAGATGGAATTACAAATACTCTCCTTGTATTGAAGCCCATTTCCACGATGGGATTCTAGTTTATTGGCACAATAGAAAAATTCCGCAAGTAACTTATTGCGACACCTACCCAGAGTGTTTAGCACCACCATCCCTCATTGAAATTTTTTTCGACAACCAATTGGTGTTCGTCAAGATTAATCATCAAGTCATTTTGGATAGACTACCACAGCCGCCATGTTCGATTCTAGAGCCAGTCAAATAGCGTCTTCCTACCAGGAATTTGTGGGAAATTCTATCCATAATCTCAGAAGTATTGGGAAAGCTATAGAAGAGTTATTAAAAGCTATCCGAGATAAAGGAAAAGAGAAAAAAGAGAAATTGTCAGCAATAGATGCACAGATTGGTAGTGAGAAATATCGACTTGTGCCTGATGAAGAGTGTCCAGGGGCGTGGAAATGGCAGTCTGCTCAGATGACAGATTTCCAAACACAAACTGTGATGAAGCGCTTGGCGTGTGAGGAAGCTATTTCACCAGGGGTTAAACCGGATATTGGGAATGTAGAGAAAGATGCATCACTAGCAATAATTGCTCACACAGAAAGTGGAGAAAGTATTGTGATGTATCACCAGAATCAGGAAGGAAACTGTGTTACCAACATAGTGACAGAAAATTTGTCATCATCAGAAATTATAGATGTAGTTGATGAAGTGATTACATCATCAGAATTTGAAGTTAATAGCAACTTGATACCACCAGCTTCAACAAGAGAAGAGGTGATTGAGGAAGAAAAACAACTAATTTCAAATGCTGATGAATCATCACCAGAACTTGTAGTAATTAAATCAGATACTCAGGGCAAAGTGAAAGATAGTAATCAATCACCTACATCCTCGCTTCCAAGTGAAATAAAGGTTGAACAAGCCGAATCTACACTTCAAGATTCGTCGGCTTTAGACATGACAATTACAACCACTAATGCTTCTCAAAAACACAGAAATACTCAATTCAATGAACCCGAAAATACTCCACCTAGAAAGCGTTCCCCTCAAGTATCGAAGTTTGATGTAGGAACCTTGTCTGATAGCACAGATACTGAAATTCCAACCATACCAAAACTAAAACCCGCAGCAGAATATAGCTATGAGCAAATAGCTTCTTCAAAGGAAGTAAGTCCTGAAACTAAACGATGGGTAAGAGTTGTAGAAGTTCCAGTCTTCAAGGCTGTTGCCAACAGTCGTGTTGAGCGCTCGCGCATCAAGCAGGAGAATATCAAAATTGCCCAAACAGCGGTGGAGATGCTTAAAGTTTATGGGGAAGAGACTGGTTATGGATATAAGGTATATAGAAGCGATGCCTTTGTAATTAAGCAGTCAGGTTCAAAATACAGTATTCACCACCGACGGGACGAGCTAAATCAGTTTCATAATCCATTAATGGAGTTATCCCTAAACTCAAAAGGCAAGCCAAAAATCGAGATTCTTCCTAATCAAATGTTGCCTGTGGAAAGACAGGAGTTTTTAATGGTAGGAGAGAGATTGGAATCTGGTAAAAAACTACCGCAATTGGCAAACATAGACTTGAGAGAGGTGGCGAATAATCTTGGTTCTCTCGCTCCCGCTGGTACGTTTAAAACTTTGGAAAGCTTTAGAGAAACTGAGATGTTGGGATTGCTAAATTCAGCACTACAAAAAGCCAACACAGACACTTTGACTGTGGGAGAATACACCATTTCTAGAACTAGGAACTTAGAAGTAGGAAGAGCAAATCTTTCTCTCTATAAAACTCTGGAGAGTGGGGAAAGAAAAGAGTTATTAGCTTTCACTCTCCAAAAAACAGAGCAAGGACTTACCAAGCAGGTGGATAAATTGAGTATTAGCGACTGGGATTTAAATCAGTTAAAATTTATCTCAGAAAATGCCAAAGCTTTTGATTTGGGACATACTATTGGAAATTTGAGAGGAGAGCAGCAATCTCAGGAGTCTATCTCGGAAATTAAAGTTCCCCTGCACCCAGCAATTCAGAAAGCTTGGAACCAATTGGAGACTCTCGATAGTTCTAAGTGGCACTCCAGCATAAGACAAGAGAATGAGCGAATCAGACAAAATTTGCAAGACTTTGGGGCTAAGCTATCGATTGCTGAACAGAGAGAACTATATTTCCAAATTTTAGCTCAAGAGCGGTTGGAATCTTCTGCTGAACAAATTAAAATGCCACCTCTCAAGGAAATAATGAAAGACCTACTTTCTTGGCGACATGAGGCTATATCTCATAGGTATTCTCCCAAAGAGCATATTCCGATGACCCAAGAACAAACTGTTAGTAGAAATTCTACTCATTCCAGGAGTAAAGAAGAAATATCACTTTAAAAAATAAAAAGAGAAACACTCAGGTTACATAAGCAGAAACGTAGATTGGGTTAAGCGGAGCGCAACCCGATAAAGCCGTGAAAATGTTGGGTTTCGTTCCTCAAACGCCACTCACCTCAAGCCGGGAAACCCGTCCACGGCTGTGGCTCCCCAACCTACATTTAAGTCTAATTCGGGGTGGGAAAATACGCTCTAGGGCTATAATTACAACAGTCTACCACGCTATCTTAGAAAGAAAGGTTGTGTGAAGAGATAATAGTAAAGCTTTGCTTTGAGAAAAGCTCTAGCCTGGATAAAAGTCTATGACAAAAAGTAAAAAATCTAAAAGAAAGATAAAGCAGCTTTTATGCAGAATTTGTCATAAAAACCCTGTGTGGCATTATAAGAATTCAGATGGCACAGTCTGCAAGCGTTGTTATCACAAACACATTTGGGAAGATAGACCAAGTGCTAAAAAGGCAAGAAAATCTACCTCAGTTAATTATGAATTAGAAGAAGTAGAAGAACTGGTCTTTGACGGGTATACTGGGCAGTTTTATCCAGCAAATCAATATCCTTGGTGGAGCTAAAAATCTAATCGATGATAAATTAAATACTAAATAGTATGGCAACCGATAGATTTTTGAGATGAAGTCCTGAAATTATAGTATGGTAAGTTACTGGATATTGAAATATAGCACATAGATTCTTGTGTGGGCGATCACCTATCGTCTCCGTAGGAGAATCGCTGGATTTTGTTTGGTATGCTAAAACCGAGGGTTTAAAAAAGTTCTTTGAAAATGCCGATAGTTCGACAAAGATATCCAAGTAACTGGAACGAAATTTCTATTGCAGTCAGAGAAGCTGCTAGATGGAGGTGTCAGCACTGCTCGCGCCTTTGTTTTCGTCCTGGAGAAAAACCTAAAACTCTGACTCGCGCAGAATGGACGATGGCAACTCTCACAGTCCATCACGCAGACTTTGTTCCTGAGAACAACAACTTTGACAATTTGATTGCTTTGTGCGCTCCCTGCCACTTGGCGCTGCACGCTAGAACTAAACGTTCAAACGTCTCTCCAGGACAGCTATCATTATGGTGAATATTTCCGAGAGGGTATTTAAAGTTGATGGTTTGTTGAAGGCTGTTAATGAAACTCTTTGGTTTACTTTATTGCTTACAGCAGATTGCTCTCGGAGTGAGGTACAGATTGACTTTATCATGGGAGTTCTTAGGGAACTCCAAAAAATAAATTATGCTACCCCTCGGTTGTTAACTGTTGACCGTTAACAGTCAATGATCGCAGCGGAATATTTTTTACTTGGAAATCCCTTATGCACAACTACCCCCAATCTCTTTGCACTCATTCATGCATAACTTCTCTTTCAGGGTGCTGAAAATCTTATAAAAGGTTCAAAATTTCATAACAAGGGAAAAAATGTTGGGAATATCTGCAAAATAATCCTCATGTCAAGCGAAAGTAAAATATTTTGACAGAGTTAGACAGGAAAATGTAGCATTATTTTGTTTTAAGGTGGTAGCCTGCGATATCTTCGATTTATGACCTCGGAATTTCCTATCTTACTTGTTACACAAAAAGCTTATGAAGCATCCTCAAATGAAACTTTAGGTAGCAAATATAAGTTTTGGTTTTACCACGAAGAACTTGGTCGTTGTCTCTATAAGCAAAACCGACCAAATCTGGGGGAAGATTGGGCAGAAAAAGTCGCATCAGAATTATGCTCTCTATTGGGACTTCCCCATGCTGTTTATGAATTGGCTTCGACTTGGGAAGGCTCGCGCGGTGTGGTTTCACCCAATTTTTTGCCCCAAGGGGGGACGCTTGTTCATGGTAACGAACTTCTTTCCTCAATTGTGCCGAACTATCCTGCGTTTGGGACTTATGGCATATCACAACATACAATAGATGTAGTGCTCTTGGTGATTGCAGGCGAATCTGTAAATTTACCCATTAGTTGGACACCGCCCTCTGGTATTCAAACAGCAGTAGATGTGTTTGTAGGCTATCTTCTGCTAGATGCGTGGATTGGTAATGGCGATCGTCACCACGAAAACTGGGGGATTGTGCGAATGAAAACAGCATCGACTTCAGAAGAGACGGAACATCTAGCACCTACTTACGACCATGCTTCAAGTTTAGGACGCGACCTCTCTGACTCTCAAAGACAGAAACGCTCAGTTGAGGCTTATGTAAACAAATGTTTCTCAGCGTTTTACGGCAGTGTTGATGATAGAAAGACTCTTAAAACTTTTGACGCGTTCTCACTCGTTGCTAATCGCTATCCCGAAGCAGCTTGTGTGTGGTTGGCGCGACTTGAAAATATTTCACTAGCCAATATTTTAGAGATTTTTAATCGCATTAACCGCTCGTGCATCTCCTCTGAAGCCAGCAATTTTGCTCAGGAGATTTTGGCAATCAACAAACACAAGCTACTTACTTTGAGGGAAACACTACTTTGAAGACAACAAAAACATTATTCTTAGCTTGGCAAGACCCTATTAGTCGCTTTTGGTTTCCTATTGGTCGGTTAACATTTGACAAACGTATCTATGAATTTGTCTATATTCAAGGTGTAAAAGAAGCCGAATTAAAATCTGGTTTTAAACCTTTGTCTTCATTTCCGCGCTTAGATGAAATCTATACATCAACTCAATTATTTCCAGTGTTTGCTAATCGGTTAATGTCGCGATCGCGTCCTGATTACTCAAGTTTTATTGAATGGCTCAATATTGCGAATGATGAAAATGACCCAATGACAATTTTAGCCCGCAGTGGTGGTGAACGAGAAACAGATACACTCGCCGTTTTTCCTTGTCCAGAAGTTGATGAACAAGGACAGTACCATCTTTACTTTTTTTCGCATGGACTGCGACATTTACCAAGTAGTGCGATTGAGCGGATTAATCAGCTGGAATTTGGGGAAAAGTTATGGCTAGCTCACGAATTTCAAAATTCCTATGATTCTCAGGCTTTAATTTTAAACACTGAAGACCATTACATTGTTGGTTATTGTCCGCGATACTTGCTTGCAGAAGTTTTTGAGTGGCTGCGACAAAATTCTCACTTAGAGGTGCGGATAGAGTGTGTCAATAAACCTCCAACACCGCTACAGTTTCGCCTACTGTGTAAAATGAGTGTCGATGCTCAAGATGATTTTCGCCTCTTCGCCAGTCGTCAGTATCAGCCCTTAATTGCGGAAATTACAACCGCGATCTAATCAGCAAGTTAAAATTTTTAGCGTAGGCGTAGCCCGTCGTAGACATCCCCTTTTCTCCAACAATATTGCTACATTGCTACAGTTTGTAGAACTAGACGAAATTCTCCCAACCTTCAGTTTTACTTTCATAAGGGAGAAATATCAAGTGGATCTCGGCATTGAGCCGAGATCCCAATCCCCAATCCCTTTTATCAAAACTCAAGTCTGCTAACGCAGACATAGCAGATGATTAATGTTCACCTGCTATGTACGTTTACTTGTTGCACTTTAACAAACCAATTAATCCCAATCGACCTGCACAGCATTATTTAGGATTTACCAAAGACTTAGACGAACGCATCCGAGAACACAGAAAAGGAAAAGGCGCTCGTTTAACTCAAGTTGCTACCCAGCGGGGTATCAGCTTCAAAGTAGCAGAAGTGTGGAAAGGCGATCGCTGTCTAGAAAAACAACTAAAACGCCAGAAAAACAGCCGTCGTTTCTGCCCAATTTGTCATAGTAATTTTTAAAAACGAGCAAATATTGAGCTTTAAATATTCCTCACAAGTAGTAATCGAGTCAAAGCGGAAATCAAGCTAGCTCGTACCTACGAACGCATTACCAATCTGAGAGATGACTTTCTGCACAAACTTTCGACTCGCCTAATCAAAGAAAACAGCATTATCTGTATTGAAGATTTGCGAGTTACCAACATAGTTAAAAATCACAAATTAGCCATGAGCATTTCTGACGCTAGTTGGTCTAAATTCGTTGCCATGCTGGAATACAAAGCTAACTGGCACGACAGAATCCTACAGAAAGTTGGTACATTTTACCCTTCATCTCAGACTTGTAATCATTGTGGTTTCATTAACCCATTGGTTAAAGATTTAAAGTTGCGTGAATGGTCTTGCCCTAGTTGTAATAATTACAATTCGAGAGATGAGAATGCGGCTTTGAACATATTAAGTGAAGGATTGAGAATATTAACAGCAGCCGTCGGTGCGCCGGATGCTCTAAACGCCTGTGGAGAACTTGTAAGTCCTGGAGTCATCCAGGCAGAGATCGTTGAAGCAGGAATCGCGTGACTTCTAGTAGTCATGCGAGGTTCAAGAAAATTAGATAGTTAAAATCATGCTGGTCAAAAAAACTGTCAAATCAGCAAACTAATTGAAACCCTAGAGATACTACCCTCTCACTGGTTCATAGTGCCAACACAAGGAAAAAGACCTCTAGGATACCGATGGGAGCAATATCCTTTCACACCCCAATCTTTACGAGAACAACTTACTCGTACAGGAAAAGTTAAGGTGCGCGATCGCACATGTTTTCTATACGCAGCACAGCCTACGGGTATTGGTTTGCTGTGCGGTCAAAATTCTCAAGAATTCCTGGTATCTGTAGACTGTGATGGTTTTAGTGCCTACGAGCAAATTAGAGCGATCGCTCCTGAACCTCTACCCCCTACAATAGCATTTACATCGGGGCGACCTGGAAGAGCGCAGTACCTATTCAAAATTCTAGAACTGCCCCAATACAAACGGCTCAAATCTAGGAAAATCGCCACTACTCCCGGAGAAGCCCTAGAACTTCGAGGTACCAACTTACAATCAGTGCTACCTCCATCAGCACATCCCATTACCGGATATTATCGTTGGCTACCTGGATGTCGCCCCGATCAAGTAGAGTTGGCAACAGCACCTTTGTGGGTGATTGAGCAGATGTCTCTATCTACAAAACCACAGCAAACACAGTACCTTAATCATCATTACCCTACACAACCAACCCTAAAACCAACACATATTGATGTAGAGAAAGCACTGCTACTACTAGAGGTAATTCATCCCAGATTCGCTGATGACTATGACTCGTGGATAAAAGTAGGAATGGCTCTCAAATCCGTCAGTCCTAATTTGCTCCCTGCTTGGGACAAATGGAGTCAATTGTCTCCCAAATACAAACTCGGAGAATGTCAATATAAATGGGATTCTTTTAAGAAATGGGGCATAACAGTGCGAACTCTCTACCGATTAGCAAATCTTTCTTAACTCCCAAATTTTATTCATTTTGAGTTTTAACCGATGACTGATACTACTCCCTATAAACCTGTAGATAATATCTCCAAAGCTTTGAGGTTAATGAGAGTATTCTACGATTTAACACAGAAGGATTTAGCGTTAAAACTAGGAATATCTAAATCCCATCTCTCAGAAATAGAATCAGCAAATAAAACACCAACCCTTGATATACTTAAAGGCTATTCAGAGATTTTTGAAGTATCAATGTCCTCAATCATATTTTTCGCAGAAAACGTTGATAGTAACGTTGACCTTGACCTGACAACAGAATTTGTGGATACAAAAATTATAGCTATGCTCAAGTTCATCAAGCTCAGAAATTTATCTCGCAACAATCACATTTCATCAGAAACGTAATCTCTAACACCCGATATCGCTGACGCGCTTCTCTCTTGAACTTATCCAAGAGAGAAATATATGAATCAACTAAACTATGAACTGCTGGAACTATTAGAGAAAAATACTCAAAAGTCTCAGCAGTATTTTGTTGAGCAAAAATTTCCACCCCACTATTCTGAAAATACCACTCAACAAAACTTGGGCAGACAATTCCATCTGCTCATGCAACAGTTGATGATGGAATTACCAGTCGAACCATTTCTGACAGCTTATCCAAAAATGGCTCATTGGATATCCCAGCTTCAGTTAATCATCAATATTCCTTCTGAAAGTAAACAATATAATGTTAATCTCCAAAAACTCATTTTTGACACATTTATCACCGCTAAATATGACTTGTTAATTGAGAGTGGAGAGAAAATAATAGCTGTAGACTGGACATCTGAGAGATACATTCAGCAACCAGAAAACCTAGAGAAATCATGGCAAACTCAACTACGATTATTTCTCTTAGCAGAAACACAACAAATTACACCTGATAACATCTCCATAATCTACTGCTTTGTCAATGAAGATGATTATTCCACCATCTACCAATTTGGTTATAGCCAAGAGAAACATGATGCTTTCATAGAGCGATTAGCAATGACATTATCAAAACTACCAAGCATCATTAACAGCACCAATCATTCCGAGTCATCAGCAGAAAATAGCATAAATGAACATGAATTAAATTTACAAAAGTTTCTCAAAAGAGAAATAACAGCTACTGAATACCTAACTACTGTTCCAGAAGTCAAAATCTAATGTCACAAAATCAATTACCATCTCCACCCCCCAGTACTCCTATTACAAATCCAGAAGCGCAGTCTGTGCAAACAGCGATTCAAGTTTTACGGAGAGTGCATACCACTATCCATCAAATAATTGAACACCTGGATAGAGGCTCACCTATTTATGCGAAACAACAGATTGCTCAAATTATCAGTTGGTTAGCTAATGCCTTGATGATTCTTTAACAAACTTCGGTGGGTTTAAGTAAGAGGCAACAACCACGCCGCAAGTTTTGTGGTGGGGTCTAAATCCCCATTACAAAACTGTACTTCCGACTTCCGACTTCTTTAATATATTACCAATGTCACTCGCAAAACAATATCTCGAACAACTCCACCAAACTGCATCCCAATTAAGTGAAATTGCCAATAGTATGGATCTGGATGCTAAACATCTAATTCAAGAAAATTCACAAACACATGGCAAGTTTGAAGACCAAAATATTGCCAACGATACCTTGTTTGCTATTTTATGTTCCATTAACCTAAAAAATCTTGCAGAAAATATGATTACTTACTGCGAACAAAGGTTATCGGATATGCAGTAAACAGTGCTTTAAAAAGTGGGTGAACAAGCTGTTACGCATTGAAATTGTACATTTGCTTGATGATTGTTGACTGCTGACTGTTGACTGTTGACAGTTAAATGTATTTTGACAGTCATTAGTTAACCGTCAACCATCAACAGTTAACATTTAACGACAACAAAGAGTGTTTACGCAATGTTTTGTCGCACATTACCTTATCACACCCTATGAACAATGAAGATAAATCTAATGCTCAACATCACCAGGGTAGAACTGAGTAGTGATGGATGGACTTTTAATATTCTCTCTCCCAGAGTTGCCACTATCACTAATCCATTAGGAGAAATAAAAGTCTCTTACTTTGGATTTGATTCACTAGAAAAAGCCAATATATTTAAGCAATGGCTCTTAAAAAACCAAAAATGCTCTGTTGCAACTGTGAGGAAATCAGAAAGATTGTCAATGGCTTTTGAGTGTAAGGCGTGGGCTGTGCCGACAGAGCTAATTGCTGAAGGGGAGACGAAATAAGCTACAATATAGATTCAATAAGCTTCATGGCTCTTAAACCTTGTTGATAATGCTTCCACTTATTACGATTAATTCTCATTAATTGTGTGACTAAATCAATACAGCTATCCTTGAAATGTACCCATGTTTGACCATATAAGCCGATATAAAAACTACTGTGTCTCCGTTGAGAACGACTCCTTTCTTTAATCCGAGCTATATATTTTTGGATTCCTTTGCGTTTAATAAGTTGACCATTAATTGTTGCAGAGGTGTAAGCGATCGCTATCAACAAAACTAGAGAAATAAAACGTTCACCTTGAACATTAGTGTTTTCTAAGTTATAGCCACCTGTTTTGAAATCTCTAAACATTTCTTCAATATCAAATCGCTTTTTGTAAGCAGCAATTGCTGACTCTAGGGTGTCAAAATTTGTTAAAATAAACCATGCTTCTTTGGGTGCTACTCCGTTAATTTTACGTTGCCACTTACCAGCCACATTAAAACTGATAAAACCCTGAGTCTTTGTTACCTTAACTCCCTTGATAAAAAAAGATACTCCAGGAGTTAATCCTAAACTGCTTAACTCCATAAACATATCTTGTTTAATTTCTACAAATTCATTCTTTTTCAATCGCAAACAAAAATATACATCCTTGCTCTGAAGGTACTTTGCTAGTTTTACCGAGCAAAATTCTCTATCCCCCAACACACAGATTTTATAATCTTTCAATATTGCTATAACTGGCGATAATATTTTCTGCTGTTCCGTGAGATTACTACTACCTAATTTGGGCAGCAAACTAAAATATATTGGTATGGCTCTTTTATCCCAAATCACGCTGACCATTAATAAGTTTATCCGACTCCAATTAGTCCTATCAATTGCTATATAAATAATTTTTTCATTCTGGAAGTAGTTTGCTATTAGTTCTTGAATAATTGGCAACCAAACTTTTTCAATTGTGAGATTTGGTAATGATAAAAATCTTTGTATTCTTTTTCTTCTGCTTTCAAATTTAATTCCCAAAGGTAGCGCATTCGCTAATTTTTCTAAAGTTACTTCTTTGATTGACTGCAACAGATGTATCAAAATTTTTAGCAACAGATATTCTGCTAAACTCAATTGACTTTTTAAGTGCTTTTGGTACAATATAGCTAACATTATCATTAAGTAGGTCTTATTGACAAAACTAGACCTACCTTTTTCTATCACAAAACGCTACCCATCTTATACACCAAGCTTTTTAGGCTGTTTCGTCTCCCCTCCAGGATTATTGCACTACCAGCCGTCAAACTTTTACAAGCATTAGAAGCAACACTATTTGCTGCAAGTCATGATGAAACCAAGTTAGTTCTAGCTGGAGTAAATTTTAAATTTAGTAGAACAAGTTGGGAGGCTGCGGCTACTGATGGTCATCGTTTAGCAGTCGCTTCTGGCACTATAGAATCTAATGAGAATGCACAGGATGGAACTGAGTTAGATACACTAGAAATCACAATTCCTTATCAAATACTTACAGAATTGCAAAAGATTCTAAGTAGTGTGGGAGAAAACTATGAATGCACTATTAGCATTAATAATGGAATTGCAGTATTTGATTTACCATGTATTCAGATAACTAGCAGATTACTAGAAGGACAATATCCCCAATATTCATCTCTCATTCCCCAACAATTTCAACATCAATTTACCACAGATAGAAAAGTCTTTGATAATGCTTTGAAACGAGTAGGAATTGTTGCTGACCAAAAAGAAAAAATTGTTGCTGTCAAGTTTGATTACACCAATCAACAAGCGACGTTATCTACAGAATCTCAAGATGTCGGTGGTGCTGTTGAATCTATTTTAATCAAGTCAGAAATAGATCATCCAGAAAACTTACAGATTGCTTTCAACATAAAATATGTTGCTGATGCGTTAAAATTCATTCCTACTGATGAGGTGATTATTAAGGCAAATCAACCCACTCAACCCGTTATCATCACTCCTGTTGGTGGCATTCTCAATCAGCTAATTCTGGTGATGCCAGTACAGTTAATTTCCATAAATAAAGAACCTTCTACAAAAGAGAATGTCTCAGCGACTGCGGAAGAAATTCAGGCGACAGAAGATGTCTCACTAATAAATGATGAAGCACCGTCAACAATTGAGATAGCTGCCGAGGTAATAGAAGAAACTACTCTTATAGCAACAAATCTTTCTGTACCAGAATCAACGGAGGAGACTACAACAGAAGAAGCAATAACATCTACAAATCCTCCTGCTACCAAACCTAGAGGCAGAAAGAAGAAAACTCAAGCTGCCTAATAAACAACTGTTAAACTCCTAACGGGACTTAAGCAAAAAAAGAGAGCAAAAGAGGTTATAATGCAGATATAGCATAGGTTTCACGTTAAAATAAGCCTGATGAAAGAGACAACTCCCACAGCCATGCCCCCATGCTTTGAAAAATGGTGTCAAAGGTTTGATGATGTATTTAATCATCAAGCGCAAAAAAGGGAGTTCAGACATTATTTAGGGGGATTATTGGGGGAAAGTGAGAGAAAAAACCTGTTACAGATGGCAGGAAACGCCATAGGGGTGAATTACCATAGATTACACCACTTTTTAACAGATGCACCTTGGTCGGCTAAAAAGCTGAATGAAAGACGCTTGGAGGTAATGAACAAGTGTAGTCAAACTAGAATTAATCGGGGATTTAGCTTGATAATTGATGATTCAGGGCATAGGAAAAGTGGTAACTTGACTGAAGGAGTTGGAAGACAATATATTGGAGAAATCGGTAAGACTGATAATGGAATAGTAGTGGTAACAAGTCATTTATATGATGGCAGAAAAAGCCTACCATTAGATATAGAGTTATATCAGCACGCTGATTCATTACCACAGGGGAAACAAGACCCATTATTTGAGAAGAAAACCGAGATAGCAATTAAGTTAATAGACCAAACAAGAGAGCGAGGATATCAACCAGGAATAGTAATTGTAGATGCGGGATATGGTAACAATACATCATTCCTATTAGAACTAGAAAAGCGAAACTTAAAGTATTTAGGAGGAGTAGCCAAAAATCGGAAAGTCACAATTAGTAACCAAGGAAATTATCAACAAACAATCAGGCTAGATGAATTAGCACAGACGTTGCCCCAAGAAGCTTTTAGCGAAATTAAACTCAAATTAGATAAATCCCGAACAGTGTGGGTAGCAACAAGACTTGTAGAGATATCACGTCTAGAGGGACAGCGAAGTATAGCTATCGTGATGAATGCTGATACTTTCTCAAATGCCACTGATATCGACTATTTTATCACTAATGTTTCTACATCTGTTGTCACTCCAGAATGGATAGTCAACACCTATTCTCAACGAAATTGGGTGGAAGTTTTCTATCGAGAAGCCAAAGGCTTTCTCGGATTAAAAGAATATCAAGTCCGAGATAAAACTAGTCTCATACGACATTTTATCCTGGTTTTTTGTGCCTATACTTTTATTCTTTGGCATCAGCTGACTGGGGGTTTGAGACGTAGGTGGGCAACTAAACCTTTGAACACTTTTACTGATGCTTTAGAAGCGTTTAGAACAGCGATTTCTTTCCGTTTTTTTGAATGGCTAACCATTAATCGTGACGTATTTGCCTCTCATAAAGCCAGTTTCGGCTTTATTTGGGCTTAATTTTTGTTTAAGTCCCGCTAAGCTCTCTAGTGATATATGAGCTTGGGAGCATTCAATATATCTGCATTTGAAAGATATCTGCATTTGAAAGAATGACATACCAACCACTTCATCTCAAATATCGTCCTCAATCCTTTGCTCAACTTGTTGGTCAACAAGCGATCGCTACCACACTCACCAACGCCATCACTTCAAAGAGAATTGCCCCGGCGTATCTGTTCACAGGCCCAAGAGGCACAGGAAAAACCTCCAGCGCTCGCATTCTGGCAAAATCTCTCAACTGTCAACATGGTGACTCTTCCACTCCTGAACCCTGTGGGCAATGCGATTCATGTAGTGCGATCGCTAGTGGATTATCTCTGGATGTAGTAGAAATAGATGCTGCTAGCAACTCTGGCGTAGAGAATATCAGGCAGATTATCGACCGTGTTTATGTTGCACCTGTCAACAGTCGTTACAAGGTGTACGTTCTGGATGAGGTACATAGTCTCAGTTCCCAAGCATTCCAGGCTCTTCTCAAGACTTTGGAAGAACCTCCTCGTAATGTAGTATTTGTCCTCTGCACCACAGAAGTTCACAAAGTACCTACCACCATTGCCTCTCGATGCCAAAGGTTCGATTTTAAAAGAATTGGTGTTGATGATATGGTGAAACACCTAAACTACATTATCTCTGAGGAAATAATCGATATTACTCCAGAAGCGCTGCTGCTGGTAGCACAAATGTCTTCTGGATGTTTGAGGGATGCTGAGTGTTTGCTAGATCAACTCAGTCTGCTTAACACTACTATCACCCCTAATTGGGTATGGGAATTAGCAGGTACTGTACCAGAGTACGAATTGCTAACACTGGTGGAGAGGATTCAAGAAAATAACAGTGATGCAGTGATTGCGATTATTCGCAATTTACTGGAGTGGGGTAAAGAACCACTGGTAATTCTGCAAAATCTCACCAGCTTCTTGAGAGATATGTTGATTGCCAAAACATCTCCCAACAATCAAAAGATGGTGACACTTACTGAAGACACTTGGAAGGAATTGTGTGAAATCACGAAAAATTGGGATAGCACAACCATCTTACTCGCCCAACAACATCTCAGACAATCCGAAGTGCAAGTGAAGCTTTCCACTCAACCACAATTATGGCTAGAGGTGATCATTCTGGGGCTGCTACCTTCTGCTAACTGTACTACTCCGGCTACATTCATTCCCATGAGAGACAATCCACCGTGGACTAACTGGAAAACACCTGGTGATGCGATCGCCTGGGCGCAAGAACAACTACCTCAGATGAGCATCGAATCTCTGCAACAACAGTGGAATTCTCTCACACCAATTAATGGAAAAAAAGCGCCCGCTTGGGTAGAAATGGTAGGACAGTTGATAGCTTCCAGGTAAAACTCTCACAAATTCTGATTGCCAATCCCTCAAAATGAGGGGCTTTTTGTTATCAGCAATTGATGGCTAACGCCTTTTGCTATTGAAGTTATAACACACAACTTAAATCATGATTAACCAAGACGATTTAGCCCACTTCACAGGTTCTTCTACAAACTTTAAACACTGGTCTAAGAAACTCTTATATACAGAGGGTATCCAATTTGTAGCGGAAGAAGCTCAAGCCTATTGGCTGATTGATGCTATTGCCTCTTATCAAACAAATGAACTTTTATCGAAACATCCAGAACTCAAAGAATTTCAACTTTGGCAATTGGAAGTTAATACCGATAAAACAGCAGTTCTCACTTGTGGTGTTGATTCAGATTGTCATCCAGATGTAGTGCAAAACATAGAATTTACCGACTTTCCCCTACAACAAATCAAGCTTTATGTCTGCCAAACAGTATTGATGCTACCGAGTGAGTATTAAGCATGGAAATTTCTTGTCAAACTGAAGATAAAACAGTCCATCATCAACAACTAAATAAAGTGGAAGAATTGGGTGAATTTATCTACACTCACTCAACCACAGATTATTACCTAAATATCAATTCCATTACTTACCATTTGCAGAAAATATCTAGATATGAATCATTAGCTAGATACGATCCACGAAACTACCCCAAAATCTCTCTTAATCTGGAAGGACGCATACTACCTCAAGAATTGACCATTACTAGTTTAGATGATTTCGACTATTTCCTATCTCAGCATCCTTCTCTACACTACTTTTTGGAAATCAACTCAATCGTTTTCCGAATGCGGAAATTAGGAAACACTAACTACTTCACTGAATAAACAATGGATGCTGCTTACAATCCTCGTAACTTTATTACCAAAAGTGGCAACAAAATTGTAGTTCAAGAAAACAAACTAGATATCTTTTATACAGACGATGCAGAACATCCAAAATGGCAACCAATAAGAACAATTAAGCCATATAATACCCTGAAACAGATGATACTTGATATTGAAACATCAGGGCTGATATCTGGAACTGAGCGCATTTTAGCTATAGGATGCATGAATGAATTGGGGGAGTATTTTGTATTCATGGAAGAAGATGAATCAAAATTGCTTCTCCAATTTATCTCCCATTTTCAGCGCACATCACCTGATGTAGTTCTGACATATAACGGTACAGAATTCGATTTACCATTTATCATTCATCGGTGCAAAATCAATGGCATACCACATCCATTCACAATCTCCTCTAAATCTAGAACTATCAGAACGGCACAGGTATTTGGCAAGCCGATTGAGATTCGAGAAATATTCATTAGAAATAGCCAACACGTTGATGTATATATCTGTGTATTAAGGTGGGATTTTGTAATCAAATCTCTCTTTAATAGCCATTCCCTCAAAAAAGTTGTATTGCAGATGGGGTTAAGAGAGCATGAAAGATTGGTGCTAACTCACCAAGAAATTCAACAGTGTTGGAGTGGTGGTTCAGGTTCTAGGGGATGGCAAAAAATTAGGGAGTACCTGATTTATGATTTGGAAGACACGAAACTGATTGCTGATAAATTGGTTCCTTCCTATCACTATGAGTCTCTGATAGTACCAAGGATGAATCTGCAACAGCTTTCTCTAACTGGCAATGGTACTAAATGGCAACGGGTACTAGAAAGCCAATACCCAAGTTATGAACCAACAACCGATCGCAAGATGAAGTTTGAGGGGGGTTTGGTGATATCGATATCTGGATTGCACCGCAGCATTGCCAAAATCGATGTTTCCAGCCTCTACCCCAGCATCATGCTTAAATATGGCATTTGCTCTCGCAAGGATACACGCCGAGTAGGATTGAGTATTCTAGAGTATCTCACCAAAGAACGTCTCAAACTCAAACAACTGGGGAAAGCTGGGGATATGAGTGTCAAACAAGCGGAAGGTTCTCTCAAAGAACTGATTAACTCCTTGTTTGGCTTTTATGGTACTTCTGGTGTTGGCTTTAATGATATGGAAGCTGCTGCACTAGTAACAGCTTACGGCAGACGCATACTGCGATTCATGATTGATGTGATTGAGAAAGCAGGGGGTGTGCAGGTGGAATCTGATACTGATGGTATTTTCTTCTCTCATCCCAAACCGTTAATGGTGTTTGAAAATCTACAGAATTCTTTACCACATGGTATCAATATAGAATTGGAAGTTCTAGCCAAAGCTATGTTTGTTCCTACCAGAGGAGCCAAGAACTATATCCTTTGGCACGAAGATGGGAAAATCACCACTAAAGGTTCGTGGCGTAAACGCGATCGCTCTCGTCTTGAGAAGCAGTTTCCTTTGAATTACCTTACTCAATATCTGGAGTCGAAAGTCAGCGCCGAGAAATACTACCAAGAACTGACAAAAATCATTGCTTCTGGGGAATTCCCACTTGAAGAATTGCAAATCACACGCAAAATAAAAAAAGGCGAAAAGACTCTTCTTGCTCTTGGTAATACTGGTGATATTGTCACTTTCTATCAGGGTTTTCAAGGAATTACCAATTCTGCCCCATATTCCAGTAGCTACTATTTAGGACTGATTACCAATAAACGAGATGAAATTCTCTCAATCATCTGGAGGGGAGACGAAACAGCCTAAAAAGCTTGGTGTATAAGATGGGTAGCGTTTTGTGATAGAAAAAGGTAGGTCTAGTTTTGTCAATAAGACCTACTTAATGATAATGTTAGCTATATTGTACCAAAAGCACTTAAAAAGTCAATTGAGTTTAGCAGAATATCTGTTGCTAAAAATTTTGATACATCTGTTGCAGTCAATCAAAGAAGTAACTTTAGAAAAATTAGCGAATGCGCTACCTTTGGGAATTAAATTTGAAAGCAGAAGAAAAAGAATACAAAGATTTTTATCATTACCAAATCTCACAATTGAAAAAGTTTGGTTGCCAATTATTCAAGAACTAATAGCAAACTACTTCCAGAATGAAAAAATTATTTATATAGCAATTGATAGGACTAATTGGAGTCGGATAAACTTATTAATGGTCAGCGTGATTTGGGATAAAAGAGCCATACCAATATATTTTAGTTTGCTGCCCAAATTAGGTAGTAGTAATCTCACGGAACAGCAGAAAATATTATCGCCAGTTATAGCAATATTGAAAGATTATAAAATCTGTGTGTTGGGGGATAGAGAATTTTGCTCGGTAAAACTAGCAAAGTACCTTCAGAGCAAGGATGTATATTTTTGTTTGCGATTGAAAAAGAATGAATTTGTAGAAATTAAACAAGATATGTTTATGGAGTTAAGCAGTTTAGGATTAACTCCTGGAGTATCTTTTTTTATCAAGGGAGTTAAGGTAACAAAGACTCAGGGTTTTATCAGTTTTAATGTGGCTGGTAAGTGGCAACGTAAAATTAACGGAGTAGCACCCAAAGAAGCATGGTTTATTTTAACAAATTTTGACACCCTAGAGTCAGCAATTGCTGCTTACAAAAAGCGATTTGATATTGAAGAAATGTTTAGAGATTTCAAAACAGGTGGCTATAACTTAGAAAACACTAATGTTCAAGGTGAACGTTTTATTTCTCTAGTTTTGTTGATAGCGATCGCTTACACCTCTGCAACAATTAATGGTCAACTTATTAAACGCAAAGGAATCCAAAAATATATAGCTCGGATTAAAGAAAGGAGTCGTTCTCAACGGAGACACAGTAGTTTTTATATCGGCTTATATGGTCAAACATGGGTACATTTCAAGGATAGCTGTATTGATTTAGTCACACAATTAATGAGAATTAATCGTAATAAGTGGAAGCATTATCAACAAGGTTTAAGAGCCATGAAGCTTATTGAATCTATATTGTAGCTTATTTCGTCTCCCCTTCAGCTATCAAGCATAATTCGAGGATAAATAAAATGGGTTGGTTTAGCAAGAAAGGTAGTCAAGATTACGGTAATTATCTGCCCAACGAAGAAGCGACATTACAAGAAGAAATGATTCCTATCCAAGCAAGTAGTGATGATCAAGCTGAAGAGATATGTAAAGAAGAAGCAAAAGCCTATGACGGATTTGACTCCAAAGCTACTAAGATAGACGGCAAAGAATATGACTGCAGATTTAAATTCTGGAGTTAATTATGAATAGATTATTGTGTGAAGACTGGACTGATGAACCCCCAAACATAAAATTTATTTCCCAGACAATGCCTTCATCCCCTTGCCTATCTCTTAATGGTAGCGGACATGCGCGCATGTCTCTTGATAATTTTATTAGAGATTTAAATAGAGATGTAGAAAAACAGCAGGGACATTATTTTGTTAGGGTTTTAGGACATGGTAGGTCAAACGATGAGGCGGATATTTATACTCTACAAACTTGGCAAATTTGCTTACCAGAAGACGGTACTTATGAAGCTGTGATTTTGCTATACTATGCACCCATCAACCAGTATTTGACTCTCAAAAAGCATTTTGGGCAAGAAGATGCTCAAAAATACCTGGATAAAATTGCAGCCAGAAATGCAGTTGTTAATGCATTAGCTGAAGTCTTAGATTAATCGTCAAACAATTATTAAACTGGTCTTTTTAAAATAAATAGATAAATCGAGCAAGGAAGCGATCGCTCACCCCAACTCCTCACCATCAACTCTTTCCTCTGCAAATTCTACAACCTCAAATTTAACCTTGTTATATACATCCTCTAAAGAAATTTCAAAAGGTACTGTGACAAGAGAAACTTTCTCGTCTTCTTCGTCATATTCACGCAGCGTCCATTGCTTTTTACCAGTTTTAGAAAACTGATCTATGTGAATCCGGTTTTGGTCAATCAAAAGATATTCTTGGAAGGTAGGAATTGTTCGGTAAGCCTGAAATTTATCTTCACTGTCATAGGCTGCGGTTGATTTTGATAACACCTCAATAATTACCTGTGGATTGACAATTATATCTTTGCGGTTATTCCAAAATTCAGGTTCATCCACTAGAATCATTACATCTGGATACGTGTAGGTACGCTTGGGTGGTGTCCACAGGCGCACATCACCCATATAAACTCTATTATTTTGCTTTTTGAAAGCAAAATTTAACTCTGTACTTAAGTTCAGGGCTATTTGGTTATGATTGATTGTTCCACCCGCCATAGGAATTATTTCTCCGTCAATATATTCACTTTTGTAGTCAGCAGCTTCTTCTAGTTGCAGATATTCCTCTGGGGTGAAGTATCGCTGTTGTGTTACTTGCATAGTTTTTTTCCCAATACCTAAAATTAGTTTAGCGTCTTTGGAGCAACTGAAAACTTATAATTGATAACTATTAAATTATCCCCACAATCTTCTCCCAGCTTTGCCATTTAATGTCTCATGAGCATCTTGCAATAAAGCTGGAATATTTAATTCTTCAGGACATCTTGGTAAACAATCACCGCATTCTGTACAGCGGTTAGCTTTCATTCCGGGAAACCAATGACCTGCATTTTCAAACATGCCATAACGATATTGTCCATAATCTGTCATATCGTAAGCTATAGACAAATTTCGTAATCGTAATACCTCTGGTATATGGATGTTTTCAGGACAAGGCAAACAAGCGAAACACTGACTGCATTTGTCAGTTAATAAAGCATTTTTTTGCTGATTTTCTAATCTTTGAAAAGCTGATATTTCTGCTGTACTCAGTTCGCCGCAATTATCAGCAACCTGCAACGGGTTAATTAATTCTTCTGGGTTAGCTGGCCCTACACTCAAGGTTGTAATTCGCGGATCGCTGAGTAAAAATCGATAATTTAATTCTAGAGGTGAAAACGGTTGACACAATTGTTGTAGTTTTGGTGGTGGACTGTAGAGTCTTCCTCCTTTGTCTGCAGGAGAAATGATAAAAACGCCCATATCTTTCTCAACTGCTAACTTAATTGCTGGTGCATTTCGTTGGAAAAAATAGTAATAATGCAGATTGACAAATTCAAATAAATCTGTGTTAATTGCCGCCTGAATTACTTCTAATGAACCGTGGCTAGAAAAGCCTACATGTTTTATCCTTCCATCATCCACAGCTGCTTCTACAGCCTGTATGCAGCCGGTTTTAACTAACTCTAAATGTTCCCAAGTATTCAAGCCATGAATTCCTAAGCAATCTAGATAATCGAGTTGCAATTTTTCCAAGGATTCATCAATAAATCGATGCATGGTGTCAGCATCGGGTGTAGGAGGAATTTTGGTGGTGATGTAGAGTTGGGAACGGGGTACAGATAACCCTGTTTTGAGCGCTGCTCCCAAATATTCTTCACTTTTACCGTATCCTCTAGCTGTTTCTATATGATTAATGCCTAGGGCTAAAGCTTGCTCAATAGTTTGTTGAACATTTTCTTGATTAACTAGGTAGCGCATTGCACCTAGAGAAAAAACAGATAAGTTTAAATTAGTTTTACCAAAGCGTCGGTATTGCATAGCGTCACTCGATGCGAGGATTTTAGATTATTGAGGTTAGTGGCTAGAAAATAGGATATGGAGACTAGTACAGCACGGTATAAATAAGGCTACTATTGTAGAACTGTAAAAAGCATATAGTATATACCTCTTACTTTCATAATTCATACTTTATACTTCAGCCTTCTTGTACTAGCTAGGCTCTACCTCATCTAATTGGGAACTGCTATAAAAATTGGAAAAAAGAAAGTTTAATTAATGCAAGAATTTTGAATTAATAATTTTGAATTGGAGCGCAGCGAGGGAGAGTCTTGAGTGCAGAGGAGCCAGTGCGTTGTAGGGTTCCTCCGCACTTAACACTCATGGGTTTATTTAACTTTCACCGTCGCCAAAGCGCTTGATTAAATCTTCGGGGCGGATGTTGGAAATAAATTCGCGGAATGCTTGTTGTTCGGCTTCATCGGCGTCACGATCAACGGGAATGGAGGCGTCAGCAACAACCTCTTCCATCACCCAAATAGAAGTATTAGTGCGAAGGGCGATGGCGATCGCATCGCTAGGACGCGCATCAATTTCTTTTTTCACCTCTCCCTGCTGCACAATCAACGCTGCATAAAACGTGTCTTTTTGCAACGAATGAATGATTACTTTCTCTAAAGTTAAGTTCCACGTCTCTAGAATATTTACTATGAGGTCATGGGTTAAGGGTCGCGGAGGCTTTTGATTCTCCATTGCTCCCGCAATAGCCCTAGCCTGTTCCTGACCGATATAAATTGGCAGAGCGCGGCGATCGGCAGCATCTTTCAAAAGTACAATGGGGCTGCGGGTGATGGCATCTAATGCTATGCCAGCGACTTTCATTTCAATCATTGGCGAAGCCTCTACAATCCTTGGTGTACTTGAGTAATAAGTAACAAATGATACCCACAATGGGCTAGCTTGGTGGCAGGAATTAACATAGGCATTTGTTCTCTATAATTGCTTCTATTAAACTCCGAACTTGATGTGAACACCAGAGTAAGTCAAATTGGTCTACATAGACAATAACCTTCTTACCCAAGTATGCCTTGTGAATGATGTTAATGTGTTAATAACCATATAAAATATAGAGTCAAAAATTATACTAAAAGTTTTTCATTTGGCTGTGATATTTACTAATGGATTTTCGACAAAATTAGACAATAAATAGAGTTAGTTTAGCAAAAAAGCTGTGTTTACAGGATTAATCCAGGCTTTAGGAACAATCAAACCCCTAGGGGGCGATTCTTGGCAAATTACTTGCCTTAGTCAGTCTTGTGAAATCGTGATGCAAGACCTAGCTAATGGTGACAGTGTTGCAGTTGATGGTGTTTGTTTGACAGTAGAAAAAGTTTTAAAAAATGGATTTATTGCCACTGCATCACCAGAAACTTTGCGGCGTACGACTTTGGGAGATGAGCGATCGCCACAAAAATATGTTAATCTTGAAACCTCGTTGCGAGTGGGTAGCAAAGTCGGTGGTCATTTCGTCATGGGTCATGTAGACGGAGTGGGTCAAATGCTAGCTGCAGAGCAAACAGCTACTTCTTGGGAAATGACATTCACCGCACCTGAAGCGATCGCGCGCTACATAGTTCCCAAGGGTAGCATAGCCGTAAACGGTATCAGTCTCACAGTCGCCGCTTACGAACCAGAATTGTCCCAGTTTACAGTGGCGGTAATTCCCCTCACCTACGCCGAAACGAATCTCCGCTACCTGACACCTGGCGACGTGGTAAATCTGGAAGGAGATATCCTCGGTAAATATGTAGAAAAATTCACTTCTCCCACTAACCAACACTCAAAAGAAGAGATTACACCCACATTCCTAGCGGAACATGGGTATTTGTGAAAAGCTGAAGTATGAAGGCTAAAGGCTAAAATGTTCGGCGTTGGACATAACAATTCTCAGTCACGTGAGGTACACTCGTAGGGGCACGGCACTGCCGTGCCCCTACACGCGACTTACAACCCTCATCCTAGCCTGCGGCGAGCCGCTTTGCGCCTTCATCCTTCCTATTTGCCTGGGCGCTGTTCAACCTGGGCTGTCCGCAAAGATTGAACCATTTGGCTGAGGGCGGTTTGTAATTGCACACCGGGGTCAGTTGCAACCCAGCCTTCTGGTGTCAAGTGGCGGACTTCAAAATGCAGGTGAGGGCCTGTGGAGTTACCCGTGCTCCCAACTCTACCGATGACAGTTCCTGGTTCCACCACTTGACCGGGTTGGACAAAGATTTCTGACAAGTGACCGTAGAGAGTTTGTTGAGCGGAACCGTGGTTAATCACCACGGCTAAACCATAGCCACCTTGCCAATCTGCTGTTTCCACTTGACCTTTACCAGCGGCTAAAACTGGTGTACTCATTGGCGCGCCTAAATCCGTACCAGCATGGAAACGGCGATCGCCTGTGATCGGATGAATCCGCCAGCCAAACAAAGAAGTAATTGGCGTGGGGACAGTAAGGGGAAACATCATTCCCGAACCACTATAAGCAACTCTGCCTGTGTAGGCAATTTGCGGTAGTGTTGACGCCAGGGGAAAATCATATGCTACGGTGCTAGGACGAGGTGCGGCGTTACCTTCTGCCATTGGCTCAGGTAAAGCACCACCACTGGGTGCTATGGGAGTAGCATTAATTTTTGTGGGGGAGAATTCGCTGGGCTGGGGAATATAGCGATTGGGGCGAAAGGCTTTGGTAGTTGCATCAGTAGCAGCAACTCGTTGAGGCGATCGCCAATTGCTATGATTCACTGTTGGGACTGGGCGACGCACAGCGGGAATATTCGCCACTTGAGTATTTTGACTTTTTTTCAACCAACTGGGTGTTGTTTTGCTGTGGACAGCCAGGGACTGATTGCTCGCAGTGGGTGCTTTGGCGCAGGGAGAAGCTCCTTGTCCCGCCGGCAAAGTTGCTTGACAGCCGCTAGAACGTTCTGTGATTACCACGGAGTTTGGTGCTTGATATTTGCCTACAGCGTCATTTTTGTATTCTGTAGGGTCAATATAAGCGTTATTGTAATCTTTAGTTTTTTCTTCTGTTCTAGTAGCAGTGCTATTGGTGTTGTTTGCTGGCTGGGTAACAACTGGAGCCTTTTCTGGTATTGAGCGGGGCGAAACTGGTTTGGCTATTTCTACTTGAGGCTTCTCCTCCCTCACATTAGCAGGTGCGGTTGGGGCAGATTCTACCTGGGGTTTGGATTGGGCGACTGGTTCTTTTGCTGGTGACACATTTCGGCTTCTGAGTCTTTTTCTGAGCCTAGTTTGCCTTTGAGTTATTTCCGGTTGTGGTTGGGTGACTTCGGGTGCAGCAATATTTTCTTTAACTGGATTTGTCGCTGCTGGTTGAGAATTTTCAATAGTGGGAACGATGTTGTCTATAGATGTTTCTGTTTGAGCTAACACGAAGCCACTGCTAAGAAGGCTAACACTGCCAAGCCAACAGAGACTCTGTGCTGGGAGCGTGGAAGCAAAGCGTTTTTTTGTCATATTTTGCAAATGATTATGGGCAGAGTTAGAGCGCTGCGTCATTTTTTCTCTCAGTTGTGTTTTATTGCCTAAAGAGATGATGCCAGTGGTTTGTCATGCCCAAAGAGCTAAATTGTGAACAAACCTAAAAGTTAGACGAAAGTTTTACGGTATCCCAAACTGATTGTACCGGGTTGGACATAAATTTCTGGTGTGATTAGTTTTTTGGCATCATCTGTTTCCAAATTTACCCTTAAGTTACCTTCAGCAGTCACCCCGACTATAGTGCCAGAAAGGTCATTGATCCGCACCTGATCGCCAATGTTGATCAATAAGTCTGAATAATGAGACAAGATGATGCTTATTCCTTCTTCAAAAAGACACTGCACCCCGGATTCTATTCCTAGTAAAACTTCACAGGTGAGCATTTCTAGACAAGATATCGGGGGAAAATTCTGAGAAGCTTGCCAGGATACTAAATTAATTCCCGTTTCTGGTACTGGGTTTGCCCAGTTGATACCTACACCAATCACTGCTTGAGTAATTTTACTTTGGTATATTTTGGTTTCAGTGAGAATACCACCGAGTTTACGTCCTTCTAAGACTAAATCATTTGGCCATTTAATTCCGACGCCAACACCACATTTTTGCAATCGGGCGGCGATTCCCCAAGCACTAGCTAAAGTTAGTTGGTAAGCGTTGCTAGCTTCTAAGTCGGGGGTAATGGCTACAGAAAGGTATAGCCCCCCAGTTGCAGAGAGCCACTGGCGACCCCATTGTCCCCTTCCAGCAGTTTGTTGTGTAGCAATTACTACGCATCCAGCACCAGCGCCCTGTTCTAATAAGCTGTGTAGAGTTTGGTTAGTCGAAGCGACACTAGTAAAAATATGTAGAGAAAACGGTAAATATTCGTACTTACGCCCGGCTTTCAGGGCTGCTGACAATTTTTGCTGATCAAATCCCACGGAGTTTACCTAAATCCGGCTGTTCAAGTTAACATGAATTGGCTAGTTTTCTGTTGAGGTTTGGTTCAAGATGCACACTTGGCACTGGCGCAATGGGGATGAACTGCCTTACCTGACTTGTAGTCTGTTGGAGTTTTGGCATCACGGCTTCTTTACCCAGCAGTTTTGGCCTTGCTCACCAGCGGAGTTAACAAAGGTGTTGCAACCAGAAGCATCAGTTTATCGTTTGAAACAGGTTCATGGCAATACTGTATTCACGCCGTCGGAAATTGATTCTCTCTTAAGCACGATCGCGGATGATTTAGTTTCGGCGGATGGTTTAGTGAGTGAGCAACCGCTACAAGCTGTTTGGGTGGCTAGCGCTGATTGTACTCCTGTGTTGATTGGAGATGTGAAAACTGGACAAGTGGCGGCTATCCATGCGGGATGGCGGGGAACGGCTAAGAAGATTGTTCCAGAAGCGATCGCCCGTTTACAATCTCAAGGTAGCCAGTTAGTAGATTTACGTTTAGCACTCGGCCCAGCGATCGCTGGTGAAGTTTATCAAGTTTCCGTTGAGGTGGCTGCTGAGGTTGGGGCTAGTATTATATCACATGACGACCAAAAATATATCATTGAGGCATTACAAAATTTCCCCAATTCACCACTGTTAGCAGACCCGAACCCAGGAAAAATCCGCTTGGATGTGCGTCGGGTGAATTGCTTACAGTTGGAAAATTTGGGGATGAGTGCGGAACAGATAGCGATCGCACCTTATTGTACTTTTCAAACTCCAGAGAATTTCTTTTCTTACCGCCGGGAGAAGGAGAAAAAGGTACAGTGGTCGGGGATTATCAGCAGGTAATCATACCACGCTAGCAGCTATAGATAACCAAATTTGGCGAAAATCTTGACTTATGGGCAGAATATTGAGAAAGTCTACCACAGTTTCTAATTTCCATGCCCAAGGTGCGACAGGCGCTATTTTAGGCGCTGACACTGCATAGTTAAGAATGGCTTCCATTAATGCGGCTGATGCTATCACAGGTTCTGGATCTAACCAAGCGGGAAAAATCCGAGCTTCAAAAGTGAATTTGTCGGGAATGGGATGAATTAAGTTTTTCAGGTTAAAGTCGCAGTATTTTGTTAACTCCAGTTTGCCAAGATATTCTTGGACATCAAACCAAGACATCTCACAAAAATCAGGATCATTGACTAAGATTAACAACTCTTCATCCCAAGACCCCAAACGTGTGCAATGAGGGTTAGTTCCCACCAATTTTTTGAGAATTTCCCCGTATGTCCACAAAATATTGACTAAGTTAGCGAAGACTTGTGGAGAGCATAATTTGGTAGCATCAAAATGAAAGTGTGTTGCACCTTCATAGGGAATTGTAAAACCCAATGCGCGCGCCTTGTCGAGGAGCAACTGCAAACACTGGAAATGATTGTGATCGATGGGTGGGGTAATTAATTCACAAGGGCGTTCTCGTTCTCCTGGTAATAGTGCAGCGATCGCAATCGGATTACCTGTATGATCAGCTACACGCACCATCCCACCAGGCCCTACTTCTAATTCTGTCGCAAATAAATCTGCAATTGGCTTGAGTACTTCAGTGGAAGCAGCTTGAGGATCAGCTTGACACATAACTAAGTGTAAAAGTCTGGTATCGTCGCTGACAATTCGATACCATTCCGACTGTGATTGTTGAGTTTTGTCTAAGTCGTTTTGGAGAGTCAGATCATCGACACAGCGCACAATCAGATTTCCTTGCGGATCAATCACCTCAAATCCCAAAGTCAGATTGTGAAACAACGGCGTTCCTGGAACATGACTCGGTTCAGATTGGGGATAAAAGATGCGATGGACAAAGCCATGATATTGTAGAGCGATCGCCTCTGCTAAATCCTTTCTGCTCAGTCCTTTCGGCGCCATTAGCTCAATTTCAAAACCGATTTTCCAATTTAACTCAGACATCACTTAAGACGAGTAATAATTTAATTTGTGAAGACAGCTAATATTTGACTAGAGACGAAGCAAAAGCAACGTCTATACTGGGTGTTATCTTCCAGAAGACCGAGCATATTGCAGTGCATAAAGTATTTTCATTAATTTGTTGTGCGAATGCGGCATTTATAGAAGTGCTCAAAGAAGTGAATAAGGTTAATAATAATAGAAAAATCTGCAATTTGTATTTCATTGGGAATTCCTCCGACAGGTTGATTTTCAGTTGTTGATTTATACAGTTTGATAAAAGGCTATTTCTGAAAATTGCGGAAATAAAATAGGGGTTAGGGGTTAGGAGCTATAGTGTGCGCTTGATATGATTGGCAATTGCTATGCTGTTGATGAGCAGCGGGACTGACGCCATAGTCTCTCAACGGTCAACAGTCCATGAGCAAGCGGTGCGTTACGGCAATTTATACTGTCGCTCATTCTCAAATCCTGACATTGCCGTAACACACCCTACTTAATCAGGTGAAAGCTTCCTGCAGAACTTGACGATGCATTAAAGCTCGATCCACCAAAGATTGAATTTGGGCGGGTGAAAGTGGATCACCGTTGGCGTAATGCTCGATCCAAGTTGTACTGATGACGTTGGCATCTTCTGGTAAACTGGTTAAATCCCACCCAGGCATGTCTAAATCTTCCATCAAACGATTGACCTTGGGGTCATAACTGAGAGCAAAACAGCGACAACCTTCTGCAGCAGCCATAATTAAGCTGTGTAGACGCATACCGATCGCCATTTCTACACCCTGAAACACACCTTTTAAAAGCTGCGGATCTTCCAGACACAAGATTTTGCTCACATTTGGGAGTTGGGGCGCAATTGCTTGAGCAATGCTCAAATCTTCGCTTTTTTGAAACGGCAATAATAAAATGAAGGCTTGGGTGGCAATTTGGAAATCAATCAAAGCGCGAGTTAAATTAGCCAAGCGTGCTTGTGTTAGTTGGGGGTGCGATCGCAAAGTCACAGCTACTCTCGGCGCAGGTAAGTCCCACAGTCCCGGTACTGGCCGGGATGACAACGCCCACACCGGGTCAGGTGCGATGAGAAAAGGAATTTGCCAATCAGATAATAAAGCTGCACTGGCGCGATCGCGGACACTAACTTTGGTACAATGTCCGAAGGAGTATTTTGCTAAAAAGCGAGTTGGTGCGCGTTTGAGAGGGCCGATACCCTGCGCCCAAGCGACGGTTTTCAAACCCATCTTTTGCGCCAAAGCCATTAGTCCTCCGTAGTATACAGGACTAATAGTACTGGTCACGTCTTGAATTAAACTACCACCGCCCCAAACGAAAGCATCACAAGAGCGCAATGCTTGCAGTACAGGTGCAACAGCCATGCGCTCGTGGGATTCCACACCATAGCGTGAGCGGGTTTCTTCAGGATTCCCCGAAAGCACCACAGGGGTTACATGAGGTGGTAACATCTGCAAAAGCGTTGCCAACAAAGCTTCATCACCACCATTACCTTTTCCGTAATACCCAGACAATAACGCCCGCATGAGTTTCATTGTGAATTGTGGACTATAGCTTTAATCAGACCAGCATAATTAAAGTTAACTTGCTGGAGTTGTTATTGGTTATAGCAGGGAACAGGGAACACTTCGACAAGCTCAGTGCATCGCAGGGAACAGGGCTATTTTTGTGAAAAATCAAAGAAAGTCAAAAGGTGTGAGATGCGATCGCTGTCATATCACCGATGAAAATCAGAATTCTCTTATGGGAAGATGGAATGATGGAGAGTGTGGGACAGACAACACAAAGAAGACAAAGAAGAAAACCTCATCACTCTTGACAAATGACCAATGACCAATGACAACTGACTAATTATGCACGCCCTTTCGATTCCCACCTGGATAATTCATGTTTCTAGCGTGATTGAGTGGATTTCCGCCATTTGGCTAATCTGGACTTATGGCGAACTTACCAACAACCGCACTTGGTGGGGATTGTCCCTTGCCATGTTACCAGCTTTAGTCAGCGCCATGTGTGCCTGCACTTGGCACTATTTCGACAACGCCGAATCTTTGGAATGGTTAGTCACACTCCAAGCTACCACCACTTTAATCGGCAATTTTACGCTTTTAGCAGCCGCAGTCTGGATTTGGCGCTCTGCTCAGTCTCCCGACACAACCGCTAATTCTGTCAAAGCAAATATTAAATCAGAGCCATGATGTCTAAAGAAACCCTGTTCGCACTTTCACTGTTTCCCTATTTGGGTTTCTTGTGGTTGATCAACCGCAGTAAACTAATGCCAAGGTTAGCATTGTACGGTTTTTACGGTACTCTAGTTTTTGTCGGTGTTACCATCCCCGCCGGGATTTATGCTAAATTGCACTATCGAGAGTCGTTAGCAAACGTCGATTGGCTCCACGGCGGTGCAGAAGTTTTTCTCACGCTTTCTAACATCTTGATTGTGCTGGGTTTTTGGCAAGCTGTAAAGCAATTAAAAGTGCAGAAGGGGATAGGGACTAGAGGATAGAAGCTAGGGGCTAGTTGATTTAGCAAGATCGCTCTTTTTCTTGATAGCTAATTATGGGAAAATTTCTTTTCCCTAGCCCCTAATCCTTAGTCCCTAACGTTTAGTAAGGATGATCTCAATGGATGTAATTCCAGCAATTGATTTATTAGAAGGGCGCTGTGTACGGCTTTATCAAGGAGACTATACCCGATCGCAGGTGTTTAATGAGAATCCTGTTGATGTCGCTAAACAGTGGGTTGATCAGGGTGCGGCTAAACTACACGTAGTTGATTTAGATGGCGCCAAAACAGGTAAACTGGTAAATGTAGGGGCTATCGAGGCGATCGCTCAAGCAGTATCAATCCCTATTCAAGTAGGGGGTGGATTGCGCGATCGCCATAGTGTGCAACAATTGCTCAATATAGGTGTACAGCGGGCAATTTTGGGTACAGTCGCTGTCGAACAACCCGAATTAGTCCAACAACTGTGTCAAGAATTTCCAGGACAGATTATCGTTGGCATTGATGCCCGTAACGGACTAGTAGCAACTCGTGGTTGGTTAGAAACTTCAGAGATTCTCGCCACTCAATTAGCTGTGCAAATGGCAGAGTTGGGAGCAGTGGCAATTATTTATACAGATATCCATCGTGATGGTACTCTATCCGGCCCGAATTTAGAAGCTTTGAGCGAATTGGCTCGATCAATTTCTATACCAATAATTGCGTCGGGTGGGGTAAGTTCTGTTACCGACTTATTAAGTTTGTTAGCGTTAGAAACCCAAGGCGTGACAGGTGTAATTGTCGGTCGAGCGTTGTATACTGGCGATATTTCTTTAAAAGAAGCACTGCGAGCGATCGGCCCAGGACGGATTCAAGATATCCCACCTGATTTAGATTTTACCACCTTTGCTTAACATCAATGCTTTGAAATTTAGGTATCACTAATCAAATCTGCAGCTAGCAGACAACAAACATTCCCCCAACAAACAAGGATTATACTATTTCACCTGAATCACAGAGGAAGCACAAGCAACGTCTCCACATTTATTAAACCTCTTGCAAAAGTACCTTTTCTACTGTCTGTTCCCTGTTATAGCGTTCCCTGTTCCCGACTTCTGCAGGAAGTCTATTGTTTTGACAACTCGATTACCAGCGGAAATCTTTTTGATAAATTTCCGGATTCGCAATTTATACTCCTGTAGTTCAAGTTGTAGAGAGTTCACACTCAATCAATGTGAGAGTCATCTCTCTCCTGAACCAAAATCAAACTGTAAATTTTATTACTCCAAAGTTATATTTAATTACTTATAAATATTGGGTTTTCTCTTTCTAGAGACGCGATGATTTTTGCGTCTCTTTTTTTTAACTTGCTTTCCCTGAGACAATCAACTAATGTGGAGACGTTACACGTAACGTCTCCATATCTGCAAGAAATCCAACTTATTTATTTTTTACTTGACTTTTAGCTTGTTCTAAAGCTATTTCCTTAATAGCTTGATAGGAATTAACATTGGCGCTTCCTTCAATAGCTTTCACCGCCAAATCCTGAACTTGTTTCAAACCAGATTCAAGTTGTTTAGAAAGGTTTTGAATTCGCGTCTCTTGATTAGTGATGGTTTGTTCAAGAGATTGCAATCTTTGTTCATAAAAACGTTTTTGTCCGTCCACTTCTTTGCTATACAAATCTGATTTAATCTTAGCTTGATAGTGAGCGATACCTCTGCCTTCTTCTGTAGCTTTTTTGATTGCTGCTTCTTTATCTTTGGGAAATGTTTCTACCTTAGCTTTAGATTCTTCAAACTGTTTTTCTCTTTCAGAAATTACTTTTTCTCGTTCAGACCACTGTTTATCTGTTTCTTGCTGTAGTTCTTCAAGTTGATTATTCAATAACTTTTGCTCTTGTTCAGATTCATCTTTTGTTAGTCTTCTCTGGAGTTCTAAATTATATTTATATTCTGCTTCATCTCGCTGTCGTCCTTTTTTTAGTTCTTCATCTCTTTCTTTAACGGTTCGACTATGCTCCTCTTGCTCTTTCGTCCAAGTTTTTCTTTGCTCATCTATTTCTTGTAATAAAACTTCTTTTCTTTGACTAAATTCATCTTGATAAGTTTTAGAATTGTCCTCATAAGCTTGGAGCAGGGTATCTAAGATATCTGGAGAAACTTCTAAATTATGTAATTGCGTTAATTCCGTTATTTCTTTTTCGACAGCTTCTCTAATTTCCCCTAATTTAGCAGCTTGTGTAGTTAGCTGTTCTGATAATTCATTAGCTGCGCTACCAAAGCCTAACTGAATCTTAGCCAAGCTTTCAATTGTATAATTCATCTTTTGTTGAAGATTAGATGGCTGATTCATAGGTGTTTTTGGTTGGTCTATGGTTTTTTCTGGAGTTGTAGATTGCTGTTTCAACAATTGATTAAGCTGTGATTTCACGCTGATGGTTTCTTTCGCTAATTCCTCATAGGCTTGTAGAATTTCCGCTTTGGTATTTTTATCATTCGGTTTTTTAACGGCCATACAAATCCTCCTAATATCCGATGATTGCAGATGTCGAGACTATTTGCTGTTAGAACTGTCGAAAGCACGCATTGCTAAATCTTGCGCTTGTTTTAATGCAGCTTGTAACTGGACAGAAATACCTTCTATTTGCTCAGTTTGTTTCTGAATAGTTTCTTCTAAAGACTTAATTTTCAATTCGTAATTCTGCTTACCAGCTTCCCACTCTTTCTCGAATAAATCAGCTTCGACTTTGGCTTTTTGACTGGTGTCTTTAATTGCTTCTTCTCTAGCTTTTTTAACTGCTTCTTCTAATTCTTGAGGAAAAGCAGCTATTTTTTGTTGATATTCTGTCAATAAAGGCTGGCGCTCGGTGAGAATTTTTTCTCGTTCCGTCCAGTTTTTCTCTTTTTGTTGAGTAGTTTCTTGAATCTCTCGCTCTAGTTTACGCTTTCTGGCTTCGTAAGCATCTGTGGCTAGTTTTTGCGTCGTTTCTAATTTATATTGATATTCTTCGGTTTCTGTGGTGCGTTGTTTAGCTAAGAATTCGTTATATTCTTGCAGTACTTCTTCATATTCTGCTTGCTCTTTTTGCCACTCTTTCCGTTTAGTGGTCATTTCTTTTTCTAGGGTTTCTATTTTGCTAGCAATGTCTTGCTCTAAAATTCTTAATTGTTCTTGATGCTCTTGAGTTAAGATATCAACGGCATCAGCGACAATTCTAATTTGTTTCAACTCTTGTAAATGCTGATTTTCAATTTCTATCGCCCGGTTGAGTTCATCTAATTTGGAGTTTTCTTGCGCTAATTTTTCTGACAGAGCGTTGACAATAGTACCAAATTCCAACTGTAAATCTGCTAAACCTTTGACAATGCTGTCAATGGTGTATGTAGAAGCAGCTGCTAAAAGTTCTTGATTTTTGGCTTTGTCTGCTTCTTCTTGTTTGGTGGCTATTTTTGACTCTAGTTTTTTTCTTTCTGCCAAAATTTGTTGAAATGCTTGCATTAGTTGTTGTTTACTGTCTTTGACTCCAACTGTTGTCATAATTTCAACTCCGTTAAAGATATAAGATGTGATGAGTAGCAAATAACACAAATACTAACTGATGCAGACATCAGATTAGCTCTTGTTTATGCAGTTTTAGTGCAGTGTAAATACTGAAAGGGTAGATTAAGCGACACTGGCTTGTAGTCAAGGGTAATTGCATAGATGCCCTGCTTGTTGTTTAGTGCAGCTTCTGTTGTTGGTATTTATAGTACTTGCGTACTATAAATATACCTAAATCGAGCTGCTACTGTCAAGTAAAATTAATGCTGTACAGGAACGGGTGTAGATGCTTCCCGGAAGGATATTTGCTGAAATTGTTTGCAAAATTTTATCTGTGGTATCTATAATATAAAGGAAATTGTAATTTGTGCTACTTTTTGTAAAAAAATCACAAAAACGGGAAGCGCGGATCACTGATGTTAGATAATTGACTGCATTGTCGTCTTAACTACCAGCAAAAACCCAAAGTCCTGTGATATCAATGTACACCAGCGAATCAACGAAGTTTTCTACCAGAGCGGAAATCGGACAAGCGAGCCGCATTCTTTTAGTGGAAGATGAGGAACTCATCAGGGAAATGTTAGTTGTGGCATTGGAGGAGGAAGGTTACGGGGTGGTAACAGCCTCTGATGGGCGGACGGCTGTAGAATATCTCAAAAGCTATGAACCCAATTCCGGAGAATTAGGTTTTGATTTGGTGATTCTGGATTTGATGCTACCGCAGATTAACGGACTGGATATTTGCCGCTTGCTGCGTCATCAAGGCAACCCGGTACCAATTATGATGTTGAGTGCTAAGGGGAGTGAAACTGACCGTGTGTTGGGCTTAGAAGTGGGTGCGGATGATTATCTAACTAAGCCTTTTAGTATGCGTGAATTAGTGGCTCGTTGTCGCGCCTTGCTGCGTCGTCAGCGGTTGAGCACTTTGCCGCAACTACCAGTATTAAAATACAAGGATGTGACTCTGAATCCTCAAGAGTGTCGGGTGCTGGTTCGCAATCAAGAGGTGAGTTTGTCGCCGAAGGAATTCCGCTTGCTGGAACTGTTTATGAGCTACGCTCGTCGTGTTTGGTCGCGGGAACAGTTGCTAGATCAGGTCTGGGGGCCAGATTTTGTAGGGGATAGTAAAACTGTTGATGTTCATATCCGTTGGTTGAGAGAAAAATTGGAGCAAGACCCCAGTCGTCCTGAATATATTGTGACTGTCAGAGGTTTTGGCTACCGATTTGGATAATTGGCGAGGATAGTTGTTAGTTTTTAGTTGTCACAAAGCAACTAATAACTTAAATGTTTTTATTGGGATTTTGTCTGGGTTTAGCGGTGGGGATTGGGTTTTGGATTTGGCAACAAATGCAATTAAACCTCTACCTGCGGCGAGCAATCAAGCCTTTAAATTCTCACTCTGCCAAGGTGGCGCTGCCGCTGCTGCCTCGTTTGCGACAAGAAATTGGTATGCTGAAGCAGCAGCGACAAAATTGGCAGCGATCGCTAGACACCTACAAAGAATTATTAGATTTTGCTCCCCTGGGTTATTTGCAGGTAGATGAGGAAAATCAATTGCTGTGGTGCAATCAGCAAGCGCGGAGTATATTATATCTCGAACGGTGGCAACCAGGGCAAGTGCGGTTGTTGCTGGAGTTGGTGCGGTCTTATGAACTCGATCAGTTAATTGAGCAAACTCGTGATTTGCAAAAACCGCAAGTGAGGGAGTGGGTGTTTCACCCCTCTTGCGAAAATGCAGCGGCGATGTCCATAATGAAGTCTTTGGCTTTGCGAGCATCCAGCTTACCTTTAGATCAAGGGCAGGTGGGAGTGTTTCTCGAAAATCGCCAACCGCTGCTGGATATGAATCAAATTCGCGATCGCTCTTTTTCTGACTTAGCACATGAACTGAGAACACCGCTAACTTCGATTCGTTTGGTAGCGGAAACTTTACAAAACCGTTTAGAACCGCCGTTAAATCGCTGGGTCAACCGCTTGATGCAAGAAGTTGACCGACTGATAAACTTGGTACAAAGCTGGTTGGAACTGACCCAAATGGAAATTAATCCTACCATGCAATTGCATCCAGAAGCGGTGGAAGTGCGATCGCTAGTTGCGTCTGTTTGGGAAACTTTAGAACCGTTAGCACAGCGGCTGCATCTGACTTTAACTTATTCTGGAGCCGAAAATCTCTGGATGAAGGCTGATCGTTCTCGCATTTATCAAGTATTTCTCAACTTGTTAGATAACAGTATCAAATACAGCCCCCCTGGTGCAACCGTTCGGGTGGAGGCGAAAATTCTCTCAGCCGAAAACAATCGTCAGAGTAAAATTGGTCTTCAATACTTGGAAATCAATATCATTGACTCCGGTGTCGGTTTTGCAGAAGTAGATTTACCCCACGTTTTTGAGCGATTTTATCGAGGAGACAAAGCCCGATATCGTTCCCCAGTAGAAGAGAATAGTTCCACAACAGCAGTTGTAGGTAGCGGTTTAGGTTTGGCGATCGTCAGACAAATTGTTCTCGCCCACGGCGGTACAATTAAAGCAATGAACCATCCCCAAACCGGTGGTGCATGGATACAACTCCAAATACCAGAAATTGTGACAAACAGCTCAAGTCAAGACTATAGTTAAAAAATATCTTCACGTTTGAGACTACAAGTGTGAAAGTCGTCCTTTATAGTCCCAATCCTGACAGACCTCAGTTAGCACGAGCCATTAGGCGCTTAGAACGGGATGTATTGCGTATGGGAGCTTTGGTGGAACAATCTTTTCGCCTCAGTCACCAAGCCTTAGTCTCCCGCGATTTGATCGCAGCTGCGGAAGTTCCCCGATTAGATAAGAAGATTGATCGTTTTTATAGACAGATCGAGTCTGAATGCACAACAATTATAACGCTACAAGCTCCAACATCTCAAGATTTGCGTTGTTTGAGTGCTTTTATGCAACTGGTGCGAGATTTAGAACGCATTGGGGATTACGCTAAGGATCTAGCGGAAGTTGCGATTAAGATTTTTCCTTATCCACCCCACGCTTCTGTACCAGATATTGCTATAATGTCTCATCATGCTCAGGCAATGTTAGCTGCTAGCTTGGTAGCTTTAGGCGATTTAGACGCAGCTGGCGGCAGAAGTATTAAGCGTCTAGATGACGCTGTGGATAATGCCTATGATCGCCTTTATGAAACTTTAGCTTGTCAGCGGGATATTCCGGGTGTCGTCGAACCAATTATACTACTGGCTTTGGCAATTCGTTATTTAGAACGCATGGCAGACCACGCCACAAATATCGGTCAACGAGTGGCGTATATTGTGACTGGTCAGCGTTCTTGATTGGGGAATGATGGTAGAATTAACGCCATTTCCCTATTGCCTTACTCTATCTTCAAGTTAAAGGGTAAGCGAGCATACACGCCTTGGGGATCGTTCATTTTTTGCAGAGTGGTCATTTCCTGTTGTAGTTTTTGGAATTCTGTTAACAGGGGATGGGATGGTTGGGGTTGATTGACTTTTAAGGTGGCGTTTGCTTCTTCTAAAGCACGACCAAAAAAGCGTTCTTCAAAGCTGCTGGGTTGGGGATACTCTTGTAATTGCCAATCGTTACCCAGTTTTGCTTGTTTAGCAGTATAGGCGATCGCAGCGTCTAAACCCCCAATTTCATCTACTAAACCGATTTGTTTGGCTGCTACCCCTGACCAAATCCGTCCTTGAGCAATTTCAGCTACTTTTGCTTCTGGTAATTTTCTTCCCTGAGCGACTTTATTTAAGAAGAGACTATAAATGCGGTTGACACTGCGCTGGTAAATTGCTAATTCTTCGGGAGATTTTGGTCGCGCTACGGTTTGAGAGTCAGCATAGCGGGCGGTTTTCACCGAATCCCAGGTAATACCGTTGTCATTTGCTAGTTTTTGTCCGTTGAATAATACCCCAAATACACCGATGGAACCTGTAATCGTGTTGGGTTCAGCGAAAATGCGGTGGGAATCGCTAGCAATCCAATAACCACCAGAAGCAGCAACATCACCCATGGATACAACTACTGGTTTCACTTCACGAGTCAAGCGTACCTCGCGCTGCATAATTTCTGATGCAATGGCGCTACCTCCAGGGCTGTTGATCCGTAAAATCACTGCTTTAATTTTATCATCTTGCCTGAGTTGATTGAAGATTCTGGCAAAGCGATCGCCCCCAACTTCGCCACTATCTCCCCTACCATCGACAATTTCGCCCTCTGCATAAACAACGGCGATTTTTTTGTCTGATTGACGTTCTACACCCAAGGATTTACCGGGAACTTGGGCGTAACTTATCAAGTTAATTTGGCGAAAGGTTTTATCTTCTTTATCACTAGCAGTCAATTTTTTCAAGTCGTTGACTACTTGGTCAGCGTATGCTATTTGGTCTACTAGACCATTATTCTTAGCTGCCTCAGCTTCTAATAATGCTTGATTATCGGCGATCTCCTGTAGTTTTTCGGGATTAATTTTCCGAGTCTCGCCGACGGCGTTACGCCATTCTCCCCAAACATCATCTAACAATTTTTGCGTTTGTGCGCGGTTCTCTGGACTCAACTTGTTGAGAATAAACGGTTCCACAGCTCCCTTGAATTTCCCCACGCGGACAATTTGCACGCCGACACCATACTTTTGCAGAGCGCCTGCGAGAAACAGTGGTTGGGAACTCAAACCGTTGACTTCTACCGCACCCAGAGGATTAAGGACAATTTTATCGGCTACGGAACTGAGATAATATTCCCGTTCGCCCCAATCCACACCATAGGCTGTAATTTTTTTCCCAGAAGCGCGAAACTTCAAAAGTGCTTGGCGAACTTCTTTGAGTGTTGCGTAACCTGCGCTACCACCTGCTGTGCTCCGTGACGCATCCAAATAAATCCCGACAATTCGCGGATCGCGCTGGGCTTTTTCTAAAGTATCAACAACGCTGCGGAGTGTCATCCGATTCTCGTCTACACCCGAGAAGGCCTTTTGCAAGATTTGACCGGAACTTGGCGCGCTATCAGTGATATTCAAAGATAAGTCAAAAACCACCACTGACTTATCTTTGACTTCGGGGCCAGTATCTTTGGAAGTAGCGACTACCAACAACAATAAAAATAATCCAATAGTGCCAACACCGGAAAAAATCATCAATCCGAGTAAACTGCCAATTAAACTAGCAAAAGTTTGTTGGAGAAAGTTACGCATTTTTGTTGTTTACCTGGGGGGGGTAGGGATTAGGGGGTAGGGATTAGGGGCTAGGAGCTAGAGTTATTCTCTCATCTCCTTTTGCGGGTGACGCTCCTGCGTGGGGTTAGGGATTCACTTCTAGTCGAGCAGTGGCTCCTCAACACGGAAAACTCGCGCACAACGCAGGATTCATCACCTCCCCATTTCCCTCATTTCCCCGGTAGGCGCTGTAAACTTTGAGAATGTTGCAACTTTTCTAAGGTAGCATTACCAGTACAAAATAACACTGTGGTCAGTTCGGCAATTAAGACTTCAATTAAGTCTGCAACTGCGGCTTCTGATAAAGCTGCGGCTTTGAGAAATGGCATTGCTAAACCAGCCAAATCGGCTCCCAGGGCGATCGCCATAGCAATATCTAGTCCGTGACGCAACCCTCCCGACGCAATTAAAGGTACATCTGGGGCGATCGCTCGGATACTCGTAATACACTCTGCTGTGGATAAACCCCAATCAGCAAAAGTCCTACCCAAGCGGCGTTGTAAGGGATTTTCTGCTCGTTCGCTTTCGACCTTTGCCCAGGAAGTACCACCAGTCCCCGCGACATCAATCGCTCTCACCCCCGCTGCAATTAGCTTTTGTGCCATGACTGCAGAAATGCCATTTCCTACTTCCTTCGCAATCACGGGTATAGTTAATTTACTGCACAAAATTTGCATTTTGTCAAGCAATCCTTTAAAATTAGTATCACCTTGAGTTTGGATGCATTCTTGCAGCGGATTGAGGTGCAAAATTAAAGCATCCGCCTCCAGAATATCCACCACTCGCCGACATTCATCTAAACCATATTGATAGTTCAGTTGCACAGCCCCTAAGTTAGCAAATAACAGCACATCAGGAGCATACTTACGGACAGCGAAAGTGTCAGCCACAGCGGGCTTTTCCACTGCTACGCGCTGGGAACCGACACCCATAGCAATTTTGTAGTTTTGCGCCACTTCCGCTAGACGCCGATTAATCATTCCTGCTTGTTCTGTTCCCCCCGTCATTGAAGAAATCAGCAGAGGTGCATTGAGGTGTTTTCCTAAGAAAGTTGTGCCGAGATTAATCTCATCCCGGTTGATTTCCGGTAAACAACAATGGATAAAACGATAGTTTTCTAGTCCATTAGTAGCTTGGTGACACTGGACATCTTCCTCTAAGCAAATACGGATGTGATCTGCTTTGCGTGACTGAGTTGGTGCTGATGTGCTAGTGGGGGCGTTCACAGGTAGATATAACTCAAAAGTGTAGTGATCACTATTGTTGCAGTCACTGGGGAATTAGGGAGTGTGGGAGGTGTGGGGGGTGTGGGAGGTGTGAGGGGAGATGGGAGGATGGGGAGGTGGGGAGATGGGGGGATGGGGAGTGCTTTCAAGGGTAGGGTTTTTAAAATCTCGAAAATAATTGAGAAAATTCTCAATTGTTTAACGTAGTTTGGTTATTTCAGCGTTTAAGCATCGGCTGAAACAGCAAAAAAATGACCAAATACAAAATACCTACCCTTGTAAAGATGGGGAGTGTGGGGAGACAAAGAATAAATCACAAATATTCAGATGCGGTAAAACAAGGTATTGTTTGATCAGTAGCAGCCTGATAGAAGCCTGAATTAGCCGTCCTCATATTTTTTTCCACATGGTAGCTAATACTGATAATCTGGAATCATTCCGTGCTTTGGCACTACAAGTTACTTGTTATGCGGTGAATCAAGCGAGCGATCGCTTATCGGCTCGTGCTATGATGCTCGATTCTATTAACCGCTTGGAACGACAAATCGCGGCGAGTATTGCTTTTATTGGCACTGATTGTCGTTTAATTGTTTTACCAGAATATTTTCTGACTGGTTTTCCGTTGGGTGAATCCCTCGCAGTTTGGGCAGAAAAAGCCTGTTTAGAAATGGATGGGCCTGAGTATGGAGCTTTAAGTAAAATTGCTCAGAAACATGGCATATTTTTAGCTGGTAATGCCTACGAACTCGACCCCAATTTTCCCAAATTATACTTCCAAACTTGCTTTGTGATTGATCCGGCGGGAATGGTAGTGTTGCGCTATCGGCGGTTAAATTCGATGTTTGCTCCTACGCCTCATGATGTCTGGGATCGGTATCTAGAATGTTATGGCTGGGATGGGGTTTTCCCGGTGGCGAAAACGGCGATTGGGAATTTGGCAGCTTTGGCATCTGAAGAAATTTTATATCCTGAAGTGTCGCGGTGTTTAGCGATGCGGGGGGCAGAAATTTTTCTCCATTCCACTTCGGAAACGTATAACAAAACTTTGACGCCGAAGGACGCCGCCAAAATTACTAGGGCGGTGGAAAATCAAGCTTATGTAGTGTCCTCGAATACAGCAGGTATCGTGAATACTCCCATACCTCAAGCTTCAGTTGATGGGGGTTCTAAAATTATTGATCATCGCGGAATAGTTGTCGCAGAAACATCTGCAGGTGAAAGTATGGCAGCTTTTGCTGAGATAAACTTGGCCGCTTTAAGACGCGATCGCCTGCGACCAGGGTTAAATAATTTACTTTCCCGTCAACGATTCGAGCTATACGCCCAAAGTTACCTGCAGTCGCATTTTTATCCACCAAATACTATGCTGGAAGGGGAAATAGACCGCAGACATTTTATCACCACCCAGCAAGCCACGATTGAGCGTTTAGTTAAATTGGGAGTAATTCAAGATTAGGGATTGAGATATTTATTACCTATGAATCAATCAATAGAAGTTCGCAATCCCAGGACAGGCAAATTTGACTATGTAATTATACCGCCGCCACCGAAGCTATTGGCACAGCAATGTCATCGTTTGCGGCGGGCACAGGTACGCTGGCAACAATTAGGTTTAGAAGGGAGAATTGCGGCATTACAAGAGTGGAAACAAGCGATATTGGCTATGCGCGATCGCTTGACAGAGGCTTTGGTGAATGATACTGGTAGACTATCTGTCTCTGAGATGGAAATTGATTCTTTTGTCTCCAGCCTTGACCGCTGGTGTAAATTAGCTCCCGATTTACTCCAAGAATCAGCAAAAAATACCACCATCCCGTTTATTTCACTGCAACCATCAGCCGTCCCCTACCCCCTAGTTGGGGTGATTAGTCCCTGGAATTTTCCCTTATTGCTCTCGACAATTGATACAATTCCTGCTTTGATAGCAGGTTGTGCAGTAATTGTCAAGCCTAGTGAAATTGCACCCCGCTTCGTCGCACCCCTAACAACAGCATTGAATACGGTTCCTAAACTGCGTGAAGTCCTGACTTTCATTGAAGGAGCAGGTGCAACCGGATATGCTTTGATTGAACATGTAGATTTAGTATGTTTTACCGGTAGTGTGGCTACGGGGAGAAAAGTTGCGGAGGCGGCGGCGAAAAATTTTATCCCCGCTTTTGTAGAATTGGGAGGGAAAGATCCAGCGATCGTTTTAGCATCAGCGGATTTAGAATTAGCTACATCAGCGATTTTGTGGGGCGCTGTTGTGAACACCGGACAATCATGCTTATCAATTGAAAGAATTTATGTTGCAGAATCGATATGTGAGGAGTTTGTCAAGCAACTAGTTCTCAAAGCCCAAAAGCTGAAATTAGCTTACCCTACAGTCGAAAGTGGCGAAATCGGCCCCATTATCGCCGAAAGACAAGCAGCAATTATTAGCGACCATCTCCTAGACGCGGTGGAAAAAGGAGCGGTAGTTCACTGTGGTGGACAAATTGAAGAATTAGGTGGGGGTTGGTGGTTTCGTCCTACAGTCCTCACCCAAGTCAACCACTCGATGAAAATCATGACCGAAGAAACTTTCGGCCCTATCATGCCTGTAATGACTTTTTCTACAGTGGAAGAAGCAATTAATTTAGCCAATGACTCAATTTATGGATTGAGTGCGGCGGTATTTGCGGGTTCAGAAGCATCTGCAATCGAAGTAGCCCAGCAAATAGATGCAGGTGCAATTAGTATCAATGATGCAGCTTTGACTGCAATCATGCATGAAGGAGAGAAAAACGCCTTCAAATTTTCTGGATTAGGAGGGTCGCGGATGGGTTCAGCCGCTATCAAACGATTTACGCGAAAAAAAGTTTTTTTAATTAAAACTAACACAAATAAAGACCCTTGGTGGTTCGATGATTAAGAATTCAGAACTAATCGCACAGGTTTATTCCTAATATTAGGAGTAATCAAGTTCACCCGTTCAACTATAGAAATCATATATTCATAATCAGGTATTTTGCCATTAGGTATATAGCCGGCTTCTTGAGTTAAAGCTGAGGGAAAATCACTCATAATTTTGCGAATTGATTCTTGGTGGTTGCGTTCTACACTGGGCCCAATTAAAACCACACCCAATGGTACATAATGGGGATCTGTATAAAGTATGCGAAACTCAGTTTGTTGTAGCAATGGACTGTAGAGATTAAATTCTGCCAAAGAAACAGCGCCCGCAGCTGCTTTTCCTGTGGCTACTAATTCTAAAACTGCTTTCGGTGTAGATGCAAATAATATCTCTGCTAGTGTTAAACCAAAAAGATTATAAAGAGGGAAATAATATCCAGTTGCTGACCCTAATTGACCAAGCGCAACTATTTGATTTTGTAGTTGTTTCAAATCGCGAATTGGACTATCTTTGCGAACCACAAACACTGAACGCAAATTACTCACACCTACCATAGGAAATAGACTAATATATTGGTGACGAGTAATTGCGATCGCTGCTATACCCGGTGGAGCAAATACCAACGACCAAGCACGAGATTCTAGCCGTTCTATTGCTTTATTTTCATTAAAAACTGGTTCTAGACGAATGTGTGCTTTAGCTTTTTTACCTAATAAATTATTAAATCGAGTATATCGCTGAATTATATCCTCTCCACCATCATAATTGATGACGCCAACAGTTAATATACCCGTAGATTTTGGCGTTGATTCGCATCCAGCAATTATCCAAGATAGTAGCTGAAATAAGAAAAACCGACGTGAAAATTGCCAACGCATCGTTTATTTTTTAAGTTTTTTATTCTTAGCCTAGCTAGATTTTGATTACTTCAAAGTTAATATTTATTTACTTGTTAGCATCTATAAAAATCAGGTGAATTCGAGTATAATATCACATTATTTTGTAATTATTGATGCTCACAACCATATGTTAAAAAACTTAAAAATAGGTACAAAAGTTAACTTACTGCTCACAATAGTTTTTATAGTCAGCATTTTCGTCAGCGGTACGGCTCTATCAAGTGTGTTGCAACACAAAGCACAAAATGAAGTAACCAATAAAGCGCTGATTCTCATCAAAGCGATGAATGCTGTCAGAAACTACACACAAAATCGCATCAATCCCCTGCTAGCAGCTAGACTGGAAACAGAACCCGCTTTCATCGCCGAAACAGTACCAGCTTATTCTGCCACAGAAGTATTTGAGAATTTGCGGAAAAACGAAGAATATAAAAATTTTCTTTATAAAGAAGCCACTTTGAATCCGACAAATTTAAGAGATAAAGCTGATAATTTTGAAACACAACTTGTCGAGCGTTTTCGCAGCAATACCAACCTTAAAGAACTATCAGGCTACCGTGATTTTGCTGAAGGTAAAGTATTTTATATAGCCAATCCTCTAGTAATTACAGATCAGAAATGTCTGCGCTGTCATTCCACACCAGAACAGGCTCCTAAAAGTCAGTTAGCAACCTATGGTACAGAAAATGGTTTTGGATGGAAACTCAATCAAATTGTCGCCGCCCAAGTGATTTCCGTGCCCTCGGAAGAGATTTTTGATAACGCCAAACAAACTTGGTCTTTAATTACGGGAATCTTAATAGCTGTGTTTGCAGTCATCTTGCTGCTAATTAATTTTCTCATCAAAAAATATGTAGTGCAACGAATTAGAAAAATTGAAAAAATAGCGCAGCAAGTTAGTACTGGTGATATGGATGCTAGCTTTGAGGAAAATTCTCAAGACGAAATTGGTGGGTTAGCAGCCGCATTCAATCGCATGAAATCTAGTTTGGAAATAGCTATGAAGTTATTAAACCAGAAAAACTAATAATTTAATCTTTGAGTGTTAGTAGACGTTCTTGAAATTTTAAAGCTTTTTGGGAGTCAGGAATTTCCGCTGCGAGAATCTTTATGAGTTCTGTGCGAGAAATTTGCGGAGCAGAACTCAGGGATTTTTGGACAATAAAATTAGCGATGGGCCCAATTAAATTGGCTAATTCTCGCTCACACTGACGGATAAAGTTTTCGCTGATTGACTCTACTGCATTTATTTGCGGTTGACTAGTCTGGGGTGTATTGGTTGGTAAATTTTTAGATTGGCTTTCCTGTTTAAGAGTTGATTCCTTGAACATCGAAGTTGCTTTCTGCTTAAACTGAGTTTGTTGTTGCTCTGTGAGATGAACTGCTAAATTATCAATTAATTCTTCATAACTGGGCGCTGATAATGCTATTTGTCGTAACAGCGTCGGGGCGACAGGTCCGACAAATTCTAAAAGCATATTTTCTAAATAGTTATACTGTTCTGTGGTGGCAATTTTATCAGGTGATTTGTTAATTACAGGTGGAAAAAATGAGGAAATAGCTAACGGTGCTTGAGTTAATTGCACCTCTATTTGAGTATGCAGTTGCTGTAGAGCTTCAATCACATTTGTTGCTGATTGGTAGCGTTCTTTGAAATGGTGCAACACCATTTTTGATAGTATTTCTGACAACCCTGGACTAACTATAGCTTGATGTTGCCAGTGAATTTCTCCTGTATTGTGGTCTTCTTCCATTTGTCTAGGATGCAACCCCGTCAGCGCCTGGATACCAATCATTCCTAAAGAATAAATATCACTGTTAGGGCGGGGTTTACCTCGTCCCTGTTCTGTTGACATGTATCCTGGTGTGCCGATAGCAATACTAATATCTGTTTGTCCTGGAACTGTGAACAGTTGATTTTGAACTTGCTTGACTGCGCCAAAATCAATTAACACTAACTTGTTGTCTTGTTCTCTTCTAATAATATTTTCTGGTTTAATATCACGATGGATAACTTTTTGACTATGAATAAATTCCAGAACAATTAATATTTGATATAAAAGTTGAATAACTTGCTCTTCTGTCCATTTTTGACCCGGTAGTAGTTCTGCTTTCAGGGAATTTCCAGCAATAAAATCTTGCACCAAAAAAAATTCTTGGTTCTCTTCAAAGTAAGCTAAAAGTCGGGGAATTTGGTCGTGACTTCCTAACTTTTCTAATGTTTCTGCTTCGCTAGTAAATAGTCGCCTAGCAGTTTTCAGAAACTCTGGGTTATGCGTAATTGGCTTGAGATGCTTGACAACACATTTTGGCGAACCCGGTCGATGGGTGTCTTCAGCAATGTATGTTTGACCGAATCCTCCTCCACCCAGAACCTGGAGGACTTGATAACGCCCGTCTAGTAAATTTCCTAACATTGTTTGACTTATGTCCGTCCTCTTCTTCATCTTGACATAAGTATCAGCATTAGCAAATGCTCAACTGAGGCAGAATTGCTCAAATAGGCTTTATTAGTTTCATATCTAAGTATGCAAGCTGTTATTAGATATGTATTAGTTCTACCTAGAAAAGGCTATCACTAGCGCACCCAGAGCATTTCTCGGAAAATGGACGGCTTCTCTTAGCGTAGCAACTGCTTTAAAAATGTCCGCCGCTTCAAGTTAAAACTTTTGCCATCAGCTTACTCATTATTACAAATCTTAAATTTTCATCTCTCAGCAAAATTATAGTAATTAACAAATCCAGCATCCTTAATTACTACTTAATGAAGATGTAACTTTACTAGCCAGTTGAACCTTTGAACACGGTACTAACGGATGGTGTTAAGGCTATCTTGAGAAAAAATCATTGCTCATCAGCAATTCGCTAGCTACAATGGTACAGAAAACCCTCAATCATTGTGGAATATCGTGACAATTTACAACACTCATGACACTATTAAGTTGATCTTTTGACAAACGAACTATTATTGTTGACTTCTATAAAAAAATATCATCTAATGTCAACAATTTTTTTTAATGATTTATTGAAAAATCCTAGACATAACAATTCGTTGATTACCATTCCCAAAATCTGATTGTTATATTGTACTAAATAACTATTATGGCAAGGTGGGAAAAACTGTGCGAAATGATTTACAAGGATTAGAAATTAGTCAAAAAAATTTGCAAAACTTGACTAATTTACCAGTGAAAGACGAACTTTTAATTATTACTAAATACCTCAATAAATTTGTTAAAAAAATTATTGAAAAAATTAAGGTAACTGAAGGGGCTACGGTAGTTTTCATCAGTTTTTCTATAGCTGTTTTTGGCTACCTACTGTTTGATATCGTTATCAGAATTTTTGCTAGTTGGGTGACAATTCCATCCTGGATCTTATTTATTGTTTTAAGTTTATGGGTTGGCGGTGTCACACAAACAGTCTTATATTTGCTCTGGAGAAAACGCAGTAAAATTCTCAAAGCAAACTTGACAAATTCTTTGCAAATTCTGTTGAATGATGTTGATAGATACAATGCTGTGATCAAAGCCATCGATATCAACGACCAAATAGAAGATGCTGGTAATCCAGATATATGTATTCACCAAAGAGAGAGTGTTATTGAAGCTTTAAAACTGACAAGAGCAGATTTAGTTCGCGCTTTGAAGACCGAAAGAATTTTAAGGGAAAATAGGAATTTTATTCTCAGTAATAGCGAACTTTTTGTGAATAATTTAGCGACTTTAACAGCAATGCAAGTTAATGAACAAGCGACTGAGCATGGAAGATTATTAAACGAAGCGTTGCAAATTGCATTAGATGTGCAACACGAAATGAAAAGGTTACAGAACCAGCGATGAAAAAATTTAGGAATAGATGCTATGGCTGATGAGTTATCTCTCTCATCATCTCGCCATTCACCATTCCCTAGTCCGGTCTAACATAGAGAAGTGTTAAGAAAATTCACGCTGTCGGTATGGACTGGAAAGAAATTAGAGGAAACTGGGTACTGATTCCCCGAAATCCTATCGGTATTATCCATTTCTTAGGAGGTGCGTTCGTCGCTACAGCGCCTCACTTAACTTACCGTTGGATACTAGAACAACTAGCCAATAAAGGGTATGTTATTATTGCTACACCTTTTATTAATACCTTGGATCATACAGCGATCGCTAAATCTGTACTACTGAATTTTGAGCGGACTCTAGAACGCTTATATGATACAGCCAGCCTACGCAAGCTGTACCTCCCCACTTATGGTGTGGGACACAGCATGGGTTGTAAACTCCATTTGCTGATTGGTAGTCAATCTGCTGTGGAACGTGCGGGTAATATTTTGATATCTTTTAACAACTATGCTGCTAGGGACGCTATCCCCTTGGTAGAGCAATTCAATTCTGCTTTAGCGATTGAGTTTACCCCTAACCCCATAGAAACTAGCAAGTTGGTGCAGGAACGCTACAATGTCCGTCGCAACTTAATCATAAAATTTAGTAATGATACCATCGACCAATCCGCAGCTTTGAGTAAAATTTTACAAGAGCGTTTTGAGGAAATGGTGACAATACAAACTTTACCAGGGACTCACACTACACCTTTAGGTCAAGATTTTCAATGGCAAACTGGAACATCTTTTACGCCTATTGATGCTATCGGGCAATGGTTTAAGCAAGAGGTATATCGTGATTTAAATCAACTAAAACGTACTATGCTTTTGTGGCTAAATCCTCTATCACCTCCATAGTTGATAAAGCTATGCTTTGAAAAGCATCCAATTTGAGTATATTTTAAATTTTGATTTATGTAGCAAATTACTAACTAAATCTAACTGTCTTTGCCTATGTTTAAAATTTTGGTAATTGATGATGATTCTTCAATTCAAATATTACTTAAAAGGATGTTAGAAAAGCAGGGCTATGAGGTAGTCATAGCTTGTAACGGCGAGGAAGGAATGGCAAAAGTGCTTACTTACCAACCAGCATTAATTCTTTGTGATTGGATTATGCCTGGTTTAAATGGTTTAGAAGTCTGTCATCGCATTAAAACAGATCCAAATTTATCTACCATTTTCTTTATTTTATTAACATCTTTAGATTCAGTTGCTGATCGTGTCAAGGGTTTAGATGCTGGTGCTGATGATTTCATTTCTAAACCTATAGAAAAAAATGAATTGCAAGCTCGGTTACGGGCGGGGTTGCGCTTACATCAATTGAGTCGAGATTTGCAAACTCAAAAACAGCTTTTAGAAGCAGAATTGTCACAAGCTGCAGAATATGTGCGCTCGCTGCTACCCTTACCTATGAGGGAACCTTTGAGTATCAATTCCCGATTCATCCCTTCACGACAACTTGGTGGCGATTGTTTCGATTATTACTGGCTTGATTCTGATTATTTGGCAATCTACTTACTTGATACTGCTGGACACGGACTCAAAGCCACTCTTCCCTCAATTTCAGTGTTAAACTTGCTGCGCTCCCGCGCCCTGAAAAGCCTAAATTATTACCAGCCAAGTCATGTACTTAGGGCTTTGAACGATACTTTCCAAATTAGTTATCAAAATGATAAATATTTCACCATTTGGTATGGAGTTTACAACAAAGTTAAGCGCCAGTTAATTTATGCCAGTGCTGGTCATCCACCTGCAATATTATTATCTGGCAAATCTCCTCATCATACAGAAGTTCAACTTTTGAGAACTCCCGGTATGCCGGTAGGAATGTTTCCAGAAGCAGCATATGTCGATGGATTTTGTAATATAGAAACATCCAGTACGCTTTATATCTTTAGTGACGGTGCTTATGAAATTACTAAATCAGACGGCAAGCTCTGGAGTCTGGATGGATTTATTCAACTACTTGTGAGTTTACAATCTAATGTAGACTATCAATTAGACCAAGTGTTAAATTATCTATCTGCTTTGCAGTCTCATGAGACATTTGAAGATGATTTATCCATACTCCAAATTAAGTTTGATTAGTTTTGCGAGTTTATGAAGTGATGAAATTCGTCTTGACTGGAAAAAATTTCAAAAACTTTATCCATACTAGTTAGTTCAAATAGGATTTTTACTTGTTCATTAATCGCACACAAAACTAATTTGATATTAACTGCTCGCAAGGCTTTAAAAGCTAGTACTAATGCTCCTAATGCTGAACTATCCATAAATGTTACATCTTGACAATCAATTAGGACAATTTTTGCACCAGTTTCTGCAAGTTCTGTAATTTTTATTCGTAATTCCTGCGATTGTGCTGCATTGATAATTCCATTCAGCTTGATCACTTGTACTTCTTGTTGTACTATCATGATTAATTCCTTATTTTCTTAATATACTTTGATTTTGCTTGTATTATATACTAATGTTAATTCATTTGTGGAATCATTGGCAAATATAAAGTCATGAAATATTCATGACAACCAGTTTTTTATTAATTATAATTTACGCAGCATGAATTACTTATTAGATAAAAACTACTAGCCACTAAATACTATCTAATCTCAAAGCACTATACTAGTCTTTTTTTACTCGTAAATTTAAAAATTAGTTTAAATTTTGGCAGTTATTATTCTTTTAGTATTAATTTTGCTCTAGGGAAATAGTAATCGAAAACTCAGTACCACATCCTAAGTGTAAAAAATACTCTCAAGAATCGCGATGCTTTTGAGAAATTATTTGGTAGCTAATAGATAGGCTCATACCAGTACCTTTGCTAAGGGGTTTAGTAGTAAAAAAGAGATTGAAAAGTCTTTGTTTAACTTGATTTAATATTTCCATGTCATTGTCACTAGTGCTAACATTGACTAGGTTCGACTCTCGTAATTCGGTACGAATGCAAATCTGAGGAGTTCCGTTTATTTTTTTCTTCAAAATTGACTCTTCTAAAGCATCAATTGCATTCGCAAAAATATTCATAAATACTTGGTGAAATTGCTCAACGTAACTTTCTACTAGGGGTAAATTACAATATTCTTTTGAATTCAATCCGGTGAAGCTAGCAAAAGCATCATTGAAGAATACCCATCGGTAGGGAAAAAATTCTTGGCGCTGTTTTAGTTTTCCCAAGCTGGGCGGTTTTCTAACAAGAGGTAGCTGAAGACGCTGCTTTCGCTTCGTCTCTACATCCAAAACATCTAAATTTTGCTCACAAGGCTGACTTTGGCTCGGTACAGGAGTCTGTCTCGCTGACGGTAGCCTGGGTAACGCACCTTGACTATTTCCCCTAGTTGTGCTGTACCATCCATGAGTTGATGGAGTTGGGGATCGTATGGTATTTCTGCGCCCACAGGTGCGATCGCTTCTATTCCCCATTCCTGCAATAATCTAGCTAGGGGTTTTTCTACCAGCGGTAAGATGTTCACGGCGGCTAACTCTGGATTCTCCCGTGCTTTTTGGGCTGCGGTGGGAAATTGCAACAACAAAGATTCCAGCAGTTGCAAACTCGACTGCTGGAATGCTTGGAGTAAAAGTTCTCGCTGTTGTTGTAGTTGCAGTTGCGATCGCTCATACTCTTCTCTTAAGATATTCACTTCAGAATCAAAACTTTTCTCAACCCTCACACTCAACCCAGAAAAAGCGCTGATTAATTCACTCAATGGGATCTGTAACCCTTGAGAAAGTTTAACCAACGCCTCCACCCGCATCTGTTCCAGCTTTCCCTGTCGCAACAGCAGTATTTGATGTTGCGAAACACCACTGACGCGACTGAGTGCTCTAAAACTAGAAATACCCAGTTTTTGCATCAAGTCTTGTAACTTTTGGGTGTAATTATCTTGGAGCATGGGCGAGTGTCGAGAGATGGGGAGGTGGGGAGGTGGGGAGGTGGGGAGTGTGGGAGGTGTGGGGAGTGTGGGAAGACGAGGAAGATGGAGAAGCGTAAGCATAAATTCTTTTCACCCCATCCCCCCATCACCCCACCCCCCCATCACCTCCTTTTATTCTTCCAGCAAACTTCTCAACATCCAAGCTGTTTTTTCATGCACTTGCATCCGTTGGGTCAACAAATCGGCGGTGGGTTCGTCGTTCACTTCTTCCACTAGAGGAAAAATTGACCGCGCAGTCCGCACTATGGCTTCTTGTCCAGCTACCAACAGACTAATCATTTCCTTGGCTTTCGGTACTCCCTCTGTTTCGGGAATGGAACTGAGTTGGGCATACTGGCTGTAGGTTCCTGGTGCGGGATAGCCTAATGCTCTGATTCTCTCGGCTACTAAATCAACTGCTAAGGCTAATTCTGTATACTGCGTCTCAAACATCAAGTGTAAAGTTTGGAACATTGGCCCTGTCACATTCCAGTGGAAGTTATGGGTTTTTAGATACAGTGTATAGGTGTCAGCTAATAGCCGAGATAAGCCGTCGGCAATTTTCGCTCTGCTAGCTTCGTCAATACCGATGTTCAAAGGTGAAACTTGTGGTTGAGATGACATAATTTTCTCCTGATTGGTGATTTATTTAGTTATCATTTGTAACTGTTTACGAAGGAAGTCTCTTGGATGAATGATGAAAAAAGTCACTACATCTAGACTGGGTGAAAATTTAGCAAGTCCGTAGTTCCAGGCTGATTACACAATCAATGAGGTGGTTTCATACTTCAACTTTTTTGGACTGATTTATGCTATGTGCATCTTGAGAACGCTTTTGGGAGCTTTGCGGACTCTGGCTAAGATAGTTTCTTTCCCTAGGCGCTGACAAGCCTCATAGCGATGACAACCGGAAAAGCCGTAGTAGCGCCCATCTACTTCTAAGATATCTATAGGTTCTTGCTGCCCAATCGCTGCTATCGACTCCATTAAGGCTTGGACTTTATCGGGATCATTCTGACGGGGTAAGGGCCGCTGAATCTGATGCAATGGGATTTCTTGAACTTTTACCATCAGGAGTTTTCCTCGCTAGCTTTGGTGTTTGTATCTATATAAATCATAGTCGTTATGACTTTGCTTTGCAATATTTTTAGTTAAGTTGATGGTGCATATCTGGCGAAAAGTCAACCTACAAGAGGAAGAAAGCAAAATAAACAGGTTCCACTTGCAACCAAGAGTTATCATTCCTATTGTCTAACCCCTAACGCCTTTCTCAAATTCTGCAACAAGTCTCATGGTATTCTGGGAGCGCTTATGCGACAAAACCACTACAGTACAAAGCAATTAGAGAATCCGCCCCAACGCCGTCAAAAAGTTGCCTTTAAAATTCCGTTGTGGCGTATTTCTTGCAATGTACTGACGACATTTTGCTTGTTGGGGCTGACTGCTGCATCAGGGCCACAAATGAAGACAAAGGAGGTAACACTGAGAATTGGCATTGTGCAGCGATTTGGAGAGCAACCCACAGCCAAGTTAAAATTAGAGCCGAGTAAAGGCGATCGCTTAAAGCTAAAATTTAACACAGGCAATCAAACACAAACTTTAGTGACTGAAAATCCTGTCTTGCTGGAAACAGTCATGCAAACTTTACCGCAACCAGCAGTTAATGAGGTTGTAGTTTTAGGTACATATCGCACTTACGAAACTGCAGCGGACACTGCCAAAAATTGGCGTGCTCAGGGAATACAGGTAGAAGTCGCCCAGCCTGACCGTTGGCAAGTTTGGGCAAAACGCGATGTTTATAACACACCGCTACTACGACGGTTGCTGTTGCAAAGTTTACTAGCAGGGGAAAAAAAGCTGGTATCTTTAGAGACAAAAATTCTGACGCAAGTACCGCGAATTAGTTGGGTAGTGAACGGTAAGCGCTACAGCCAAAATAATTTAGAAATTAGCACTGGTAAAAACTTGATTCGGGTAAATCAGGGTGAAAAGCCAGAACAAGGGCGTTTATATGCTGGGGGGATGACATTACAACCAAACGCTTATGGTTCATACACTCTAGTGAATGAAGTACCGCTAGAAACCTATTTGCGTGGAGTTGTACCCTATGAAATCGGCACAACCGCACCGAAAGCGGCGATGGAAGCCCAAGCGATTTTGGCGCGAACCTATGTACTGCGGAACTTGCGACGGTTTGAGATTGATAATTATCAGTTATGCGCTGATACTCACTGCCAAGTGTATTATGGATTAAATGGAGTAGCGCCAACCACAGATAGAGCGATCGCTGCGACTAGGGGAATGGTATTAACTTACAACAACCAGCTAGTAGATGCGCTCTATTCTTCCACCACCGGCGGCGTCACCGCTTCCTTTAGTGATGTGTGGAATGGGGAAGACCGTCCCTATTTGCGACCAGTAGTAGATGCGGCGATCAATATTTGGGATTTATCTAGACAAAACTTAGCAGACGAAAAAAACTTTCAGAAGTTTATCACTCTAGACAAAGGATTCAATGAAAGCGAATGGGATTTGTTTCGTTGGCGCAAAGAAACCAGCCTAGAAGACATTACCAAGGGTTTGCAGAAATTCTTGCGGGTGAAAAACAGCCCTTACAGTAAGTTTAAAACCATTGAGCAGATGGAAATTGTCAAGCGATCGCCCAGCGGACGCATCCTCGAACTGGCGGTGAAAACCGATATTGGTACTTTTACCTTGCACAAAGATGAAGTCCGTAGCGCCTTTTTTGCACCGAGAAGCACACTGTTTTATCTACAAGCCCTGAACAAAGGACAACCGGGTTTATGGGGATACGCCTTTGTCGGTGGTGGGTTAGGACATGGAGTGGGTTTGAGTCAAACGGGTGCTCAAAATTTAGCTAAATTGGGTTGGTCAAACCCAAAAATTCTCCAGTTTTACTATCCTGGCACTCAAATTAAAATTCTCTCTCAGGAGATTGAGTTTTAAAACAGGGAAAGTTGTCTAGGAAATGAGGTCTGGGGGCTAGTCCCATTCCTCATTCCCTATACGCCATGTGAATTTTTAGTAAAGATCCTCTTCTTTGTGAGTTTGGATTTTCAGATCAGAGGTTGGGTAAGCAACACAGGTGAGTACATATCCAGCTTCAATCTGCTCATCGTCCAAGAATGACTGGTCAGACTGATCGACTGTACCCGAAACTAATTTACCAGCACAGGTTGAGCAAGCACCAGCACGGCAAGAGTAGGGTAAGTCCAGACCCTTGTCTTCAGCAATGTCTAAAATATATTCGTCTCCAGGAACATCAATTACAGTTTCAGTTCCTTCTTGATCGACTAAAGTCACTTTGTATGTGGTGGCCATTTAGTATTCCTCTCTTTTTCAGGCGGCAGTATAAGTTTTACTAAAGCACATACCGCGGCTGATCTGATGGGATCGGCCGGGATGTCTAATTTAGTTCAATTCTGATACTACGGGAAAAGTTAAAGTATTTAACTGGAAATTGACTACGATTAGTAATGAAATTTAGTTAGTTGTTGTCAATAAATTATACTTATGTATTTCTTTCTATTGGAGACACAACTAAAAAAGCAAGAGCGCTCCCGCTATGACTCCAGTGCACTCATCTTACAGGTTTGTAGTCGGCAACTGATTGATCAATAACTCATTGAGCACTAGCTACAAACAGGCAAAATTAATGATACTAACTAGATAGCTGCGTTCTTGCTTGATATATCAGGTTTTAAGACTTTAGGGAAATTAGCTGTATGTAGCAGACATCAGCCAAAAAATAATCGCGTTCTGCTTATTTGTCTACAAAATTCGCTAACTCTGGCGAGCAATTGATGATGGGACGAATTTTAGTAAAGTTCTTCTTCTTTGTGAGTTTCGATGGTGACATCAGATTTGGGATAAGCAACGCAGGTCAGCACATACCCAGCTTCAATCTGGTCATCATCTAAAAATGATTGATCTGATTGATCAATGCTACCTGATATCAGCTTACCAGCACAGGTAGAACAAGCACCAGCACGGCAAGAGTAGGGTAAGTCTAGACCCTTGTCTTCTGCGGTGTCAAGGATATATTCATCATCAGGGACTTCAATTGTTTGATCCAGCCCTTCAGCTTCGTTGATCAGTCTGACTTTGAAAGTTGCCATGACAGTAATCCTCTATTTGATGGACGGTAGTATAAGTTTTACTCAAGCAAATTTACGACTACTATCACTTGATGAGCCGTTGTTTTAAGTTTGCTTCAATTCTGATACTACGAGAAAAATTCGGCGATGTAACTGGAAATCGATCCAGATTAGTAATGGAACTTAGTTAGTTCCTAAAAATAAGTTTTACTTATGATATTCTTTGAATACACAATAACCCACAGGATAAATTATGGATTTGTCAATAGATTGTTGCAAATGTGATACAGATATATGGTATTTGTAGTTGGTTAAGCTGTGAGCTAAAAGTTTTCAGGAAGTTTGATGTGGCGTCAACAACAGTGCGAGTGGGTTTAGTGGGAACTGGGAATGCGGCCAAGTCAAGAGCAGAGGCGCTGCTGCATGAACAAAGAGCGGATCTGGTAGCAATTGCTGGACATAAACTAGAAGCAACCGCTATTTTTGCGGAAAATTACCAAACTGAAGCCGTGGAGAGTTGGCAAGAACTAGTGTCACGGGAAGATGTAGATTTAGTGATCATTTCCACTGTCAACCGTGATCATAGTGCGATCGCCAAAGCGGCACTATCCCACGGAAAACACGTAGTAGTTGAGTATCCTCTAGCTCTAGAAGTAGCATCAGCCGCAGAACTCATCGCCCTAGCCAAAACCCAAAACAAACTCTTACATGTCGAACATATCGAGATGTTAGGGGGATTACACCAAGCCATCAAGCAAAATTTAGCGAAACTGGGTGAGATTTTTTATGTTCGCTATAGCACCATCAATCCTCAAAATCCTGCACCCCGCAAGTGGACTTATAATCATTCACTGTTTGGTTTTCCGCTGATGGGGGCGCTTTCCCGGTTACATCGCCTCACCGATTTATTTGGTGAAGTTTTTACAGTCAACTGTCATCAGCGATACTGGGAAAGAGAACCAGATTACTACCAAACCTGCTTTTGCATTACTCAACTGTGCTTCACCAGCGGACTTTTAGCTCAAATAGTATACGGTAAAGGCGAAACTTTATGGCAACCAGAACGCAAATTTGAAATACATGGGGAAAACGGGGGGTTAATTTTTGATGGTGATACCGGATTTTTTATTCAGGGGGGAGAAACGACGCCGATAGAGGTGGGAACTCGTCGGGGTTTATTTGCTAAAGATACAAGTATAGTGTTAGATCATATCTTTAATGGCACTCCGCTATATGTCACTCCAGAAGAAAGCTTATACACCTTAAAGGTCGCTGAAGCTGCAAAAAACGCCGCTGAGTCTGGATTAACTATATTTGTGAAAAATATTTGACCTGTAGATCAAGTTCATGAAAAACGAAACAATCGTTATCTTATCTCAAAGAGAAATCGAAAAGATGCGTCAGGCAGGGTATTTAGCTGCTCAATTACTACAGCATCTAGAGCCGATTGTCAAGCCAGGGGTGAGTACTCTTCAACTTAATGATGAAGCAGAACGGTGGACACAAGCACACGGTGCAAAAAGTGCTCCTCTGGGTTACAAAGGTTATCCCAAATCAATTTGTACCAGCGTCAATGAGGTAGTGTGTCACGGTATTCCTAACGCCAAGCAAATTCTCAAGGATGGTGACATTATTAATATTGATGTGACGCTGATTGTGGATGGCTACCACGGCGATACATCCAAGACATTTTTCGTGGGTACTCCCTCAGCCAAAGCGAGAAAACTGGTGGAAGTGACAGATGAATGTCGCCGTCGGGGAATTGCGGAAGTGAAACCAGGGGCGCGGATTGGGGATATTGGCGCCGCCATTCAAGAGTATGCTGAGGCTGAGGGTTTTTCTGTGGTGCGAGATTTTGTCGGACATGGAATTAGTAATATTTTCCACACTGCACCTGATATTCCTCATTATGGCACACGAGGTAAAGGTAAGCGTCTCCGACCAGGGATGGTGTTTACAATTGAGCCGATGATTAATGAGGGTACTTGGGAAGTTGAAGTTCTCAGCGATAAATGGACTGCTGTGACACGCGATCGCAAACTTTCAGCACAATGTGAGCATACCTTAGTTGTGACTGAAGATGGTGTAGAAATTCTCACCAAAATTTAGCGCTGTTGTGCAACGCGGTTTTACTCATACTAATTTATTGGGAATACCTTCGCAGCCACCAGGGATAGTGTCTCTAGTTTTTTCTCCACCCCAGGTGCAACAATAGTAGCGCGCTGATTCAGACAAGCGTTTGACGTTGGTTAAATCGGCGTTTTCTACTACCGCGCCGGTATGAGCGCCTGTTTGATAATCTGGTGGTGCGGTGCGACTGCGGGGTGAGGCTTTGTCTGCTGAACCGTAGAATAAACGAACACTGTTCAAATCAGCGCCATTGAGGTTAGCGTCATATAAGATAGTCCGAGAAAGGTTGGCTTTGACTAAATCGCAACCACTGAGATTAGCGCGGACGAGGTTAGCTTCACTCAAGTCAGTCCAACGCAAATCGGTGTCAGCTAAATCTGCGCCCGCTAGCATGACGCCTAAATCGATGACGCGTACACCTTCTAGTCTGTCTTCGGCGTAACCGCCAGTACCATTAAGAATAGCTCTCCCTAAGCGACGATCGCGTTTTAATGGTGTGAGTAATTTGGAACGGGAGAGGAAGCGGAGAATTTTTGCTTTCCCGCTACCATCAACGCTACTGAAAATTGCAGCGGTGCGTCCTTCAGCGATCGCTCTTTCTTGGGGCCAGTCTTCTAGTAATCCTTCTTCATCTAACACTAAGTCAGAAACCCCTTGGAAGTAGGAATCTATGGTTTGCTGTTGGGTGATAATATTTTGTTGGACTGTCAGCAGATTTTGCTGAATTGTCAAGTCTTTGGAAATCACATACTGTCGCCAAGCAACATAAACGGCGATGATGGCGATGAGAATTTGCCCTAAGGCGCCAAACCACTCTGCTAAACTACCGGCTATATCCCAGTTAATCTTGCTTTCCCACTGTATTATGTAAGCGCCCAAACCAGTGAAGTTGACTAAGCCCAGGAGCGCTACTACTATACCCAAAAACGCCACCGCTAGGGTTCTGTCCAGGGGCGAAAACCACTGACTGATTACATATTGTAACCAAGGTAATAGGATCGCTAAAGATAGTAGTAAAGTTACTACAGTACCGACCACGCCGATGATCCAGCTATTGAGAGCTAGACCGACGATGGTAATGGTGATTCCTACTAAGGTAATCACCAGCGCTCTCGGTTTGACTGTGACTGGGTAAATAGTCGCTGTTGAGGGTGAGGAACGGGCTTGTTTTAGAGATGCTGTATTTTGCGGTGATTGCAAAGATGCGATCGCTGCTAAGGTTTGTTGATTAGTCAGCCCTTCTGGTGTGAGACAATGTTCACTCGCAGCACCATCAAAGTCATCTGGTTCCCAGTCGTTTTCAGTGGTGGGTTTTGGATCAGAGGGGTTAGATTCAATCGTCATCCTTTCTATTGTGGTTCAGCAGACTCGGTTTACTTCGGTAGTTGTTTGCTCTTTACTGTCACATGGTATCTCCAAGGTACATTATTTGAAAGGGGGCGATACTACGGGAAAGAAAATTGTCAGTATGGTGATGAAAAATTCCACCCACAGATCTGAGTTTTTCATCCTGCATTGATGCAGCGCCAAGAAAATATTCTCCCACACCCTATGCCCCATACCCTGCAAGTTGTTGAATTTCTGCTTGAATGTTGTTACGGGCTGCTTGCTCGCCAATTTTGCAGAATAAAGGTGTGTGGTAAATGCGATCGCGCTGCAAAAATATCTTTAATATTTGCGTGCGACCTGTGATATAATTACTCTCCTCGACCCAAGCGTATTCTTGGCGAATAGCTTTGCTATATTCTTGGTACTGCCTGGGGTTGGCGGCTAAAATCGCTAAGTCAGCATCAATCAAAACTTGACTATCAAAATCATCTCTTGCGGCTTGATGGTGTTTTGTGTTGAGAATCAAACTTTTGACTGCGGCTATCTGTTTGAGTGGGATACCCAGAGATGTTAATAATTGTTCAGCATACTCAGCGCTTTTCTCTTCATTATTTTGAGCCTGAGTGTTGTAGACTATATCGTGAAACCAAGCCGCAAGCTGCACTGAGAGTAAGTTTTTTGTGTAGGATTGGAGTGTGGCGATCGCATTGAGTACTTGGTGAATGTGTTCTAAAGTGTGGTAGTGGCGATCAAAGCTAGAGTAAGCTGCGACCACATCATCAAAAGCGTTCTCAATAGCAATTTGGTCAACGTTGAAAGGTGAGAACATCGTCTGCCAGTGGCAAAATAAGATATTCTTCATTTGTTAGAGCCTTAGCTACATAGGTTAGGACATGAACTAAAGACAAAACGCTTACACAAGCAGACTTTTAACCCTCTTAAGAATTCCCTATTCCCTGTTCCCTACTTCACTGTATTGAGCTAGTTTATGGTGACAACAGAATGAAAGCGTCACAATAGGAGACACGGACTTTGAGAAGGTTGAGTCTTGCGGATTTGGTATCAAAAAATCCTTCCCTCACCTCTAGTCCCTGGTTTCCAAATAAAGGAGTTAATTATCAGTGGTCTTACAAGCACAAAGCAGCACCTACGAAGCTAAAACCCAAGAAATTGCTAAAAAGCTGCTCTCAGCAACGCAGGAAAATCGTTCTTTTTTGGCTTCTCTGCGGGATCAGATGCGCTGGGACGATAAGTTGCTGGCTTGGGCTATGAGTAGTCCAGGGTTGCGGGTGCAGCTATTTCGTTTTATCGACACATTACCCGCCTTACGTAGTAAAGCAGAAATTGCCGCACATTTACAAGAGTATTTGGGAGATAAAACTGTAGAATTACCTGCAGCCCTCAAAGGGATGCTCAACTTTGCTAACCCTGATTCTGTACCAGGACAAGTTGCGGCGACAACTGTGAGTACAGCAGTGGAGACGCTAGCCTTTAAGTATATTTCTGGAGAAAATATTAAACAAGTCATTAAAACTGTTGAAAAACTGCGAAAAGAGAAGATGGCTTTCACCATCGATTTACTGGGTGAAGCGGTGATTACAGAAGCAGAAGCCCAATCTTATCTGGAACGATATCTAGAATTAATGCAACAATTGGTAGCAGCTTCCCAAAATTGGACAACAATTCCAGCTATTGATGTGGCTGATGGGGAAGAATTACCAAAAGTCCAGGTTTCTGTAAAATTAACGGCGTTTTATTCGCAATTCGACCCGTTAGATGCTCAGGGTAGTGAAGAGAGGGTGAGCGATCGCATTCGCATTCTGTTACGTCGTGCTCAGGAGTTAGGTGCTGCTGTCCATTTTGACATGGAGCAGTACGCTTATAAAGATATCACCCTCAATATCTTGAAAAAACTGTTATTGTCAGCAGAGTTTAGACAACGCACAGATATTGGCATTACTATCCAAGCATATCTGCGCGACAGTGAGCAAGACACTCAAGATCTGATTGCTTGGCTCAAACAGCGGGGATATCCGTTAACTATCCGGTTGGTCAAAGGCGCTTATTGGGATCAAGAAACTATTAAAGCCACGCAGAAGCATTGGCCGCAACCAGTTTACAACGATAAAGCGGCGACAGATGCCAATTTTGAAGCGATTACCCAGTTGTTATTAGAAAATCACCAATATGTCTACGCTGCTATTGGTAGTCATAACGTGCGATCGCAAGCTAGAGCGATCGCTATTGCCCAAAGCCTAAATGTACCCCGGCGGCGATTTGAAATGCAAGTGTTATACGGCATGGGTGACAAGCTAGCCAAAGCTTTGGTAGATCAAGGTTATCGGGTGCGAGTTTATTGTCCCTATGGCGAATTATTACCAGGAATGGCTTATCTAATTCGGCGGTTGTTAGAAAATACGGCTAATAGTTCCTTCTTGCGGCAAAATTTAGAGAATCGACCAGTTGAGGAACTCTTGGCGCCGCCAATAATCACCGAATCCCCCCATACTTCGGCTCCGCTCAGTACAAGTCTCCCCATCACCCCACCACCCCATCTTTCGTCCTTCCTGGGTGTAGCGGATCGGGATTTTGCACAGGAGGAAGCTAGGAGTCATTCGGCGCAAGCTTTTCAAGTTGTGCGTCAACAACTAGGTAAGACATATCTACCTTTGATTAATGGGGAGTATGTAAATACTTCCCAGATGATAGATTCTCTCAATCCTTCCAACTTTAGTGAAGTGATTGGGAAAGTAGGATTAATTAGTGTGGAACAAGCTCAAGCGGCGATGGAAGCGGCTAAAGCGGCGTTTCCTGCTTGGCGACGAACTCCGGCTAAGGAACGCGCTGATATTTTGCGTCGCGCAGCTGATTTGATGACACAACGCCGGGCTGAACTTTCGGCTTGGATAGTGTTAGAAGTCGGGAAACCGGTAAAAGAGGCTGATGCGGAGGTTTCCGAAGCGATTGATTTTTGTCGCTACTACGCCGAGGAGATGGAACGGTTAGATAAAGGTGTAATTTATGACGTTTCTGGAGAAACGAATCGTTATATTTACCAGCCTAGAGGAATTGCAGTGGTGATTTCTCCTTGGAATTTTCCCCTGGCGATCGCCTGTGGAATGACGGTCGCTGCTTTAGTTACAGGAAATTGTACTCTTCTCAAACCTGCGGAAACATCTTCCGTAATTACTGCTAAACTCACGGAAATTTTAATCGCAGCTGGTATCCCTAAAGGTGTATTTCAATACGTCCCCGGTAAGGGTTCCCAAGTTGGCGCTTACTTAGTCAGTCACCCAGACACCCATGTGATTGCTTTTACTGGTTCTCAAGAGGTGGGATGTCGCATTTTTGCGGAAGCAGCGACGCTGAAACCAAATCAAAGACATATGAAACGGGTGATTGCGGAAATGGGTGGAAAGAATGCCATCATCGTTGATGAAAGTGCTGATTTAGACCAAGCTGTAATTGGAGTGGTGCAATCGGCTTTTGGTTACAGTGGACAAAAATGTTCTGCTTGTTCACGGGTGATTGTACTGCAACCGATTTATGATACGTTTATCAAACGATTGGTGGAAGCAACAAAATCCTTGAATATTGGCGAGACAGAGTTACCCAGTACTCAAGTCGGCCCAGTGATTGATGCCAACGCGCGATCGCGCATTCTTGAGTATATCGAGAAAGGCAAGGCAGAATCACAATTAGCACTAGAGCTACCAGCACCGCAGCAAGGTTATTTTGTCGGACCCGTAATCTTTAGCGACGTACCACCTGATGGGATAATTGCTCAACAAGAAATTTTCGGCCCTGTGTTAGCAGTAATTCGGGTACAGGATTTTCAGGAAGCTTTGGCAGTTGCTAACGGTACTAACTACGCTTTAACTGGTGGGCTTTATTCTCGTACACCTTCCCACATCGAGCAAGCACAGACAGAGTTTGCCGTCGGCAATTTCTATATCAATCGTAACATCACCGGAGCAATAGTCGCTCGTCAACCCTTTGGCGGCTTCAATTTATCTGGTGTTGGTTCCAAAGCCGGCGGCCCTGATTACCTACAGCAATTCCTCGAACCACGCACAATCACAGAAAACATCCAGCGTCAAGGTTTCGCACCAATTGACGGCGTGGATTAGACAATGAAAAACTCCATCCCTAAAGTAAGTGGACTAGGTGATTTCGCCCGTTGCTTTGGGGATGGAGTTTCCCGTCACTTTCAATAAATCATCGGTATTTTGTAACATGGTGTTAAATATTCTTCTTTTTTAAAGAAATGGTGCATGGCTTTGAGACATGGCCTGCTTACGAAGAATATCCCAGACTGATAGCAGAATACTCCCAGCAAGCGTCGAAACCTTGACGCTGACTGCGACTTGAAGGCTTCCTTCAGCTTTCACCCAAACTGTTCAATAATTCCGCCACCTAATACTTTATCCCCGTCGTACCAAACTGCAGCTTGTCCGGGGGTAATGCTGAATTGGGGTTCATCAAATACCAAGCGGACACGAGAGTTTTCTAGAGGAATTACTGTCACTGGTTCGGGGTGGGAACGGTAGCGAATTTGCACTTGGGCGGGAATGGGAGTAGTTGGTTCAGCGATGGAAACCCAATTGACGCGATTCACAGTGCATTCTGGCTGAGTCACCTTGGTGCGATCGCCTACAACTACTTTATTATTAATTGCATCTAACTCAATCACATACAATGGTTCCGCCGCCGCAATTCCTAAACCTTTACGCTGTCCGATTGTGTAGTGATGCACACCATCGTGTTGACCCAAAACTTTACCGTTTGTGTCTACAATATCACCGGGTTTAGGGGCGAGATACTTATCCAAAAATGCCCGCATGGAACCGTTGCTTTCCACTAAACACAAGTCTTGACTTTCCGGCTTATCAGCGGTTGCGAGTCCGTATTCCGCAGCGATGCGACGGGTGTCTGATTTTTCGATTTGTCCTAGGGGAAATATCGTAGCTGCAAGTAAATCTTGAGACAAATCATAGAGAAAATAAGATTGGTCTTTGTTGCGATCAACTGCTCTTAACAACTGATAACGTCCAGAAACCTGATCATAACTAATTTGGGCGTAGTGTCCTGTAGCAATGCTCGCGCATCCTAATTGTTCACGAGCATACTGCACCATCGGCCCAAATTTCACAGTTTTATTGCACTGTGAACAAGGTAGAGGCGTAATCCCGACACTGTAACCAGAGACTAAATAATCAACAATATTTGTTTGAAAGACATCCCGAATATCCACAACTTGATGGGGAATACCCAATTGTTCGCAGATATTAGCCGCGTCGATCATTCCCTCAGAGCAACATTGTCCTTTGCCTTTCATTAGCCAAAGGGTCAAACCCACAACTTCATAGCCCTGATGGTGTAGGATAGCAGCGGCGGCGGAACTGTCAACACCACCCGAAAGACCAACGACGACTTTTTTCATATTCCCACAGTGCCATACAATTTGATGGCAGAATCTGCTTTTTGTGCTCCGATTGTAACATACACCTCTGCAAAGCCTTGCTAGCAAAGCACTTCATCATTAAAGGTTGTTTTCTACTCTCATATGTGCTGTTACCCATTAACCCTGTTTGATGGACTGAGATTATGATCTTATGAGTAAATGTTAATTAGTAACGAAGTAAAAAATTAACCAAACTAAATTTCGCCACGTTAATGCACTGGAAACCTTGACAAATAACCAATAATCAATAACAAAATTCCTGACTTCCATGAGTAATATTTATTTTCTCAGGTCTAGTTATCAGATGGTGCCTCTATTTTTAGGCGGATGGTTAACTTTGATGGTTCAGTCTACCCCAGTCCAAGCGCAGATGAGGGTTTGGGAAGCTGTACCACCACCACCAAATCTTGCACCAATTCCCCAGAGTTCCCAGCCGATAGTTATACCGCAAGTGGAATGGAATGCAGTTAACCAAAACGTACCCCGCTCTCAAACAGTCAGGTCAAATTCTTATAGTCAAAACTCCGAGCTTTATTTAGTGTACGTTGATAATAATTACAATCAATTACAGCGAGTCCGGCAAATTGAACCCGGTGCTTATATTCGACAACATAACGGACGTTCTGTAATTCAGTCAGGTTCTTTTAATAGACTGTCTAATGCTCAACAGCGAGTCAGAGAATTAGAGTCAAATGGAATTCGTGGGGCGCAGATTGTTAGAGAGAGTAGTGGGCAGACGGTGGGAAATTTCAATAGTGGTGGAAATCCTCGCCCGCGAGAAAATCCCCGGTCTTATTATGCAATTATTCCGGCCGGAGCACAACAATTAAATGCGATCGCTAACCAAATTCGCCAAAATACAGGACGCTACGAAATCGTTTTAGAAAGACAGCAACCAAGGGGTCCCCATGTCGCAGTCGGGCCGTTTAATCAACGCGCCGATGCTGAACAATGGAATAGTTACCTACGGAAAATGGGATTTGGTAATGCTAGAGTTTACTACGGCAGGTAATCGGGGGGATGGAATTGATCAGCGATCGTTAGAGCATGAATTTACAACTTTACTCTAGCTGGGATGGAGATCCTCCCAGAGTTCAAGCAATCAGCTATCCAATGCCGGGAACGCCATACATGCCTTTAACTGGTGGTAGCATAACTAAAATCCCTTTGGAAAGATTTTTAAAAGACCTTGAACAAGACTTAAAAAATCAAACGGGCGATTATTATGCTTACGTTTGGGGTAAATATGAATCAAATGATGAAGCTGATATTTACACTCTGCAAACTTGGCAAGTGTGCCCACCAAATGACGGCATTTATGAAGCAATTGTGATTTTGTACTATGCTGCCTTGAATCCATACCTCACACTCAAAAAGTATTTTGGCGATGATTCAGCACAGGAATATCTAGATAGAAATTCTGCTATTGCAGCAATAGCAGATGCTTTAAATTGAAAGTCTACTGCCCTGGGAGTGAGCTATAGGGCGCGTTGCATGTATATTTAGTTAAATTTGTCGAAATTATCAGGTTTATCAGTCGTGAACTTAATATACGATTTGAAAACTTGATTTACAAACTGTAAATTTGATTTACGACCTGTAAACTAGATTTACGACCTGTAAACTTGCTTTACGACCTGTAAACTTGATTTACGACCTGTAAACTTGATTTACGACCTGTAAACTTGATTTACGAGTCGCATTCACAGCATCACCAGAATTTTGCTCGCACAAAGTTTTTGCCAAAGCGATCGCATTTTGTACATCTATAGACTTATTGCATAAATCTGTTTTTATCTCGCGCATAGACGCGGAGGGTAGGGTAAATTGCCGGCTTTATTTAATCCGCAACGCTAAAAAGGGCTGCACATTGACTGACTTGATGCGCTTTCCTTAGTCATTTGGACATAGGCGACTTGTTCTCCTCCATTAGAATCGTATCCAACAACACATCGATAACCACGTACACCTTCGTCTGAACCCGCACCATCACTTGAACCTGTACTTCCCACAAATAGCATCATCAGAAGTAGTGCAGCAGCTTTATCGGCTTGTGCTTTCTTAGCTTCTTGTTCAGCCAAGTAAGCTTTCTGTTCTTCTGGAGATAGGTTTTCAAAATACTGGCGACGACGCTCTGCCTCTAGTCGTTGCTGTTCAGTAGCTTCCCTTCGAGCAGCTTCCAATTCTTGCCGTCTGCGTTGCGCTTCTTGCCTACGTTGTTCCCGCAACCTGATTTGATTTACCTGATCTACAGTTTGGATGGTCTTTTTGATGGTTTGAAAGATATTAGCCATTACGGCAGGCTTGGTTTGACCAGATAAAGTTGAGTTAGGTACTTGCTCAATACCTTTGCCCATCGCAACACCTGGGTTAGCACTTAGAAAAGAGACGAGAGCGACAATGGATAAACCACGAACACATTTCATACAAAAATCCCCTAAACACGTTTACTTATAGTTGATATGCCACATGAGACAAATTGCTCTTTCAGCCCTTGCCTATTACTGAACACGCGCAGCCAGCTAAGTTTTTTCCCGCAAAGGCGATCGCATAGTTCATATCGTGATTCAGCAACGTCTAAAATCTGATAAAGTTGATGTCAATAATTTGGTTCTATCGACCAAATGCACCAACACCGTAGTAACAAGGATTATCACTGCAACTAGCCATATCAACCCGAATTCGATAGGCTCCACTATAGTTCGGATTTATACCAATGGCAGGAGTATCATCATTGTCCGAATCAGAAGCAATCAGATTTCCAGCACTATCATAAAGTGCAATATCTAAATCTTGACAATCTCTGTCGCACACTCCAATTATGGCGTATGGTGTACCTGCACGCAGGTTAACTGTAATATTATGGGAACGACCGTCGGCGAGTGATTTTATAACAGGTTCATGAGTTGAAGTCAAATTATGGAAATCAGCAGATCTTGCTGCTCGTACTAGTTGGCTACGAATATCATTAACATATCGGCTATTATCAGCACGGACTGCGGTGGGTGCAAGAAAACAGGTAGCAGAGATAGCAGCGAGTGTTGCCAGTGCTTTGGTTTTGAGTGTTTTATTTAACATGGGTGTTTGTTGAATTCGATATTCTCATCAAACACTACGGCGACTTGAGTTAAGGCTGGAGATGTTATTGAGTTAATTTAGTTACATTATTTTCTGATTGTCTTTTATTGAAGTACGGAAATATTGACGGTATAACTCACATCTTGGTGTAACTCGATCATTTTGTAATGTAACCAATCCTAGACTATATAATTTAAACCTGAATTCCGTTGTTAAAATTACAGGATGGTCGTTTGCAACCATGTCTTGCATTGCTTTCCCTAATTCTGGCTGTTGCTGCAAAATATACTCTTGCCGTTGCAGATGCTGACGATAAATACCTGCTGCTGTTGGCGCTGTTTGCAAGAAGTTAGCTAAGTTTATCTCTCCGTTGGCGATTTGAAACAGAGCTAAACGTACCAAAAAAGGGTGTCCCCCCACTAATTGTGTCAAGTTATTTATTTCTGTATCGTTCCAATTTAGTTGATGACGTTGGGCTAAATCTTTTACTTGCTCGTGAGTAAATTCTGGTAACTCCAACGCTAAACCAACGTTAAATGGTGATTGGTTAATATCAACTGGTACATAAGCATCGGTGGAATATGCGATCGCTAATCTTAATTGCTTCCAGATATCTCGACGTTTAGCTTCTTCATGGACAGCGCGCAATAATCCAAAAAAATCCTTGTAGATTTTGGGATATTCAAATAATCTATCAACTTTTTCTAACCCTAAAACCAGCGGTTGGTTGATTTCTGGGAATAAATAGCGTTCAAAGTAATTTTTACAAGACTTCATATAACCAAAGCGCTGTCTAGATTTCCAATGCTCATCAAGTTGTTGCAGCAATTTTTCTAGTAATTCTCGATTATTCCCTGCCACTGCTTCAGTGACAGTATCGCAAAACCAGTGCAGAAATGTATTTAAGTCGCAGAACAATTCCTCCTCTGCTAGCTGAAAATCGATAGTTACTACTTTATTTCCTTGGTTTTGGGCTTGTTGGAGAATCCGCGCAAGAAGTGAAGATTTACCCATGTGCTGCGGTGCTTTGATGCGAATTAAGGAACCAGGTTTTTTGATTTCCGCATAACAACGCTGTTCGATAGAAGCACGTTCTACATAAAAGGGAGAATCTAACGGCACTTCCCCTTCTGGATATTCTAGTTCGAGAGTTAAATATGCGGAGTCGGAAGTTGCAACGGGGGAAGGTAAGACAGATGAGGAAGAAGAGGGAGAGCTAGTTATTTTTTGTGTTTTTTGTGTATACAAACTTGCCAGCGCTTCAAAATCAGCAATTTCCTGAACTTCAAAACCTAATACCTGACAAAGTTCATAGAAGTTGAGATATTCAACTGTCCTACCATTGAGGAAAAAGTTAATTACAGATTGACTGCGACCTACTCTCTCAGCTAAATCGATTTGACGGGCAAAGCCTTTTTGTAACATTCTTTGCTTGACAATGGGAATTAACTCTGTGCTTACTCTGATTCCGCGTGGCATAGCTGAGTAATAAACAAACTACACAATTTAGCTTACAGGATAAGTATTTGTCTGGTAAAGTTAATTACAACTCAATAGCAACTCTAATAAGAACTCAATATTCTATAAATTAAGCTCAAGGTAGGTATAGACGTAACTTTTTATTTATTCAAAACTAAATTATGACGGGAGACTACGAGTATAAAGTTGGTGGCAGTTTAGAATCCGATGCTCCCAGCTATGTGAAACGACAAGCGGATTCTGACCTTTATCATGGATTAAAGGCAGGAGAGCTATGTTATGTTTTTAACTCCCGGCAGATGGGTAAAACGAGTTTGTTGGTGCGGACGATGAAACAGCTACAAGCTGATGGTTTTGCTTGTGCTGTAATTGATATTTCTGGATTGGGTAGTCAAGATATTACCATTGAGCAGTGGTATGGAAGTATTATTGATAGTCTATTAACTGAACTGAATTTTGTTGAACCGGAAGATTTGGCTGTATGGTGGGACAAATCTATCGAAATTTCGCCAGTGCGACGTTTGGGGAAACTCTTTGATGAATTGTTACTGCCAAATATTCGCCAAAATATTGTAATTTTTCTGGATGAAATTGATAGTATTCTTCGCTTAGATTTTCCAGCAGATGATTTTTTCGCTTTAATTAGAAGCTGTTATCAAAGACGCTCTTTCAAAGCAGAATATAAGCGGTTGAATTTTGCGTTGTTTGGTGTAGCGACACCTTCAGATTTAATTAAAGACGAGGAAAGAACGCCGTTTAACATTGGGAGAGGAATTCAACTATATGGGTTTAAGTTAGATGAAGTGACACCTTTGGCTAAGGGTTTTGAGGGAAAGGTTGACAATCCGCAAGCTTTGATGGGAGAGGTTTTGGCTTGGACAGGGGGACAGCCTTTATTGACGCAAAAGGTTTGTAATTTGTTAAAGGTGACTTTGAAAAAACCTCTCTCTTACGAAGAAAAAGGCTTTGAAGTTATTCCTGATTCTCTACAACAAAGAAAGGAAGACATTGGTAATTCTTCTCTCCGAAGCAAAGAGGGGTTAGGAAAGAGGTTTTCAATTACGCAGTTGGTGGAAGGGGTGGTAAGAAGTGGGATTATTGATAATTGGCCAGATCAGGATAAAGAAGAACATTTAAAAACAATTCGAGATAGGATATTAGTTAACGAGGGAATTTCTGTAGCCTTGTTGGGTTTATATCAGCAAATTTTACAACAGGGAGAGGTTGCTGTTGATGGTAGCCCTGAACAAATGAGGTTACGGTTAACAGGGGTAGTAGAACAGCAGGCAAAATTAAAGGTTTATAACCAAATATATGCGAATGTCTTTGATATTAATTGGGTTGAGAATGAATTAGGTAAATTACGTCCCTATACTAATAATTTAAAGGCTTGGCAAGAGAGCGGATACCAGGATAAGTCCTATTTGTTGCGAGGAGAAGATTTAGAAGTTGCTCGTGTTTGGGCTGGTGGAAAAAGTTTGAGTGATGTTGATTATAGATTTTTATCTACGAGTGTAGAAGCAGAGTTAAATCAAAAGGTTGCGTCAGCAGAAGCAAGACAGAATCAAGCTTTGGAGAAAGAGAGACAAGCTAATCAGCATCTGACGCAAGCAGAAGGGAAGACAAAGATACAGGTTCGTATTAGTATTGTTGCTTTGGTTTTTTTAGTGCTGTCTATAATTGGTGCGTTAGCTGCATTGATAACGGCAGGTGAAGCTATTAAAAAACAAGGTTTAGCTACTGCAAAACTCAATAAGGCAAATAAAGAATTGCAATTTATTACTGACCAAAAACAAAAAGCTGAGGCTGCATTAACAGAAGCACAAGCCAACGAAAAAAATGCAAACGCTAATTTTAAAAAAGCGACTGAGGATGTAAAAAAGAAAGAGCAAGATTTGCTGCAAAAAGACCAACAATTAAATATCGCAAAAGAAAAAGAGAAGTCTGCAAACGAAGCAGTTGGTAAAGCTCAGGGAGACAGACAACAAGCACAGCAGCAAGCACAATTAGCTCAACAACAGCGTCAACAAGCAAAACAACTGGCACGAACTGCCGAAAATCAGCGAAAAAACGCAGAAGAACAACGCAAAAATGCCCTAACGGCTACGCGATTGGAACAAGTGGGAGTTAGAACATTGCGTCAGTTTTATGTGGGAGGGCAAATTGAGAATTTGGTAGAAATAATGCGGACTGGAAAGGAATTGAAAAGTTTAGTTAAAGGTAAAACATCTTTGGCTGATTACCCAGCTTACAGTCCATTATTTAGTTTACAGGAAATCTTGTTAGACATCCGCGAGCGCAATCAGTTAGAGGGGCATCAGTCTGGGGTTAACAGCGTCGTGTTTAGTCCCGACGGCAAAACTTTAGCTTCTGCTAGTTGGGACAAGACAATAAAATTGTGGAATGTGGGTACAGGAAAACAAATTGCCTCCCTGACGACTGGGCATCAATCTGGGATCAGTAGCGTCGTGTTTAGTCCCGACGGTAAAACTTTAGCTTCTGCTAGTTGGGACAAGACAATAAAATTGTGGAATGTGGGTACAGGAAAACAAATTACCTCCCTCACTGGACATCAACGTTGGGTCAGCAGTGTCATGTTTAGTCCCGACGGTGGAACTTTAGCTTCTGCTGGTGGGGACGAGACAGTCAAATTGTGGAATGTGGCTACGGGAAAACAAATTGCCTCCCTGACTGGGCATCGATCTTGGGTCAACAGCGTTGTGTTTAGTCCCGACGGCAAAACTTTAGCTTCTGCCAGTTTGGACAGGACAATAAAATTGTGGAATGTGGCTACGGGAAAACAAATTGCCTCCCTGACTGGGCATAAAGATAATGTCAACAGCGTCGTGTTTAGGCCTGATATCGTAACCTTGGCTTCTGCTAGTGATGACGGGACAATAAAATTGTGGGATGTGTTTACAGGAAACGAAATTGCATCCCTGACCGGGCATCAGTCTGGGGTCAACAGTGTCGTGTTTAGTCCCGACGGCAAAACCTTAGCTTCTGCTAGTGATGACGAGACAATAAAATTGTGGCATGTGGGTCTGATGACGGACAAACAAATTGCCTCCCTGACTGGCCATGAATATAGGGTCAACAGCGTCGTGTTTAGTCCCGACGGTAGAACTTTAGCTTCTGCTGGTGGAGACGAGACAGTCAGATTGTGGAATGTGGGTACGGACAAACAAATTGCCCCCCGGACTGGCCATAAAAATAACACTAATAAGACCGTGTTTAGTTCTGACCGTAAAACCTCAGCTTCTGCTAGTGATGACAGGACGATAAAATTGTGGAATGTGAGTACGGGAAAACAAATTGCTTCCCTGACGACTGGGCATCAAAATAACATCAACAGTATCGTGTTTAGTCCCGACGACAAAACCTTGGCTTCTGCTAGTTCAGACAGAACGATAAAATTGTGGAATGTGAGTACGGGAAAACAAATTGCCTCCCTGACTGGGCATAAAGATAATGTCAACAGCGTGGTGTTTAGCCCCGACGGTAAAACTTTAGCTTCTACTAGTTCAGACAGGACGATAAAATTGTGGAATGTGGGTACGGGAAACGAAATTGCCTCCCTGACTTGGCATCAAAATGCGGTCAATAGCATTGTGTTTAGCCCCGACGGTAAAACCTTAGCTTCTACTAGTAGCGATGATACCGTACAATTGTGGAGTTTGGATTTAGATGATTTACTGGCGCAGGGCTGCAACTACTTAAATGATTATCTCGCTACCCGCGATCAGTTGCGCCAGGAGATTTGTCCGAATAAATGAGATAACTTCCAAGAAACACATTCCACAATATATATACTGAAAGTAACAAAAAATGTGTTTTTTTATCTTTAACGGGAGCCGTTATGGCACCTACTGATACCCGACATTCAGAGGTTTTGAGAAGTTCTCTTTAACCTTTAACTTGGTAGCAATTCTAAAGGCTTGAAAGCGATTCTCGTTGGTGGTAAGCAAGTATAATTTAGATGCGTTCGCCCTGGGGGGTTCCCCCCGTTATAGCAAATGGCGTAGATTTAGAGGGATCTAAAACTTTTGATACAGGGAAGAGGACTTTTCAAACATTCTCTTACAGCCTTGCTGGTACGCTTTGACGCTTTTTATCCTATTCTTTAAAAAGTGAAGAGTTAAATAACAACTCATAACTAATGCAAAATAGGCAGGAACAAATTTCCCAAATCGTTGTTACCGCAGCGCAAATGCGAGATATTGAAGCGCGAATTTTTGCCGCTGGAATGCCTGTAGCAGCTTTGATGGAAAAGGTGGCGGGATTAATTGCTCGTCGTATTCAACAAATTATTCCCCAGATTAATTTTCGTGTGGGGTTTTTAATTGGCCCTGGACATAATGGGGCTGATGCTTTAGTTGTCGCCCGTGAATTACATTTTCGCGGTTATTTTGTTTGGCTTTATAGTCCTTTTTCTCAACTCAAAGAATTAACTTCTCAACATTTGCAATATGCTCAGAGTTTGGGTATTTGCTGTTATGAAAATGTGGAAGAATTGCCAGATTGTGATTTAATTGTTGATGGGTTATTTGGCTTTGGCTTGACAAGAAATATTACTGAGGCGATCGCTACAGCCATTAATCATTTCAACGCACTGCATCAACCAATTTTCAGCATAGATTTACCATCTGGTTTACACACTGATACGGGTGCAGTTTTGGGAACTGCAATTCGAGCTACTCATACTTTTTGTTTGGGTTTGTGGAAGCGGGGTTTATTACAAGACCAAGCTCTAGATTATGTCGGTAAAGCTGAGTTAATTGATTTTGATATTCCCTTGGCGGATGTGCAAGCTATATTAAAAGATGCACCAAAAATTAGACGCATTACTCAAGCCACGGCGTTGTCAACGTTACCTTTACCTCGTCCCCCAGTCACCCACAAGTATAAAGAGGGACATTTATTGTTAATTTGCGGTTCGCGACGCTATGCTGGTGGGGCAATTTTAACAGGTTTGGGTGCTCGTGCTAGCGGTGTGGGGATGCTGTCGATAGCGGTACCAGAATCTCTCAAACCGCTGTTGGTGTCACATTTACCAGAAGCGCTGATTGTTGGTTGTCCGGAAACAGAGTCGGGGGCGATTGCTCAGTTACAATTACCAGAGAAGGTGAATTTAAGTGCATTTCAGGCGATCGCTTGTGGCCCTGGTTTAACTGCAGATGCTACCCCCATTGTCCAACAAGTTATAGAGAGCGATCGCCCTTTGATTCTCGATGCTGACGGTTTGAATATCCTGGCACAAATGGGAACCATCCCCACCTTGCAAAACCGCCAAGCTGTAACTATCCTCACACCCCACACAGGTGAATTTAAGCGATTATTTCCGGAAACTCCGGACGCTAATCAAGATAGAATCACATCTGTACAATCCGCTGCGACGCAGACAGGGGCTATCATCTTGTTAAAAGGAGCGAGAACGGCTGTAGCCAATCCCCAAGGCGCAGTTTGGATTAATCCGGAAAGTACCCCAGCTTTAGCCCGTGGTGGTAGTGGCGATGTACTCACAGGCTTACTCGGTGGATTATTAGCCCAAACTATCACTAGAAAAATTCCCGTTGAGGATATTGTCGCCACTGCTGCTTGGTGGCATTCACAAGCAGGTATTTTAGCAGCCCACGAGCGCACAGAGTTAGGTGTTGATGCCTTTACCCTGGCACAATATTTGATTAAAGCTCTGATTTAGTTAAGTGTTTAAGCTTTTAACGGTAGTGGGTGACCTGAGATTCGAACTCAGAACCAATAGATTAAGAGTCTACTGCTCTACCGTTGAGCTAGTCACCCACACGAAAACCCATATTAGCAAACTTCTCACGGATTTGCTAGTACAAGATTACCTTTATCTTTGCCAAGCTCCAAGAGGAAATTCTACAATAAATGTCGTCTCACTCCCGCTACTTTCTAGATGAATTTTCCCCCCCAGGTGTTTGACCATTTTCTGCACCAAGGATAATTCTAGACCTGTACCGCTGTATTTCCAGGGGTCATTTTTAGAAAGGCGATAGAACGGCTCAAAAATCCGCGACATCTGTTGAGCAGGAATTTCTAAGCCGGAGTTGTGGAAGCTAATTTGCACTGTATCCATAACCAAATTAGCAGATACGGTGATTGATTCTCCTGACGGTGTATGTTTGCAGACATGGCTTAATAGTTCGGTAAAAATCCGCTCTAGTCGGATAATATCCGTTTGTAAAGGCGGGAGATCAGTTTCAATCGTCAGGTTTAATTGCTGTCTTTGACAAGCGGTGAGTTCTCGAAAAGACTCGACAATGGGGGGGAGCCAAGTTTGTAAGTCGATGGTGATTAAAGTTTGGGGATCTGGTGTGGCTTCGAGATATGTGAGTGTGAGTAGGTCGTTAATTAATTTACTACCTCGACTGCATTCGTTGTGCAAAATCTGCAAAAGTTGCGGAACTAGCTCTGGATCTAATACTCCCTCTGGTGTGAGCACGCCCTCCAGGGTTTGAGCTGCAAGGCTGATGCTGGTTATGGGTGTCCGCAGTTCATGGGAAAGGGTACGGAGAAATTCATTTTTGATGTGTTCAATTTTTTCGATTTCTCTCACGTGCACTTGGGTGATTTCCTGGAGTCTGGCGCGACGAATGGCGATCGCACATTCATCTGCAATTTGTTGCACCAAAGCGATCTCAAATTCGTCGAATGCTTCTTGTTCTGGTCTAATTAACCAAAGATTACCAATTATTCCTTGCTGATCAAAGATGGGACAAGCCATCTGACTGACGATTAATAACTTGGGATGCCATCCTGGTATAATTTCTACGCTTTGTACGACTTGTTTTCGCAATAGTTGCGGATAAACTTCGGGAAAGTCTGCAATCTGTCTAGTTAATCCTAGACACATCGGTAAACTGGCTGTATATTCGTAAGCGACTGTGACTGAAGTATGACATGGGCTATAAATTTCGATTTGGCAACGATCAAGTTGCCATAAATCTGCTAATTCTTGGATCACGGTTGGTAATATGTGAGCCTCGTCTACATTGTCGCGGATTTGTGCGGTAATGCGTCTTAATAGGGCTTGATAGTCGCGTCGATGCTCCAACTGTGACTGTAGCTGTGCTTTCAGATTTTGTATTTGCTGTTGTAGTTGTGTTTGCTGGGCGGCGATCGCAATTTGGGCGGCTATTTGTTTGAGTAATTCGGTTTCTTTTTGTTCCCATTGATGGGGTTCTAGACAATGTTGAGCAATTAATAGTCCCCACAAATCTTCATTTAACAGAATTGGTACAACTAAATTGGCTCTCACCTGTAATGAAGCGAGAAAATCTCTTTGACAAGGGTGTAAGCCGGCGGCGTAAATATCTTCAATTACTTGAATACAACCGCGCCTGTAACGTTCTCGATGTTGGGAGTTAAAACAGGGGTCTTGGATATTTTTTCCGAGTAAAGGCCCGCTAGCTGCTATGGTCGATTCTGCAATGATGATCCCGCTACCATCTGGCTGAAACTGGTAAATGAGGAGGCGATCGCTCTCTAATATTTGTCGCAGTTCTTTGACTGTTTTTTGCACAATTGTTTCTAAATTTTGTGCTTGGCGAATTCTCCGGGCGATCGCTTCTAATAATCGCTCCCGTTCTATCTGAAATCGTTCACTTTGTCCTATGTACCCGCCGACACTAATTTTACTACTAGTCCCAATCAATCGATAAATTCTGGCGTTAACGTCCCGCAATGGTGTCAGGGTTGTACTCCACCAAGTTTTAATTCCCTGGAATTGCAAGCATTGTTCATAGGAAATGGTTTTGCCAAATAATACGCACTCAGTGTAGTGCTGACGCACGGTAGCAGCATCGACTGGCGAGAGAATATCTTCTGGTTTTTTCCCTCTGAGATCCTCTGATCTCATCCCTAACCACCGTTCATGAGTCGGATTGAGCGCCACGTACTCGAAATCCCCATCTTTTAAAACATCTACCACAAAAATTGATGCCTGCACAGAATCATACATGCTCAATAAAAACTGCTCGCCACTATTTTTTTCATCTACCTCTGTGCCGGTAAGAAAATATGGGGTTGATAGATTTGTCAACTTTGCAGTTGATTCCGATTGATTAATATTCATCCGAGAGTCCCTGTATGGTTGTATTGACTCATCTAGGCGCTCTCTGCGATCGCGCTGGTAAAATGCTTTTTAGCGCCTAAAATTCTAGGGTCGTTAGCCCTTTTTCATCGACAATTTTTGCTGTTTTTACTTCTGACCAGAAATATCAGAAATTTTATGGCGGTAAGTTTAATAAACCCTGCTCTCTGAATACGAACATAAATAGCAGGTTAGTGCAAATTCAGTGGATTTGATTGTTAATAATTACCCAAGATTGTTGCATATGTCTTCAGTGGAATCAAGTGATTTATTAATTTTTCGTGACAATTCTTAATATCATTATTATTTAGTATTATCAGCCCGTGAAGAGGATGCATCCCTCCCAGGATAAAACATTATCAGCCTCAGGAGCCAAAGGGAATAGGGGAGCAAGGAATAATAAAAGACAAACTACCTTGGCAGCAATTTATCAGCTTTCATACCCGTCAAGACAGCAACCAACAACCAGGTGATGGCTAATCCGACGATTTCACCTAAATATAATTGTGTCAATTGGCGTAAGATGCTGCCAATAACAGAACCCACGGGTACTGCTACAGTCCAACTTACGGCGCTGATGAATATCCATCGCCAAGCGGAGGGGGCTAATTTGTAGATTGCTAACCATTGAGCGAATCCCAGTCCAAAACCGCCAGTAGCGCCAGCAATCAACCCGGAAAAGATTCTTAAAGGTAACTGCTGAGTTGTCGGTACCATCCAACCAAGAGCACCAATACCGATAGCTGTAATCACCGCCCAACCCAACACAGTTGATAACACCCACTTGAAGGATAATGTATGGTGTCTGAGCACTAAGCTTTGAGAAACAGCGACTGCTAGCCCACCTACCACAGCTTGCAGTACTCCCATATCCGACTTTTCGCCAATTTCAATGAATAATAAACTCAGTAAAAAACCGCTAAAAGTAGCGGCAGTCCATTGTAATGTAAAGCTCAATTCAGTTTTGGCAAGCACTAATTGTATCAACTTTTCTGACCTATAATTTGCAGACATTCAGCAGATAGGATACCTGCTAAACCTAATTTATTCATTTTGAATTCCTCAGTAATGGTCTTGTAGCTTTAGTATCAAATATTTCTGAAAAAGCCCTGCGTCTTTGTTGGGGTGACTCAGGTGAGATGTAACCCCATAAACTTTCCCAGTAGAAAAAAGAGAGTCCGGGAAATTGGCGATCGCGCACTGCCTCGACCTGTTCTATAATCTGTGCAATTTCCACAGGGTCACGCAAAGTACCCGTAGATATCCCCACACCTACAGGAATTTGACTGCGAGCAAATTCTACAGATGGCTGTTCTAATTCATTAATAAAACTTTTTTTGTCATCTCGATATACTTGCAAAATTAACTCATCTACTAAACCTTTTTTGATCCAATCTTCCCAATTTTGTAAATAATATTTATAAGCAAAAGCTTGAGAATTGGGAGATAGAGAAATTTTAGCATCAGGTTTAACTGCTTTCACCCCTTGATAAATTGCTGCCATAAAATTAGTAATTTTATTCGCTCGCCAACCCATCCATTCTGGATTAAAAAAATCTTTGGGAGGACTTTTACCCTCATGTTCTTGCTGATAAAGTTGAATAGTTAAGGGATCATAACCAAACTGTACCGGCATTCCAAAATGATCATCTAACTGAATTCCATCCACATCATAATTACTTACAACCTCAACAATTAATGCCTTAATAAACTCCTGAACTTGCGGATGCAAAGGATTTAGCCAAGCTAATTTAATAGCAAAGTTATGATTGATATCTTCAGGTGATGTTTCTTTAACAGAGTTTACACCCGCTTGTCCAATCGTCAACCAATCAGGATAGCGCCGAGCTAATTCTGAATCAAACGGCGTCATCAAACCATATTCAAACCAAGGAATAACACTTAATCTTTGAGGTTTAGCAAGTTTAATCAATTTTGCTAAAACATCCTGTCCACCATGCATAAATTTCAGCAAAGGTTGAACCTTAGCACCTGTAACATTTTCAGCAACAACACTGTGATAAAAAGTGTATCCTCGATTCCAAACTACAGGATAAATCGTATTAAAATTAAGTGCCGATAGTTGGTGCAAAGCACGGTTAATTCCCCACGGTACAAAAAATACACCACTAGCAACATTAGTTAGCCAAACGCCACGAATTTCTGCTGTGGTTGGAGGACTTGCTTTTTGGTAATAAACTGAACCTGAAGGGAGTGCAAATGCAACTAAGCATAATATTAATTCCAAACATAGCAAGTAACAAAAACAACGGCGAGCAAACCGATTCATTATGTAGGTTTGACTTCCTAGTGAAGGGATACATATAACTACAAAATAAATTTAGTCCCTCCGGATTATGTAGAGACAAAATAACATACTATCAAAATAAGAAAATCTCACATAGAGGCGTCAACAAAAACAGAGTTTTCCTAATTCGCATCTGCTGATTTAAATTTTGAAAACTCTGCGTACCTCCGCGCTGACTCCGCGTGACGGACGTTTTGCTCAAGTCGGCTTCTCTGCGTTAAAATGAGCTAGATTAAAATCTTTCCACACCTTCAAACTGTTTGAAATTAGCAGAATTTGCTGCTTCACCGCAAGTGCGTGGTGTCGGAAACATCTTACCCGGATTTGCTAAACCTTGGGGATTAAAAACTTGTCTTACCCATTGCATAGTTTCTAAATCGGCTGCACTAAACATTTCTGGCATGTAGCACTTTTTATCAGCACCTATACCATGTTCACCAGAAATACTACCACCAACTTTTACGCAAAGTTTAAGAATTTCTCCTCCTAATTCTTCCACCTTTTCTAAAGCTCCAGGTAGGGAATTATCATAAAGAATTAGTGGATGAAGATTACCATCACCAGCATGGAATACATTAGCAACCGGGTAGCCAAATTTTTGACTTAAAGCCTCAATTTCTCGCAGTACATAAGGTAATTGAGTTCGAGGAATAACGCCATCTTGAACATAATAATCTGGGCTTAAATTTCCAGCAGCCGCGAAAGCAGCTTTGCGTCCTTTCCACAATTTTAATCGGGTTTCGGGGTCACTGGCAGAGGTGACATTTCGTGCTCCATTCTGGCGACAAATTTCTGCCACTCGCTGTTTATTTTCAGCAACTTCGATTTCCAAACCATCAATTTCTACTAACAGAATAGCTGTTGCATCACGGGGATAACAATTTGTGGCGACAACATCTTCCACAGCATTGATGCTGAAATTATCCATCATTTCCATTCCACCAGGAATAATCCCGGCGCTGATGATATCAGAAACACTAGCCCCTGCTGCTTCAACGCTGGTAAAATCTGCTAGTAATACACAAATTGACTCGGCACTTTTAAGAATTTTAAGAGTAATTTCTGTAGCGATTCCTAAAGTACCTTCTGAACCGACAAATACGCCTGTTAAATCATAACCGGGCATTTCGGGAATTTGTCCACCCAAATCGACAATTTCACCCTCAGCCGTGACAATTTTTAACCCTAAAACGTGGTTAGTGGTAACACCATACTTGAGACAATGCACTCCACCAGAATTTTCAGCAATATTACCCCCAATTGAGCAGATAATTTGGCTAGAAGGATCGGGAGCGTAGTAAAATCCCGCACCACTGACAGCTTGTGTTACCCAACTATTAATTACCCCTGGTTGGACGATAGCGCGTTGATTTTCTAAATCTATATTTAGTATTTGCCGCATTAAGGAAGTAACAATTAAAACCGAATTCTCTAACGGTAAAGCACCACCAGATAAACCAGTACCAGAACCACGCGCAATGAAGGGTATGGAATATTCATTGCATATCTTCACTGCCGCCGCAACTTGTGCTGTTGTTCTAGGTAGCACCACCAGTGCTGGGCGTTGGCGATAGCAAGATAACCCATCACACTCATAGGTAATGAGTTCTTCCTTGCGTTGAACTACGCCGTTTTTGCCCAACACAGCCTCAAATTTTTTGATGATGGGTTTCCAGTTGTGTTGTTGTTTATCTTGGATAAGCATAGGTGGTTGCTGATGGAATGGAGATGCAGCTTGTATCAATATTGTGGCAGGAGTTAGAAAAAAATGCGATCGCTCTGAGTGCATTTATTGATAGTGTGTAGTCAGCAGAGCTTAAAATAAATTTTCGCACAATTATACTAATAAACAATCAGCAGCTAGCTACCACTCTTAATCAATTAAGCTATAAATAACGCTCTCAAATACTGGATAAAGTCATGGTTCAGCAAGTTCTAATCAATGATGATGATTACTATGTGCCAGATGCTAACCAGCTAGTCACTGAAGATGATACACCTGTGGATAATTTTGCATCTGCCAAACAACAACGCCTTTTAATCAGTTCTCTTTACAGTTCTTTACAAAATCAGACTTTTTTAGCTGAAGCTAATGTAGGTATTTACTACACAGACTTACAGCCCTCTATTGTACCAGATGTCTTTCTCAGCTTGGATGTCCAAGTACCTGAAAATTGGTGGGAAAAACAAAATCGTTGTTATATGGTTTGGCGTTTTGGGAAAACACCGGAAGTTGTCATCGAAATTGTTTCCAATAAACAAGGTGATGAACTGGGAAAAAAGCTGCAAATTTATGAAAATATGCGGGCTAGTTACTATATCGTTTATGACCCAAATCAACAATTAGGAGAAAACGTACTGCGCGTTTATGAACTTAGGGGTAGATACTACACAGAAATTTCAGAACCTTGGTTAGAACAAGTTGGTTTAGGTGTAACTTTATGGGAAGGTAAATTTGAAGCAAGACAGGATATTTGGTTACGCTGGTGCTATCAAGATGGTAATGTTTTGCTCACTGGTGATGAATATGCCGAACAAGAACGTCAACGGGCTGAACAAGAACGTCAACGAGCTGAACAAGAACGTCAACGAGCTGAACAAGAACGTCAACGAGCTGAACAAGAACGTCAACGAGCTGAACAAGCAGAGCAACGCGCTCAATTATTAGCAGAAAGATTGCGGGCTATGGGGATAGATCCGGATAGTTTATAATTCATTGCTGACAAATTAGTATAGCCTGTTTGATAGTCGTTTCTACAGGCTATTTTCACACGATTTATTATTCGACATATTTTTCAATCACCTTTTTCCATACCAAATATCCTTGACCATTTAAATGCAACCCATCTAGAGTATATTGATCTTCTAATTGATGTTCTGAATCTGCTAAATGTGAAAATATATCAATATATTGATATTTATATTGTTGTGCTAATTCTTTCAAAGCGAGATTGAACTTGATTATGTTGTGATTATTTTGCCAATAACGACTGATTTTATTGTTAACAGGTAAAACACTTTGAATAAATACTTCTGTGTTCGGGGTTTGATTTTTTAATTCAATCAAAATATTTTGATAATCTGTTAAAGTTTGGTTGATGGATTTGCCTTGATTGTTCAAATCATTGATACCAATCATCATGAAGATTTGGCGCGGTTTTGACTCTATGATTTCTGGAAGGCGATTTAATATTCCAACCGTTGTATCACCTGAAATTCCTCGATTTTTGGCGTAAGATTTACCCAGTAATTCCGTCCATTCACCTTCATCAGTGATACTGTCACCTAAAAATATGACTGTATTTTCTGATTTTACTAATAGTTCAAACTGGCTTTTTTTATGTACATAATAAACTGAATAGCCACTGTCAATCTTTTTAAAAATATCAGGCAAATAACTTTTAATTGGAGATAATAAACCGTAAGTTTTGGCTAGGAATAAATTGAGTGATAACAGCAAAATATTTAAACCTATAGAAATCAATAAAAAAAGATTAATTTTATTGTTAATCATATAATAAAGATGTAAAACACGTGGTAAATATTGACTGTTTTTTTATCTCTTAAACTAGGAAATAAATTCCTGTATTCGCTGCAAAACAACGTTTAATAAATTAGGGTGCTCTAGATCAAACCACTCAATTTGAGGATATGCACGAAACCAAGTCCGTTGTCGCTTTGCAAACTGTCGCGTGTGCAAAACTATTAATTCTTTAGCTGCATCTAGGGAAATTTCTCCAGTCAAATATTGCTTAATTTCTTGATAGCCTAAAGTATCTAACAAATTTAAATCAGCTCCATATTTGTGACAAAGATACTCAACCTCGCTAACTAAACCGTTTGTGATCATCTGTTCAGTACGTTGTCGAATCCGTTCACCTAATCGTTCAACATTCCCATCTAACCCGATTTGTAAAATTGGATAATTTGGTGGATTCTCTCCTTGTTGTTCTGAAATCGGAATTCCCGTAACATAATACACCTCTAAGGCTCTAAGAGTCCGTACCGAATCGTGAGCATGAATTTTTTGGGCGGCAACGGGATCAACTTGTTGTAACATAGCGTAAAGCTGCGTTTGTTCAAAAAATGTCAGTTGCGATCGCAATTCTGGTTGTGCTGCTACTCTGGGAATCTTCATCCCTTGGACAACAGAACGAATGTATAAACCTGTACCTCCTACCAGCAAAACAGGAGTATCAGGGAAAGAAGAAATTAAAGCTTGCGCTTGCACTTGATAATCTGCTACCGTCATCGTATTTGTCGGGTCGCAAATATCTATGAGATAATGGGGCACTAATTTTTGTTCTCCCCTTGTTGGTTTTGCAGTACCAACATCAAACTCACGGTACACTTGGCGAGAGTCTGCACTGAGAATCACAGCACCCAGTCCCATAGCCAAACCCAACCCCAAGCCAGATTTACCCGTCGCCGTCGCGCCACAAATTACAATCAATTTAGTCATTTGTCATTAGTCATTAGTTACTTGTTTTTCTCTTCCTTGCTCCCTGAACACTCCCATTCTCTCCATCCCTCCACGTCTGAATATCATAAAGGGTTGCAACCCCCGTACAAACTTCCCATCAAATTGCTCTACAGACGCCACCAAGGCTTTTGTGTTAAAATTTTGGAGTGATTTAACTTTTTTTGTCCTTTGGGCGATTTCAACCCCACGATCAGGAGAATTTTCATGACGAGCAGTTACAGTGCCGATCAGATTCAAGTTCTGGAAGGTCTGGAAGCCGTCCGCAAACGACCAGGAATGTACATTGGTACTACAGGCCCGCGGGGACTCCACCATTTAGTTTACGAGGTAGTGGATAACTCCGTTGATGAGGCTTTGGCAGGTTACTGTACCCATGTCGAAGTGGATCTCAATGCTGATGGTTCTGTGACAGTTACAGATGATGGTCGGGGTATCCCTACTGATATTCACCCAAAAACAGGAAAATCGGCGTTGGAAACTGTGTTGACGGTACTGCACGCTGGCGGTAAGTTTGGCGGTGGCGGCTACAAGGTTTCTGGGGGATTACACGGGGTAGGGATTTCTGTTGTGAACGCCTTGTCTGAGTTTGTGGAAGTGACAGTTTGGCGGGATAAAAAAGCTCACCTCCAGCGCTATGAACGCGGTTTTCCGGTGAGTGAGTTGCAAGTAAAGCCTCACAAAGAAGCTAAAACTGGGACTTCTGTTACCTTTAAACCAGATTCACAAATTTTTACCCTGAGTACGGAGTTTGACTACATCACTTTAGCCGGTCGCTTGCGGGAACTAGCTTATTTGAACGCTGGTGTCAAAATTACTTTTGCTGACAATCGGCTAGAACTGCTAAAAAGCGACACACCCAAGGTAGAAACCTACGAATACAAGGGTGGTATTAAAGAGTATATTGCCTACATGAACCGCGAGAAACAACCTTTACATGAAGAAATTATCTATGTACAGGGGGAACGCAACAATGTTCAAGTAGAAGTGGCTTTGCAGTGGTGTACAGATGCTTACACAGACAATGTTTTGGGATTTGCTAATAATATTCGCACAGTTGACGGTGGTACTCACCTAGAAGGCTTGAAGGCGGTGTTGACTCGGACATTAAATGCGATCGCCCGCAAACGCAATAAAATCAAAGAAAATGAAGCCAACCTCAGCGGTGAACACGTCCGTGAAGGTTTAACAGCAGTCATTTCCGTCAAAGTTCCCGATCCCGAATTTGAAGGACAAACTAAAACCAAACTTGGTAACACGGAAGTCCGCGGAATAGTCGATTCTTTAGTAGGCGAAGTTCTCACCGAATACTTAGAATTTCACCCCAGTGTCGCCGATGCAGTCCTAGATAAAGCTATTCAAGCCTTTAAAGCTGCAGAAGCAGCCCGTCACGCACGGGAGTTAGTGCGGCGCAAATCTGTGCTGGAATCGTCGCCATTACCTGGTAAACTCGCTGATTGCAGCTCCCGTGATCCCGGCGAATCCGAGATATTCATCGTTGAAGGCGATTCAGCGGGCGGTAGCGCCAAACAAGGACGCGATCGCCGTACCCAAGCCATCCTGCCTCTACGCGGTAAAATTCTGAATATCGAGAAGACTGACGACGCCAAAATTTATAAAAACAACGAAGTCCAAGCGCTAATTACCGCCCTGGGTTTGGGTGTCAAAGGTGAAGAATTCGACGCCTCCCAACTACGTTATCACCGGATTGTGATTATGACGGATGCTGACGTAGATGGAGCGCACATCCGTACACTGTTGTTAACATTCTTCTATCGCTACCAGCGTTCACTCATAGAGCAGGGCTTCATCTACATTGCTTGTCCGCCACTATTCAAAGTAGAACGTGGGCGCAATCATGAATATTGCTATAGCGATCGCGAACTGCAGCAGTACATCGCTACTCTTCCTAGCAACGCTAACTATAACATCCAACGCTTCAAAGGTTTAGGTGAAATGATGCCCCAACAACTTTGGGACACCACCATGAACCCAGAAACCCGCAAAATGAAGCAAGTAGAAATTGAAGATGCAGCCGAAGCCGATCGCATTTTTACAATTTTAATGGGCGATCGTGTTGCACCAAGACGCGAATTTATCGAAACCTACGGTTCTAAACTTAACCTCACGGATTTAGATATCTAAGCCTTGCTGCTACACGAATAGACAAAAGAAACCAGACTGATCAAGGTAATGGGTGAGAGCGTTAGACCAATCACCCATTACCTTTTTTATTCGTTTCTTTTGGCTGATGACGAAATAAGAAATTAGCTAACTTTGCTCATGAAAGCTTACAGTTTCTGCAAACTACGTCATTAGACTGAGGGACAGACACCGGAAATTTATTAACTATTATCAATAATTGTCTTTATATGAACCTATGAAAACGAGCAAAGGAATTGTACGCAAAGCTTTATTCAATATTGTTGGTGGATGTAGCCTTCTAGCTTTGTCCGCCTGTGCTGAACCCGTGACGCAAACACCAACAACAACTACCGCCTCTCCTTTAGCAGAAACACCAACAACTACCGTCCCTCCCGTGACGCAAACACCAACAACACCCATTCCTACAATCACAGCCACTCCCACTGCTAGCCCCAACCAAAATTTAGTACAACAGCTACAGTCATCAGCCAATCAGGGACAGTTTCAAACCCTAGCTAAAGCTGTACAAGCTGCAGGCTTAACTGACAGGCTATCTGCACCAGGGCCTTACACAGTTTTCGCACCCACTGACGCCGCTTTTGCAGCTTTGCCAAAAACAACTTTAGACAATCTCCTCAAGCCAGCAAATAAGCAAAAATTAGTGCAGCTTTTGTCTTATCACGTTATCCCAGGGCGGATTACCGCTACTGAACTTAAATCTGGTCAAGTTAAAACCCTTGAGGGTAGTCCAGTAACAATCAAGGTAGACCGTGCCAGCAACACAATTACCGTTAATGGTGCTACAGTAGCTCAGGCAGATATCCCAGCCAGTAACGGCGTGATTCACATAGTTGATCAGGTGATTGTGCCCACAGGGTTTAAAGTCAGTTTGAAAACTAACCCTACAAGGCAGTAGTTTAGTCATACTACGGTTCCCCGGTTTGATTTAGGGGATAAACACAAAGAAATACCGGGGAAAATCTATTTGAGATGATTACGTAGATTAAGATTATTTAATAAGATATATGAACATTGAAAAACTAAGTAAAAATAAGTATAACAATTGTGCAAGTCAGTAGAGCCTTAAATTATTGCTCTACGGCTAGTAATTGATTTAGCTCAGGAGTTAAAACAACATTTGTTATCCTCAAAAGAGCTAAACTCTATCATCTATCAAACAACATCTAGTTAAGTATGCCAAGTAAGAATAAATACAAGTAATTTTTCTCATAAGTTTGAAAGCCTTAAAGCTCACATACAATTAAGTGTATTTCTTGAAGAACATGGTAGAAAAGCAACTAGCCAACTTTTTTGTGTTGCTATTTCTCATTGCTAACAGTAAATACAATTTTGTTGTCAAATGACCTTTACAATCATAATTTTGCCGTATTGGCGACCAAGATTGTAGATATGTACGATACACTTTTACCTTACAGTACGACAATATTAATCATCCTCAATGTCAAATCCTTGATCAATTGATTAAAATGTCGTTGTATGGCTCAAAAAAAGTGTGTCAAGCTTGATCAAGCTGAATTATCAGCAGTGCGCTAACGTGTGAATAAGGCCAAATCAGTTAAATTTTCATTCGACTGTCTTCTGGCTGATTTCGCCACAACCCTTACTCATCAGTTTAGGTATTGGTATGTACAAGGCAGAATTCCTAAAAGCAAGCACCATCATACTTGCTGTATATAAACTGCCAAAAGTATTACCTTTGTCTACGGAGTTGGTTATTTATAAAGGAAATGTAAAAATGGGTGCACTAATGCTGACCACCTGAGTTAACATAAAATGCGCTATTGCTAAGTGATTGATATTGTGCATCATACTAAAAATCATTCACTGGCATGTTTGTCTTCATCTTAATGTAATGAGAATGCCACTAAAATTCCAAAAAGTTTTCAAAAAGATTTCCAGGTACAAGCACCCTTTCTCAAGTCTTTTTGATGATGGTGGCTTTAACTTACTAAATGACTTGATGATTAACACACAAAAAGAGTGCAATTTCTGTGAAACAGGCTACAATCGGAACAGTCTTTAGTCAGAAAATCTGCCGACAACCACATCCTTTTGTTTGTCGTAGTGAGTTTTTTGATCAAGACGTGTCTTTTTTTTGACCAGTCAGTTGTAAGGTTGTGTGCGAAAGCAACACATATAGCTTTTACTGAAGTGGGCAGAGCAGCTTTTACAGCGGTTTTCACACTTAGTAATAAACTCCTTTAAGGGAGAGACAAAAACGCCGAAAATATTGTTGGTAAATTAGCCAAAAACAATATTTTCAGCTTTGAAACTAGCTCATTTATGATGAGCAGTAAGCACATCTTGAGTAATTGATTCTGCAAGGAGCATGAGGAACGCGGCATGAACCAGGCTAACAACGTACTCGAAAGCATTTATCAGCCTGACCTAGAAATGATAAATCAGCCTGAGCTCGAGTTAGAAGAACTCTTAATAGACGATGAAGAGGACTTGCTGATCACCGATGATGGCGAAATTGATGAGTTTTTAGAGCCTCAGTCTGATGAGGACGACGCAAAGTCTGGAAAAGCCGCTAAATCGCGTCGTCGGACACAAAGTAAAAAAAAGCATTACACCGAAGATTCGATTCGCCTTTACCTACAAGAGATTGGTCGAATTCGTCTGTTACGAGCAGATGAAGAAATCGAATTGGCGCGGAAAATTGCCGATTTGTTGGAATTAGAAAGGGTACGAGAAAGACTTTCAGAACAGTTGGATCGTGACCCTAAAGATAGTGAATGGGCAGAAGCTGTACAACTACCATTACCAGCCTTTCGCTACCGCCTACATATTGGTCGGAGGGCGAAAGATAAGATGGTGCAATCTAACCTCCGCCTTGTGGTTTCAATTGCCAAGAAATACATGAATCGGGGCTTATCTTTTCAAGATTTAATTCAAGAAGGTAGTCTTGGCTTGATTCGCGCCGCAGAAAAGTTTGACCATGAAAAGGGTTATAAGTTTTCTACATACGCTACATGGTGGATTCGTCAAGCAATTACCAGGGCAATAGCTGACCAATCTCGCACTATCCGTCTCCCAGTTCATCTATACGAAACTATCTCACGGATCAAGAAAACCACCAAGCTGCTTTCTCAAGAAATGGGTCGCAAACCCACCGAAGAAGAAATTGCGACTCGCATGGAAATGACTATTGAGAAACTGCGGTTTATTGCTAAATCCGCTCAATTACCTATTTCACTAGAAACGCCCATAGGGAAAGAAGAAGACTCCCGATTGGGCGATTTTATTGAATCCGACGGTGAGACACCAGAAGACCAAGTTTCCAAAAATCTCCTTCGTGAAGATTTGGAAAAAGTCCTTGATAGTCTCAGCCCCAGGGAAAGAGATGTTCTCCGACTTCGTTATGGCTTAGATGACGGACGAATGAAGACTCTTGAGGAAATTGGACAGATTTTTAATGTTACTCGTGAACGGATTCGTCAAATTGAGGCGAAGGCTCTCCGTAAGTTACGTCACCCAAATCGTAACAGCGTTCTCAAGGAATATATCCGCTAGAGATTAGTTCTGTGTCATTTGTCTAGATTGTATGACAAATGGCACATAAACAAAAAACAAAAAGCCTGGAAGTGTAAGTTCACTTCCAGGCTTTTTTTATGCGTGACTTATCTTGAATATTAAAGCTTAGAGAATGCCCCAGAAGTGTAAAAAGCCTTCACCAGAGAACAATTCTATCAAAGCAGCTGCGAGAAAACCGATCATCGCCAAGCGACCGTTCCAAATTTCTGCTTGTGGAGTAAAGCCCCAGCGCCAAGCATTACGATCTTCAACTACAGGAGCCGCGATTCTTGTTGTGTCTGTCATGGTTAGTACTCCAAATTGGATTTACGAATAATTATTGCGTCTATGTAAATTAATATAACAATTTTTTTGAGAAATGCAATGTTTATCTGTATTTTTATTTCTAAAGCTTGACACCAAAGACAACATTTGAGATTCAAAATTAACCAAGACATCTATCTGAAGATAGAATCGCTTGTTTTTAAAAGCACCTTTTAGTACTGAATTGTGATTTAACTAGATGTCATAATGAGAGTTTATATCAATTATTCTATTTGAATTCCGGCTCATTTACATAACTTTCTGGAGGATTGGCTCAAATTTTATTAATAAAAACTGGCATTTAATGCAGAGATTATTTATGAGTTTTGCAGACTGAAGAAATCAGAAATAAACTCTGGGTGGGAAAACCGTGCGATCGCTTAGACCACAGTAGTCATTTTACCGCCCCTACCCAGCCTCAACTGCTGTCCCCGCCATTGTATTGTGCTACCCATCCAGCCTAGACACCAAATCACAAAGCTAATTAAATCACGCACAGGAATCACCCACCAAAACTTTTTGGCAACTGGGTCATGCAAAATTTTTACGCTTACAACCCAACCCATTAACAGTCGCATTACCCAAGTAATAATTAACACTAGCCATCCTAGTGTTGAACCACCCGTAGCCACCAACAACAACAAGCTATTGCAAGTACCATGAGTCAACAGTAGTCCCAAATAATCCCAAGGTCGGGAAACCCGGATACAACGCGCCCAGCGGATTTGTCTTTGAATAGCATCAAATAAAGTGCTGGTTTCTAAAACATGGTCAACTATATAATCTGAGAGTATAACTTTGTAACCCGCTTGGGCTGGTAAGTATCCCAGTTGGAAATCATCAGCCAAGTAATCAGCGATCGCTCCAAATCCGCCGATCGCCTTTAGCACTTGTTGACGAATAACAATAGTCGAACCGAAAGCAAATTTTATCCCGGAATTTTGGTTGCTGACTAAAACTCCTGTGGGGAAATCAGTAGCAGTTCCGACTGCTTCTAAAGTTGTCACCCATCCTGCTGCTAGGGAGCGATATAAACAAGTGACTACACCCACATTGTCGTCTTGTAAAGGTTGAATTACTCGTTGTAAATAGTCCTTACCCACACGGATATCACTATCAGCCATCAGCAAAACTTCATGTTTAGCCGCAACCACAGCATTAGCCAGATTGCTGACCTTGAGGTTAGCGCCAATAATGCGATCGCTCACGACCAATTGCACATCCACCTGTGGGAACTGGAGGATCAACTTTTCGACAACCGCAATTACTGGGTCATGGCGATCGCGCACCGCAAAGACAATCTGATATTCTGGATAATCTTGCTGACAAAATGACGCCAGATTGGTTTGAGTGTCACGATCTAGCCCACAAACTGGTTTGAGAATGCTGATGGCTGGGTGGAATTGGGAATTTATGGACTGGGGATGGCGAATAAAAGCGATCGCTGCATAAATTCCATAGCCATAGAAGATCACAGCTGCTAAACAAAGAATTAACAGCACTAGCTCGATCATTGACATGTGCACAAAGCCTTAAAAAGCAGATACTAGCGCCAAAGCTTAGTATACAGCAAGCAAGATTACTAAAGACTAGGGATGAGTAGTCAGGGCATACCTCATACCTTTTCAGGTGAGATGATACAAATAAATTTTTTCAGCAAAAAACAGCTAACTTATAGTTTTAAAATCATATTAGTCAAGGCTCATTAATAGCGATCGCCATCTCACTTCGAGAAGACCAAATTTCACAACTTAGGCATTAGTAATCATGAATCTGATTCTTTTTCTGCTACGTTCTTCTTGGAGGATGGTGACGATAGCCATTGTCACAGGATTCCTAAGTGGTGGTAGCAGCGCTGGATTAATCGCCCTCATCAGCGCTGCTGCTAACGGTGGTACTTCTATATCCATAGCATATATAGCTTGGTGGTTTTTAGGGCTAGTAGCAGTGGCTCTCATCACCAGTATCATTTCCCAAGTAATGCTGATTCGCTTATCACAAAATGCTGTTTTAGAATTAAGATTGCGCTTAAGTCAGCAGATATTGGCTTCGGAATTAAGTCATTTAGAACAGTTAGGAAGTCCCAGAATTTTAGCCACTTTAACAGATGATGTACAAGCTGTTGCTAACTCTGTGTATGTAATTCCTTTTTTGTGTATTGATTTGGCAATGGTTTTAGGTTGTCTAGTTTATATTACTTGGTTATCTTGGTTAATTTTGTTAATTTTAGTCAGTTTAATGGTGGTTGGAATAGGTAGCTGTCAGTGGCTATTAAATAGAGGCGGAAAACTCTTAGCCTTGGCGAGAGAAGACCAAGATATGCTATTCAAGCATTTAGGCACTATTACCGATGGAGTCAAAGAACTCAAACTAAATTATCAACGCCGCCAAGTATTTTTGTCAAAATATTTGCAAGCAGCAGCTAATAGATTTCGGCGTCACAATGTGGATGGACTAACTCTATTTGCCACCACTACTAGCTGGGGTAAGCTCCTGTTTTTCTTCGCTATTGGTTTTTTAATATTTGCTCTGCCCAAGTTAATTAGTATTAGTCCTCAAACTTTATCTGGCTACATTTTGACTTTTACTTATTTAATGTTGCCGATGGATAATATCGTCAGCAATCTGCCTCAAATCAGCAAAGCTAATGTTGCTTTAAAAAAAATAGAATCTTTGGGTTTATCTTTGGCTAGCCGCTCAGAATTGTCAACAGTACCACCAGATTTAAAAACTTCTTGGCAAAAGTTACAATTTCAAAAAGTTACTCATAATTATTATTCGGAAACAGAAGATAATGGTTTTAATCTCGGCCCTATCAATTTGACTTTGTATCCCCAGGAAATAGTATTTATTGTTGGTGGTAATGGCAGCGGTAAATCTACTTTGGCGAAACTAATTACCGGACTTTATATCCCAGAAAGTGGAGACATATTCTGGGATGGAGAAGCAATTAATCAACAAAATCGAGAATGGTATCGGCAACATTTTGCAGTCATTTTTTCGGATTTTTATTTATTTGCAGAACTTTTAGGATTAGAAAATCCTGATTTGGATATTCAAGCTAGAGATTACCTCAAACAACTGCAATTAGACCATAAAGTAAAAATAGCAAATGGGCAGCTTTCAACAACAGCGCTTTCTCAAGGACAACGGAAACGATTAGCTTTGCTCACAGCTTATTTAGAAGACAGACCGATTTATTTATTTGATGAATGGGCTGCTGACCAAGACCCAATATTTAAAGAAATTTTCTATACTCAACTGCTACCAGAATTGAAACAGAGAGGGAAAACTGTATTAGCAATTAGCCACGACGATCGCTATTTTCATCTAGCAGACCGGATAGTCAAATTAGAATACGGCAAAATTGAATATGACAAGCACTATCAAGGAATATAAAATGTCAGCAGCTAAAAATGTACTCAATACAAACCTGGAGATGTGTTGTAGCTCTCCCATGACTGGCTATTATCGTGATGGATTTTGTCATACAGGCGGTCAGGATTTTGGGATGCACGTTGTTTGTGCTCAACTGACAGCAGAATTTTTACAGTTTACTAAATCTCAGGGAAACGACTTGAGTACACCAGTACCTCAATTTAATTTTCCCGGATTGCGGCCAGGCGATCGCTGGTGTTTATGTGCTGCTCGTTGGCAAGAAGCTCTAGAAGCTGGTGTTGCGCCACCAGTGGTGCTTGCAGCTACTCATATCAGAGCCTTGGAAGTCTGCAATCTCGCAGATTTACAACAACACGCTCTCACCCCCTCATAACCTGCAGGTTGGTTACATTTAGCGGTGTTGCTGATTGCAATAGTCAATCCAGTTAATTCGCTCAAAACCATTAGCTGATAGCGCTTCCCGGACTTGATCACTCAACAGCGCTGTCAGTTCCATTTCTCCAGACTGCGGCGGGCCATTCAGTGGTTCCCCAGTCTTTAATACTGCTGGGTGTGAATAAATTTCTACTAAATCGGCTTGAATTTGCGGTATCAGATTTAGCAAATATGCCTCGTTCATCTTCCCAGTTTGCAGCAACCCGTAGACCTGCTCGGCAAAACTGATATTATGAGCTTTTAATAAACCCTCACCGTAGCGCCGCAAGCCACCAAACACACCAGACCACGCCAGCTTAGTTAGCAAATTGTGCTTGTCCAGCTTCAAATTTAGCCTCAATTCTTCCTTTGGTAGCCTGATGACTTTGATATCAAACTCTGGCGCTAACTCTACCAATATACGTAAAATTACTGGATGAGTGTGTAAATGTAAATGCCCATCCACATGAGACAGGGACAACCCAGAATTATGAAATTTTTTTAATTGGGCGCGGATTTCTCGCCATAGTTCCTCACGGATAGCGGGATGGAATTGGTAACGCAACCCAGCTTGCAGAGGACTGTTAGAAAAATTGCCCATAGCGTCAACCAGATGGGGAATCTGGGAAGGTGGTAGGGCCGACTGACCGCATACTAATACTAAATGTAACCCGACAGCCAAACTGGGGTGATTACGTGCCCAGGCGATCGCCTCCTCAGCCGCATCACCCGTTACCATCAAACTGGTGCTAGTTAGCACCCCTTGTTCATGGGCTTGGATAATCGCCTGATTGACACCGTGAGAAAAACCGAAATCATCGCCATTAATGATAGCGAAGCGTGGACGTTGGGAATTAGGCATAGAGGAGTGTGGGAAGTGTGGGGGGCGTGGGATGAGGGGAAGGTGTGAGGGGTGTGGGAAGAGGGGGAGGTGTGGGAGGAGGGGAAGCATAAATTCTTTTTCTCTTTGCACTCCCTCATATCCCTCATCCCTACTCCCTAGTCTCTAGCCCCTACTCCCTACTCCCTAGCCCCTACTAGATGTTTAGCATTGGCGGTGGCTTGGTTGCGGCGTTCTTTGAGGTAGGAGAAAAACTCTCCACCTTCGCGCAGACGACGTACCAACATCTGGCGATCGCCCAACATTTCGCGCACAATGGGGATAATCGCTTGGGGACGGAAGTAGAATTTGCGGTACATGCGCTCGACTGCATCTTCAATCGCCGCACTGGAAAGATTGGGATATTGCAGTGTTGAGGTTTGAATACCGGAGTTAGCCACTAAAGATTGATCTGTAAACCAGCCGTTTTCCTTGGCTTGTTCATAAAGTTCCGTACCGGGGTAGGGTGCGGCGATGGAAACTTGGATGGTGTGGGGGCTGAGTTCACAGGCGAAACGGATTGTTTCTTCGATAGTTTCCTGAGTTTCCACAGGTAAACCGATAATGAAAGTGCCATGAACGGTGATGCCAAGTTTGTGGCAATTTTTCATAAATTCCCGCGCCACTTCCAGCTTGATACCCTTTTTGATGCGGTTGAGAATATCTTGATTACCAGATTCAAAACCAACCAGTAACAACCGCAGACCGTTGTCGCGTAATGTTTTTAGGGTATCATAATCGAGATTGGCACGGGCGTTGCAACTCCATGTTAATTTGAGTCGCTGCATGTGTTCACTAATAGCGATCGCCCGATGTTTATCAATGGTGAAAGTATCGTCATCAAACATATATTCCCGCACCTTGTCGCCAAAAATTGCTTTGGCTTCCTCCATCTCTCGTCCCACAGCTTCCGGGCTTTTATGACGATAGAGATGTCCACCGATAGTTTGCGGCCAGAGACAGAAGGTGCATTTTGCTGGACAACCACGCCCAGTGTAAAAGGAAATGTAGGGATGCAGTAGGTAGCCGATAAAGTATTTGTTGATGTCTAAGTCACGGGCGTAGGTGGGGAGGACACTAGGCATAGCATCCCAGTCGTGGATTAATGGACGTTCTTCATTGTGGCAGATATCATTGTGGCGATCGCGGTAACTCAAACCTTTGATTTGTGCCCAGGGTTTGTCTTCGGCTAGTTCTTTGCAGGTATAGTCGAATTCGTTGCGACAAACAAAATCAATCACCGGGTGGTCTCGTAGTGTCTCTTCTGCTAAAACGGCTACATGGGCGCCAACAAAGCCAATTTGGACATCTGGATTTTGGGCTTTAATCGCTTCCGCACACTTGACATCATTACTCAGTGAAGGTGTGCTGGTGTGCATAATAACCAGCTCGTAATCCTTGGCGATTTCTAGCACATCTGCCACAGTTTGATTATGTGGTGGCGCATCTACCAGCTTGCTACCAGGAACAAGGGCTGCAGGTTGAGCCAACCATGTAGGATACCAAAAAGATGTAATTTCGCGCTTGGCTTGGTATCTTGAGCCAGCACCGCCATCAAACCCATCGAAGGAAGGAGGGCTGAGGAATAGAGTTTTTTTCACTAATCTCTCTCTTTTGGAAATAGGGAATGGGGTTAGGAGTTAGGGAAAGAAATAAGAAAAGCTGTTGGGAAAAACTTTTTCCTTTCAGACTTCATACTTCATCCTTCAGCTTGAGGGGCTAGGGAAAGAAGTGAGAAAAGCTGTTGGGAAAAACTTTTTCCTTTCAGACTTCATACTTTAGACTTCAGCATTCTCGCCTAACTAGCTTTCATGCTTGCACCAATCAGCTGTTGGATCAGTGCTAAGACATCACGACGGCTGAGTTTTTCTTTACCATTCGCTAAAGCATCCAGGGTGCCATGTGCTAAAGTTAACGGTATTTGACAAAAATCCAAAGCCGGGCCTGTAGGTAAGGAATTGGTGTAGACATCGGCCAGGGCTAGGTTACGGCGGGCATATTCATGCATATGAGCAGCCGTCCAACCCTCTGGAAAAAAGTCTACTCCTCGCTTCAAGTCTTCAGTATGATTACGGAGGATGTTCACAGCTTGTAAGCCTCGACCAAACCCAATCGCTTGAGTACGGTTAGACGGGGTGCCATCATACCAAGCCCATAAATCTGATAGCAACAGCCCCACCGCACCAGCCACCCCGAACGTATAGCGATCTAAGTCTGATTCTGTCTCGACTTTCCAGTTTTTTTCTGCCCAATCAGCCATCCGATCTGCCATTGCTGCGGTGGCGTCCCAAATCCGGGGGGCGATCGCTTCTGGCGCTAAGATTGACCATTCCCTAATTCCCACAGTCACTTCTGCTAAAGTATTCTCGTATCCCTTAAACCCCAAGGAGAAAGCATCAACCGCAAAGCCATCAACCCCTGTTTGTAATGTCCAGCTAATCGTTCGTAACAGCTTGGCTTTGGTGAGGTTATCCAATTCTGGATGATCCTCGACTTCATCGATGGCTCGCATACACAAGTATGCTGATGCAACTGCTTCTTGTAATCCTGGCGGTAAAATACTAATGGGAATATAAAAAGTTCTACTAGTATCTTTCAGGATTTGCAGTGCATCCCTACGTAAATCCATGTTGCCACTCCTCTCTTGATTTTCACACCACATGAAGTTTGCAGTCTTTTGATGATAGATGTAATTTTTACTAAACCTGAAAAACTGTAGATGCGCTAGTCTTCCCTCAAACAATTAATGGTTTTAGGTATCACAATTAACAAAAATCTCACATTGATCAATGTTTAGTCTAGTACATTAGGGTTTGGGAACAAAAATGCATCTTGTATAGCTTGGATATAGTTATGATAATCTTTTGAGGTAAATATAAACGATTATGCTAAAATTCATCTAGTTATCTGTAAATACTTCCACGAATCTGCGGCTAATTACTCAGCTTGTTACTTCTACATTCTCAGTTAAGCTGACTAAAAAAAATCGTCGATAATGTGCCCCTGACAACAACTGAGGAGCACTTACAAAAATTGTATTGGCAAGCATAGATATTAATTAACCCTAAAGATTTTTTTATCTCTTAATTGAGCAACACGTCCCCACAACTCTTAAATTAACAAGCGTATCTGGGAGCCTTGCTGGCTTTTATTCACTTCAATGCGAGCTTGAAAGGCTTCTTTGAGATGGGGCATGTGGGTAACTGTGAGTATACAGGCAAAATCGGCGGAGATGGCATTAATGGCCGCAATTAAGCGATCGCATCCTTCCGCGTCTTGTGTACCAAAGCCTTCATCCACAATTAGCAGTTGCAAAGCCGCTCCCGCTCGCTGCGCTAACAATTTCGCCAAAGCTAAACGAATCGCAAAGTTAATTCTAAAGGCTTCCCCACCAGAATAAGTTTCATAAGCTCGCGTTCCTTTGGCGTCGGCAATTAAAATATCCAAGGTATCGATTAATTTCACATTCTTCTTAGTTGACTTGCTATTGCGTCCAGCCTTTTGTGTAATAAATTGCACATGCAACTGATTAGCACTGAGCCGCGATAAAAGTTGATTTGTCTCGGCTTCCAATTGCGGTAAGACATTTTCAATCATCAAAGCTTGGATGCCTTTTTTACCAAAAGCCACGACCAATTCCTGATACACTCGATATTCCTGCTTACAGGATTGCAGTAGTTGTTGCTGTTGCTCATACTGAATTTGCAGGGTTTCCAACTGGTGAGCTAACTCGTCCAAGCGTCCCAACTTGGCTATCTTTTCATCAAGTTCCCGTCTGCGGATTTGCAACTGTTGCTCTAAAGCTTGAATCTGACTAGTTGGGTTTGCTGTGGCTTCTAGCTGTTGAACAAAATCTTCAATTTGAACAGTTAGCGTTTGTCTTTGAGCTAGTCTGCTATTTTTAGAGGCTTCCAATTCTTGCCATCTCGCCTGAAGTTGGGGATATTGTTGTTGAGATGAGAGCAGCTGCTGATAGCGTAACTCCCAAGATTGAGTTTGTCGGATCGCTATTCGCGCTTGATTGTGCTGCTCTGCATTGTAGCCAATTTCCGTAATATAACGGTCTAGGTCAGTAATTTTTATAGCTAAATCAGAATCAGTTTGTTCCTGCTCAATTCTGACTTCTAATTGGTCTATGTGGCTTTGTAGTTCTGGTTTGCGGGCTGCAAGTTGGCCTTGGCGCTTGGTAGCATCTTTAATTTGTTGGAGTTTAATTTCTGCCCACCGCCAGCGCTCGACCTCGCTCCGAGCTAGGGCATGGTTTTGCTCATCATAATTTAATTGTTGCAGATATTGGTCTAATTGTTGCAGTTCGGCTTGCTTTTCTGGGGCGTAACTGCCTGCGTGGAGCGATCGCTCTAAATGTTCTTTCTCCGCTGCAATTAATTCTAACTGTTCTTCCACATCGCTGGTGGCTTGTAACTGAGCAGCCAGCTGTCCCCGCTGTTCCCTTAAAGCATCATAAGCGGCTAATTGTTGGGAAATTTCCCGATATTCTTGCCTCAATACCTGAATTTCTCTGTCTGACACAGCCATCTGTTCTCGGACTACCCAAAATTGTCCTTGAGTATCTTGCAACTCGGTTTCGGTTTTGTCTACTACCCGATCCCAATGGTGCTCATCTAAAGGACGCTCACACAAAGGACAAAGAGCATTGGGAGTCTGGAGCATTTGCAATTTCTGCTCTAATTCTCCGATGAGTTTTTCATAATCTCGTTGATGAGCTTGCAAGCGTTCAATAAAATGACGCCTTTCCTGTCCTTTTTCTTGGACACGCTGTAGATAAACCCGCTTTTTTTCCAACTCTTCAATCTGCACTCCCACATCCATCACCGCTTGTTGCAGTTGGGGTTGGCGCCCCTGCTGGCGTTGTAGTTGGTTTTCTGTCGCTTGGAGTTGTTCGATACGCGCTACCAAACCAGCATGAGTGCGGTCAAGTTGGCTTTGTAAACTGAGCCGTTGTTTCAACAAGGGAGTGACGCGCATTTGCAATTCATCCAGATGCGCCACATGCTGACGTGCTGCGGCTAATTGCGCCAAAGCTGCTTCTACTTCCCCTGATTTGGTCAGAGTTTGCTGAATTTCTCGCTCTTGTTGTAGCAAAGCTTCCAATTGAGCTTGGGCTTGTTGCAGTTGGCGTTCCAGTTCTTGAATTTGTTTAGTTAATTGTTGCTGCTGTTGTTGGCGAGACTGTTGAGCACGGGTGTATTCTGCAAACTTGGCTGTTAAAGCTTCTTCTTGAGATTGCAGACTTTGGTGTTGAATGTAGCCGGCTTTGATTTGTGCTTCTTGCTGTAAGATACCCGCTAAATCTGCTAACTGACTTTTTACGGCTGACTGTTCTTGTTGCAGGCGATCGCAGTCTTGATTCAAATTATGATATTGTTGCCTCACAAAACCTAGCTGTTGTTCCCAATTTTGCCGCTGGTGCTGCACCACCTGCAAACTTTGTAACTGGATATTCTCAAAAGCCTGGACTTGTTGCAATTGGTTCAGTTCACTGGCTAAATCTGATCTTTGGGTTTGTGTGACTTCTCGTTGTTGTAGTTGAGTTTTCATCCCCTCCAAAGACCGTTCTAATTCTTCTGCTCTAGCTTTCAACTGATTTGCAGATTCCTTAGCTCTTTGCTCCAGTTCATCATACTGATTGAGTTTCAACAATTCTGCTAAAATTTCTTTCCGTTCAGCCGGGCGCTTGAGCATAAATTCATCGGCACGCCCTTGACGCAAGTAAGCTGAATTAATAAAAGTATCATAATCAAGCTTGATATGCTCTAAAATCACATCCTGCGTCGCCCTTACCCCTTTACCCGTTAGTGGACGAAACCCAGAAGGTGTTTCAATTTGAAATTCTAAAACGCCGGTTCCACCACGAATTCGGGTGCGAATTACTCGATATTTTTGCTGATTATTTTCAAAGGTGAAATCGACTCGAACTTCCTTCGAGCCAGAATGGATCACATCATCTTCAGTCGCGGCGCGGCTTTCACCCCAAATTGCCCAAGTGATTGCTTCCAAGAGGGAAGATTTACCTGCACCATTAGAACCACAAATACAAGCCGTGTGCAAACCGCTGAAATCTAAAGATGCATCACGGTAACTGAGGAAGTTTTTGAGGATAAGTTGTACTGGGATCATTGAGGCTATAGCGCCACATCTATTTTTAATTATTAACAGTACAGATGCACTTTTTGTTAGTTTAACTAGGTAGAATTCAGGTTTCTAGTATTTCCATCCGCAAATTTACAAAATTTAACATTATCTTGATGAAGTTTTTCATCATTGAGCAAGTATTTTTACTACTCTCAGAGAAAAATAACACATCCCGGACAATTTCCTTTGATGCCTTTGGCGGGAGACTTACCATGCAACCTTTCCACCATGATGTGGATGATATCTGATTTTTTTAGAGCGACATCACAATAGTATGAGATATTTTAATTGCCAAATTCTTAACTGTGGAAATATTCGCACATTCTCACCACTTAGAGAAGTTTTATTTTGCCAATCTCTAATTTTTAACTATTGAATAGACATACTGCGGAATGAATCTAGAAACGCTAAATTTGGCATCTCCACAAAAGTTATAGGTAGAGCATTCTTAATTTCTGAATCTGTCTAATAAATAAACATCAGTATCAGGAACAATCGTCACTACGTACCGTCGATAAAACTCCTTAACTTTCGGAATATGACTATAGATAGGTTTAAAAATAGCCAGAAACAATCTCAGTGAATCCGCGTCATCAACTACATCACAGATATCAACGGAAATCTTCTTATGGCTCCCCTTCATCGCTGGAAACCTGGAACCGCTGCACTCATGACAATGGCGATTACCGCAGGTGCTATTACCCCCCTCTTTACCTTCTCCCCGGTAAATGCTCAATTCAATAACAATGGACAATATAATCTGAGGCAATCTCGCACAGTTACTATTCCCGCTAACCGGAATGTGAGTTTTCCTCTTACCTACGAAAAAGATAAAATTGTCGTAACTCCAGGGGAAACTGTACCCATAACATTGAAAATAGCCAGCGACATTATTGATAGCAATAGAAACGTGTTGATTCCCGCAGGAACTGAAGTAGTTGGGAGATTAGAACCAGTCAGTTTAAGCGGTAGTTTCCGCACAGATACCAACAACCAAAGACAAGGCGTGAGGTTTGCAGCTCAAGAGTTAGTTTTTGCTTCTGGGCGACGTCAACAAATCAACGCCACTTCTCGAACATATAGCCAAACAGAAAGAATATCCAAGGGAACTAACACCAGCAGTATATTAACAGACGCAGCTATTGGTGCAGGCGCAGCTACTGCCATTTCCCTGCTCACAGGTAATAAAAAAATTGAAATTTTAGAACCTATTGGCGGCGCGGCGGCGGGTGCTTTAGCTAGCGTATTGCTGCGGAAAAATGAAGCTGACGTCTTCGTGGTCAGACCAGAGCGAGATTTAGCAATTTCACTCAACTCTAGCTTAGTATTAAATCCCTTCTAAGCTAAATTTAATTGCCATTGTAATTTTCATAATTCCTGATAGCGATCGCTCACAATATCAAAAGTGGCGATCGCTTATTTTTATCCCGAAAGTTTAGTATTTTCAAAACCAAAAAACCGGGAACTATGCAATTAAAAAAATGTCTAATCAACTAACAGAAAAAAATACATTTAAAGGAGTCTTTAAATTAAATGTTTAACTTAAATCGTTGGCAATCTGGAACAGCTGCACTGATGGCAATCAGCGTCACCATCGGTGCTGTCGCCCCCTTCACCACCGCAGCACCATCTTTTGCTCAAACTACTTTTTCTGATGTCCAATCTAACTATTGGGCGGCACAATTTATTCAAGAATTATCACAGCGGGGTGTCATCGCCGGATTTCCTGATGGTAGCTTCCGTCCCGAAGAAGCAGTGACGCGGGCCCAATTTGCTGCTATGGTCAACAAAGCTTTTCAAAAAGCACCACAACGACAAGCGATCGCTTTTACCGACGTACCCCGCAACTACTGGGCATCTAGCGCCATTCAACAAGCCTATACCATCGGTTTCCTCTCAGGATATCCCGGCAACCGTTTTGAGCCTAACCAAGCCATTCCACGCCAGCAAGTATTAGTTTCCCTCGCCAACGGTCTAGAATACAGCGTCAGCGGCAACACAGACAGCACTCTACAATACTTCAACGACACCTCCAGCATTGCAGATTACGCCCGTAACCCCATCGCCGCCGCTACACAAAAACAAATAGTTGTCAACTATCCCAACGTTAAGTTTCTCAACCCCACAGCCACCGCCACCCGCGCCCAAGTAGCAGCGTTCATTTACCAAGCCTTGGTTAGTTCTAATCAAGCCAGCGCCATCAACTCACCATACATCGTCGCCGCCGCACAACCAAGCAATCCAGTCCCCGTATCCGTCACCATTCCCCAGGGAACTGCTATCCCTGTGAAGTACGACAAAGCCGAGAAGATTTTGGTAACAAAAGAAGAAACCGCACCTTTGACACTGACAGTATCCCAAAGCGTCGTCACCCAAGCAGGAGCAGTAGTCATTCCCGCTGGTAGTCAGGTAGTTGGTCAACTCAAACCCGCCCAAGGTGGTTCACAATTTGTCGCCCAAAAACTAGTTTTGACCACAGGTCAAGAGTATCAAATTAATGCCGCTTCTGAAGTAATTACCAAAACCCAAACAGTTAACAAAGGCACCAGTACCGGGGCAATTATTCAGAATACCGTTTTAGGTGCAGGCGCCGCCGCCGCTGTATCTGCGGTCACAGGCGATCGCGCGATCGCCACGGAAGAAGTCCTGGGTGGTGCGGGTATCGGTGCCTTAATTGGTCTATTCTTTGGCAAAAATAGCGTTGACCTGATCGCCATTGACCCAGATACTGACCTACAAATGACCGTCAACCAAAACTTATTGGTTTCCCTAAGATAACTAAATCCTAACTTCCGGCAACCAAATAATAAAGGTAGTTCCTGGCGCTTGGGGAGAAGTGATAGTTGAGTTAATTGCTGGGCTAAAAATCTCAATTTCTCCCTGCATTTGCTCAATTAATTGTTTAGCGATCGCTAACCCCAAACCTGTACCAGGAATTTCTGTTTGAGCTTGTACACCTCGATAATGCCGTTCTCCCAAATGCGCTAAATCTTCTGGTGGAATTCCCGGCCCGGTATCACTAATAGCAATTCCTTGAAAGTTAGCTTTCTCTTGTCCTACCTGAATCAAAATCTTGCCACCAGGAGGAGTGTATTTCAAGGCATTATCAATAATATTATTTAACACTTCTTGTAATGCTTTAATATTGGCACGGACTAGTGGTAAATTGCGAGGAATTTTAGCTTTTAGTTGTAAATTCCGCTCTTGAGCAATCGCCCTCGCCGACACTAATAACGGTGCTAACAAATCTGCTAAAGCACAATCAGTTTCTTTGTCTCCTGTCCCCGGCAATAATAAAGCAGGTTTGGCTTCTTTTTGGACAGTGGCTTCTACAAATACATCATTTTCTGGCAATGATAATGTGGCTAAATCTGCCTCTGTCAAGTCAATAACTTGATCAAATTGTAATAACAATTCTTGCAGGCGATCGCTTTCTCGCACAATATTAGCGGCGACATCGCGGTTGGGATCTCCAGTCCTGAGGCGCTTTAAAAGTAACTTACCAAAAGTCCGCAATGCTGTGAGCGGGTTACGAAACTGATGCAAGAGATTATCTAGCAAATCTCGTTGCTGTTCTTGGAGAATTTGTTGTTGATGTAGCTGCTGTTGCAACCAGGCGCGACGCTGATCTAAAATACAGGCGATCGCCAAGGTTTGAGCTATCTGTTGAATTTGACTTTGTTCGTGCTCATCCCATGCCCGGTCTTCCCTACCTGTCATCAGTAACCCCATCATCACACCCTCATGAATCAGGGGTAAAACAATTTGGTTCCCACGCAGTAAATACTCCTCTGGTGTGTGAGTTTCCTGTGTAGCAGTCGGAGACTCAGACCCGCCAGCAGTCAACAATTTCTGCTGATGCTGAGGTAACACCAAAATTCCCTTCATATCAATTTTTCCTGGTGCTATCCCCTCCCCAGACCCCTCTTTTGGCTTCAACACCGCTGTTTCCGGATAGACCACCACAGGAATTAGTTTCGTGTCTCCTGTTGGCGCCTCTGCCAATTCTTGTGTTAAGTACACAACACTTAACGATGCTCCTAGACCTTGGGTGAGCAACGCTATTTGCTCTCGGCATAGAGCAATAAAATCAGAACTGGCAGATATTAACATTTTTCAGATATTGCTCAATATTACATAATTTGAGGGAAGATAAAGAAGGGACATAATTTTCCCTGGCTCTTGCAATCTAGCTTACCTAAATCTTAAGAGCAATGGTCTGCACCTGGGAATTATATCCCTAACCACTTGAGTTTTTTCTGCGTTTTAAAAATATTATTTTTCTGGGAATAAAGGATTAAAAACCCTTGATTTTTTGAACCAGAACTTATATAATTACGACGGATTTTGTAGCTATAACTACAATCTACAGCTTGAAAGAGGAGGAAAATAGGTTGGCAAGGAGACGGAAGCGCAAAAGTCGTCGTCGCCAGGAAGGACGGCGCATTCTGGAGCATGTTCCTCAATATAGCATCGAGAGTGGCGAAGAAAAACCTGTAACCGCAGCTAGAAAATTCATTCAAGCCGAAGGCATCGCCCCACCCGCATTGCTACTCGTAAAGCGTAACGAACACACCACAGATCGTTATTTCTGGGCAGAAAAAGGACTGTTTGGTGCTCAATACGTAGAAGAAAACCATTTCTTGTTTCCCAGTCTTAGAACCTTAGAAGCGCCTGCGGGTCAGGAAGCTTTAGTTTTGGCTGGTCGGTGAATCATAGAAGGTGATCTGACGCAGTGATGTAGCCTCTGACAATAATTAACTGGCAAAAGTAATCAGTTTATGCAAAAAATTTAGATTTTTTTTAGTTTTTAGCTGATTTGCCAGTGAACCTAGTCCAGGTAATGGAAAAATCGACTCACATCAAAACATGCTTGCTGGCGTGGATTGATTTAGAGTTTGATCATGCAGAGGGGAGAGAGGATAGAGCGAGAAGTGTCCAAAAGCAAAAGTGAAGTTGCACGCTTATCCCGCTGATAGTTAGGGACGCTTGCTCACAAAGATATAATTTTTTCCTGACGACTTTTGTCTAGGAGAAAAGTAGCATCGCATGAATTATCTTTCCCACTCCCCAAAGCTAATCCCGGAAAGTTTGCTCAGAAGCCTACATTGTCTGCTGTGAGATTACCAAATGAAGGATGAAGTGTGAGGCGCAAAATCACCCCATTCTTTTACGAGTGGGGTGTAAACACAAAAGATTTTCGTTTTTTCGCCCATCAGGGGTGAGGTGTGTAGCGATTTCTTTTCATCCTCCACACTTCAAACTTCTTTAGTTAAAAAATTTCCTACTTATTCGCTAATTTTTAACTGTAATGCCCTCTCTAACTCCATGAGTTCGTCACGATGGGCTATTACTGTAATTTTACTTGAGGAGTTGTGCTGGTCTGGGTTCTTTTCCAGCTTCAGAGCCACTTTCTCGATTCTTCCGGCTTTTTTCCAATAAAAAAGACCACTTAGAGGAGCTAGTAATACTATTCCTAAAGAAAAAGCTCCAAAACTAGGAAAAAGCAGCGACACAACTAAAGATAGACAAGCTAAACCAACTGCTGCTAGTAATGTTAGAAAAGCCGCTAAAAACCAGCTTGGTTTCACAAAACCTTCAAAAATAACTTGATTTTTTTCAGGGTCTACCGCTGCCACTCGGTAAGACCGCGTGCGAAAATACTCCTGTAATTGAGGCATTAAAGAAGCTTCGTCTAGCTCAGAAACCAGTTGCGCTTTTTCTGTGCGGTCTTTGGTCGAAGCACGAATAAAGAAAAACAGTCCCACTGATAACAACAAAGTTAGCAGCAACGTCGATGGCAGAACAGCATTATCCATAACTAATTGACAGGAGGAGACTTATTCATTATTAATTATTATTTAATTTGTCCTCTGATTAATGTACTCTTGCCATAATCGAGCTAAATCCTGGGCTGGAACTTGCCATTCTGGAGAAACTTGATACATCCGCCGAGGACGTCCCCGTCCTTCGAGTCTTTTCCAATATCCAGTGATTGCTCTTTGGTCTTCGAGAAATTTAATGGCACTATACAGCACAGTATCCGAAAGCCGATAGGTGGGATATTCGCTCTCCAACTGCTGGATTAACTCGGTTCCGTAGGATTCACCTTGTAGTAAAACGTACAGAATGTAACAAACTGCTAGTTCCTGACAGAGGTAAGTTGGCGGAGGATTCTCAAAAAATTGATATATATCCTCAAGTTTCATGGTTGGTGAGTGACTAAAAAGATGCTTTAGGTGGGGATTTACAAATTCTGGTAGACAGTATATATCGCTACTCAAAAAAGAGCAGGTATATATCGCTACTTTAGGTAAAATTGCCGAAGCGTAAACATCAAAACATGGACTCACGCTGTTAAAAACGCGAGACGGCTGTGTGAGTTTAAGGGGCGCAAGTTATTACGTCCCTAGCCAAGCTCAAGACGGTGTGGTGTGGTGAGGAGCGATCAGACAGAGGCAGAACCACTATCTGGGTGTCAAGTGATGCCGAGCTGGTTAAAACTGCTTAAGCATAAAATGCCATCGAAGAAATTTTACAGGTAAAACGTGATTTTGTCTGTATAACTTAATAAACACTTTGTTTTACCGTGATTGTCAGTTTGCGGGCTGGAAAATAGGGTTGAGGGAATAGGAGCTAGGATTTGGGGAAGATATTTGTCTAACTTCAGAAGTTGCTTTTCCCAGCTTTGATGAATATGAGCACACTTAAATCTATATAAAGTACTGAGCTTCTAGACTTGAGATTGTCTTATTCTATCTGGTAAGTGTGATACTAACTTATATCTTGCACCTAGCACATGGGTGATTAATATGTCACAAGACCGCGAGGCCCCCTCTTCTCCTGCTAATCTTCGGGCTATTGGCCAAACATTTCGCCTGATAGGTTGGATCAGTTTTTGGATTCAGTTAGTACTGGGTGTTGTGTCCGGCGTGATTTTGCTATTGTATGCTATCTCCAGCCAAAGACCAGGAAGCCCAGGAAATAATCCAGGAGCGGGTTTCGGGATTTTTCTAGCAATTTGTGGGCTGATTGCTTTGGGTGTGGGGATTTATATAGCTTTTCGTTATGCCAGACTGGGAAACCAACTGCTGTCTGCCAATATCAATAATCGTCCCCGCAAAAGTGAGACAGTGCAAGTATTACGCTTGGGAGTATTAGTAGACCTAGTAGGAATATTATTAACTCTTTTCGGCGCGCAGGCGATCGTCGGTACTCTAGCAGCCAGAGCCATTACCCAAACACAATTCTTCTTCTCTCCACAGGGAAATCAGCCATTTATCAGCGGTTTGGATATGTTTGTGGTGCAGGCAAACATTAACACAATCATGGCTCACTTCGCCGGCTTACTTGCTTCCCTGTGGCTACTTAATCGCATTAATCGGCCTTAGATGACTAAGTTGAAAATAGGGAATAGGGAGTAGGGAAGAGGGGATAGGGAAGAGGTATTTTCATTGTTCCTTATGAGCGGCGCTCATCGAGTCTCTTGACAAAAAGCCAATGACGAGATACTCATTCTAAGTCATCTGGAGAATTAGTCCAAAAGGCTGATGGTGATTTTCCGGAAGCCTCAAAATAGCTTGTGAAGTCTAATACCAGTTAACAGCATTGACATACTGCTACGTAGTGATGCTAAAACTGTCTAATAGGCTTATTTAAACTTGTTTTGAGGCGTTTTTTTATGAAAGAGCAAAATATGGATATGTGGAAGTTTGGTATACAAGTTGTCTTCAGTACCATGATGATTGCACTGTGTGGTTTTTTGATCATTAGTGACCATAAGGATGATGCAAAAAATCAAGCAGTGTACTGGAGTGCTTTATCAGGGGTACTAGCTTACTGGCTACCGTCACCTGCTAGTCCTCAAGAGTCTAAAAAATCAGATAAGTAAATCATCCGTCGCAAGAATCACAAGGCTGGTGATGAGCAAATCACATCTCAATCTAGAAAAAGTAAAAATCATCTTCCCTAGGCCCTAGCGATATCGCTAGGGCAAAATTTTTGTATTGTCAATTGCGGCGATCGCAAGTCAAAATCAGTATATGCTGATGTTTTGGCGAAACCGCAAGAAAAATCTGTGCTGGATATTAAGCAAATACGGGAAAATCCCCAATTAATCCAAGAAAGTTTGAACAGTCGTAGTGGTAAATACGACATTGAACCGATATTACACTTAGATCGGCAACAACGGGAGCTAGAGGCGACACGCAGTCAACTCCAAGCCCGGAGCAACGAAATTGGTAAACTTGTCGGGCAAAAAATCAAATCAGGGACGGATGCTCAATCAACAGAGATTCAAACTCTGCGGAATGAAGGGAATTCTATCAAAGCCCAATTAAGTGAACTGGAACCACAAGAAAAAAACCTCAAGGCGGAAATTGAGCAATTAGTGTTGGCGTTACCAAATTTGCCCAGCGACTCCACACCGATTGGTAAGAGTGAAGATGATAATGTAGAGGTGCGCCGTTGGGGTGATGAATACATACCCCAGAATTCGCAAATCCTTCCTCACTGGGAAATTGGCGAAAAGCTGGGTATTCTCAATGTTGAGCGAGCGGTGAAAGTGGCTCAAAGCCGCTTCGTTACTTTGATGGGTGCTGGTGCGGCGCTGGAAAGAGCATTAATTCAATTTATGTTGACGCTGCAAACTCAAGCTGGGTATGTAGAAGTTAGTCCGCCGATGTTGGTGAATACTGATTCACTGACAGCGACCGGACAGTTACCTAAGTTTGCAGAAGAAAGCTTTAAATGTGCTGATGACGATTTATGGTTAATTCCTACCGCAGAGGTGCCATTAACTAACCTCTACCGTGGGGAAATTCTGGCGGCTGAAGATTTACCTATCTACCACTGTGCTTATACTCCTTGTTTTCGCCGCGAGGCTGGTAGCTATGGGCGGGATATGCGGGGATTAATTCGTTTGCATCAATTCAACAAGGTGGAATTGGTGAAATTGGTTCATCCTAGTAGTTCTTTTGCAGAATTAGAAAAATTGGTAGGGAATGCGGAAGCAATTTTACAAGCATTAAAGTTGCCATACCGAGTGATCAATTTATGCACTGGGGATATGGGATTTTCTGCTGCTAAAACCTATGATTTAGAGGTGTGGTTGCCTTCTTCTGGCAAATATCGAGAAATTTCTAGCTGTTCTAATACTGTAGACTTCCAAGCGCGACGGGGAGATATTCGCTTTAAAGAAGCGGGGAAAAAAGGTACTCAGTTTGTGCATACCTTGAATGGTTCTGGTTTAGCGGTGGGACGGACAATGGCGGCGATTTTGGAAAATTACCAACAACCAGATGGGACGGTGTTGATACCACAAGCACTGCAACCGTTTTTAGGACGTGAGGTTTTGTAATTGCGGGAGTCTGGTTGATGAGGGAGAATTCCCCATGTCGGATGCCCAATTAGAATAGGGATAGGTTTGTTCATACTTTGTTATTTTCTATGTCAGTTTTAGCAGCGATCGCAGTTTTGGCTGTTTTGATCTTGGTACACGAACTAGGACATTTCATTGCAGCGCGTTCTCAAGGCATTTATGTTAACCGCTTTTCTCTGGGTTTTGGCCCGGTGGTTTGGAAGTACCAAGGTTCTTTCACTGAATATGCTATTCGCGCCTTTCCTTTGGGTGGTTTTGTGGGTTTTCCGGATGATGAGCCAGATAGCGATATTCCCCCTAATGACCCAAATTTGCTGCGTAACCGACCAATTTTAGATCGGGCGATCGTCATCAGTGCAGGTGTCATCGCTAATTTGGTATTTGCCTATCTGCTGTTGGTGGGTCAAGTCAGCATCGTCGGTGTGGGACAAGCTAGCCAACCGGGTGTGTTGATTCAACAGTTGGCTCCAGAGGTGAGTTCTGTAGCCGCCAACGCTGGTATTAAGATAGGGGATGTGATCATAGCCGCTGATCAAAGGCAATTTGGAACTTCTCTGCAAGAAATTGATGCTTTCCGGGACGTAATTAAAAATAATCCTGGTAAATCAATTCAATTAGACATTCTCCGTGGCGACCAAAAGCTGTCTGTAAATGTGGTTCCAGACGCTAAACCCAATGGTGGTACAATCGGGATTCAACTATCTCCCAACGGCAAAGTCGAGCGGCGACGCGTGACGAATTTGACAGAAGCTTTGGGTGCTGGCGCTACTGAATTTCAGCGGATTGTTTTCCTGACATTTAGAGGTTTTGGGCAATTAATCACCAATTTTGGCGAAACTGCTAACCAAGTGGCTGGCCCAATTAAAATCGTCGAAATCGGTGCTAGTATTGCTCAAAATGATACAGGCAGTTTGCTTTTCTTTGCCGCACTAATTAGTATTAACCTTGCAATCATCAACATTTTGCCTCTACCTGCTTTGGATGGGGGACAACTCGCTTTTTTGTTAATTGAAGGTGTGCGCGGAAAACCCTTACCTGCTCGCATTCAAGAAGGCGTGATGCAAACTGGTTTAATGCTACTGTTGGGGTTGGGAATTTTACTGATTGTGAAAGAAACTGCCCAGTTACCGTGGTTGCAAAAACTGTTTCAGTGAACACGAAGCCGAAGTCGTTATCTCGCAAGCAGCGGGCGTTAGAAATTCTCGCTCGCCTGCAGCGTCTTTATCCTGATGCAACTTGTTCTTTAACTTACTCCACACCAGTACAATTGCTAGTAGCAACGATTCTCTCGGCTCAGTGTACAGATGAGCGAGTGAATAAAGTTACACCAGAATTATTTAGTAGATTTCCGGACGCTGCGAGTTTGGCAAGTGCTGATTTAACAGAGTTAGAAAACTTGGTACGCTCCACGGGATTTTATCGTAACAAGGCGAAGAATATTCAAGCCGCCTGTCAAATGATTGTTCATGAATTTGATTCTGTTGTCCCTCATCAAATGGAGCAGTTGTTAAAGCTTCCGGGTGTAGCGCGGAAAACAGCAAATGTGGTTTTAGCTCATGGTTATGGGATTAACGCTGGGGTGACGGTAGATACACATGTCAAGCGTCTGAGCCAACGCCTAGGGTTGAGTGAACATCCAGACCCGATCCGTATTGAAAAGGATTTGATGGCGTTATTGCCACAACCAGATTGGGAAAATTGGTCTATTCGGCTGATTTATCATGGTCGGGCGATTTGTAAGGCTCGCTCTCCTATCTGTGTGGCTTGCGAATTGGCTGATATTTGCCCCAGTGCTAATCAGCCGCTGGTGTCAGAGTAGGGTATACTGGGGGTTTGAGATTTGACGAAAAAAAAGCAAAAATTCCGTCTTCGTTGTATGATGGGAAATGCTGTCTTTAAATTAAAAGAGCATGTATGGCAAAAAAGAGCATGATTGAGCGCGAGAAAAAACGCGCCAAATTGGTAGAAAAGTATGCCCAAAAGCGGGAAGCATTGCAACTAGAGTTTGACAATGCTGAATCTCCGTTAGACAAGCTAGAAATTCACCGCAGAATTCAACAATTACCCCGCAACAGTGCGCCTAATCGTCACCGTAACCGTTGTTGGGTAACTGGTCGTCCTAGAGGTGTTTATCGTGATTTTGGTCTATCTCGGAACGTTTTTAGAGAATGGGCCCATGAAGGTTTGTTACCTGGGGTAGTTAAGTCTAGTTGGTAGTGATGAATAATTGGTCATGAGTTTTCGCAAAATGACAAATGACCAAAATCATTGACCGCAACAGCGATCTATACCCAGACTTTCTAAGAGTAGATCGCTGACAGCGTTGGCGATCGCAAACTCTCCATAAAAGCTTTTAGAAAAATCAAAGGCCTGCATCTCTGTGACAATGGCAATTACCAGAGAGCCAAGGTCGTTTTCTCCTTCCATCCGTTGACGCATAAAAATTTGTGCAGCTCGTTGAGCAATATTTTGGTTGACTGCTTCGGGGAGGAATTCTGTATCTAGCCACCGCAGCAGGTGTTGTTGTAACCATTCGCTTTCGAGTTGGGGATTTTCGGATGGTGGGAGGGTGATAGATGGGATAGGTTCTGTCATTTTTTTGAGGGCAGAGAAACGCGGTGGTAAACGCACAGGGAAAGGCAGAGAATGATTGTTAGTATCGATGTGCTGACCTCGGCAATTTTTTATATTTATGCAATATGATATCGCTGCAATTATTCAGGGTTATGCACAAGGCTATTTTCTCATGGCTGATGATAGCGATCGCTTGTCTTGGTATAGTAGCCGCGATCGCACTCTGATTCCCTTGGATGAGAGATTTCGTTACCCGACATCGTTGCGACGGGTTTTGAATCAAGAACGGTTTACGGTAGCGATTAATCGAGATTTTCCGGCTGTGGTTGCTGGATGTGCTGACAGAGAGACGACTTGGATTTCTGCTGAATTACAGAAGATTTATTGGCTACTGTATCAAAAAGGCTATGCTTATAGTCTTGAAACTTGGCAAGGTGACGAACTAGCTGGGGGAATTTTAGGAATTGTCATTGGTGGTGCTTTTATTGGTGAATCAATGTTTTACCGAATTCCCGAAGGTTCCAAGGTAGCAATGGTCAAGTTAGTGGAAAGGTTGCGTCAACAGAAATTTGTGCTGTTTGATGCTCAAATGATGAATCCTCATTTAGAAAGGTTCGGTGCTTATTTAGTTACGGACGCAGAGTATAAAATCTTACTCAACAAAGCGTTACAGTGTCAGTGTGATTTGGTCTAAGGCGATCGCTTCAAATTCAACCTCAACAAATCCAGTTAAAAAGTTTTCTGTGAGACGAATAAAGTAAATTTATTATTCGCTTCACCTCTAAATATTATACTTTTCAAAAATCGCTACTTCCTTTATTATGTAAAACATAAAAATAGTATATTTTATAACTAAAAAATCATCAAATTAGCTATTGCATCTATCTAAAAGTTGATATTAAATTATTATTTAATACCTTTATCTAAAAGTTGATTTCTGTAGAAAAATGTTTTATAACAGAAGTATCAATCTTTTAGCAAGTGTAAAGTTATTAACCATAGTCACGAAGTGCAAATTACTGCTAATTCCCAATAAAGCGAATCATTTTGATGAATTTGACAAGTAAAATCACCGAATTTTAGATGTTTTAAAAGTTTCCCAAATTAATAAAAATCAGCAATATTTCTAACGTAATTTCTCTATTTTTTCAGCATAATTTTTGTTGCATATGGATTGCAATTGGGTATATATCGGTTTATTGTTTGTGATTAAAAGATGTCACTTAATACTGTGACATTAAGTAGTAGATAACGAATGACTCCGGGTAAAAAAACTAAACAATTAACCCGATTATTTCACTAATTTATCTACGCTTAAAAGAGCAGTAGAGGAAGGTAAATTAACGCAAATCAACTGTGTTATACCTTGCTTTCTTGTTGATTGGACTTACATGAAACTATAAGGGCTTGCTGGCATGAGACTATCTGAATTAGATCCACTCATCCCACTAATTGATTTAAAAGAAGAACTCGTCAAGTTGCCTAAAGGCTACTTGTTCTATGAAGAAGAACTGGTGGACTTCTTATCTCGAAGAAGATGGCCAGAGAGCAATCGCCGCATTGACAGAACAACTTTTTGGCGGTGGCGAAATGACAACAAAATTGAGCACCAAAAAGTGTTTAGTCGATTGGATATTCTGAAGCTTTGCCAAATATGTGATCACTATCGCATAGATGGAACTCGCAGCGAATATTTAGCAATTGTGAAGAAAAAGCAAGAGCTTGTGTTCAATAGATGAGGTAGGAAGAAACTTCTGGCAAAAGTTTTAATTATTGCGTTCTGATTTGTGTATCTGCGCCTACTGTGCTATTTCTGCTCTGCAACGTGCATGAGCTTTCTACACTATATTCAATAACGCTCAATGCCAGAAGTCTTCTTTTGAGTGAGGAGGCTTTTAAACAGACAGCAAACTACTAGAATTGACGTCTAAAAATAGCGTCGCTTGTGGTTGCTGACGGAGAATAGAAGCAGGACATTCTCTACTAATCGCACCCTGCAACATCTGTTTAACAATTTTTGCTTTGCGTGTTGTCGGCGCAAGGCAAAATATTTTTTTTGCTGCACAAATTAAGGGGATAGTAACAGTAAAAGCGTATTGGGGAACTTGGTCAAGCTCAGAAAACTGACCTGTGTTAACTTGTTGTTGGCGGTTAATCAGATCCAGCTTCACGAGTTTAACACTGTAAGGATCTTGAAAATTCACCACAGATGGGTCATTAAAAGCCAAGTGTCCGTTTTCACCTACACCTAAACAACACAAATCTATGGGTTGTGTCTGCAAAAGTTGGGTATAGCGATCGCATTCTAACAAAGGCTGCAACGCATCACCTTCGATATAGTGAAATTCCCGTGGACTGATGCGCTGTGCTACATGCTCTCGCATATAGCGCCGGAAACTAGCTGAATGGTCTGGGGAAATACCTAAATATTCATCGAGATGAAACAAGATAATCCGCGACCAATCTACACCACCCAAGGTGATCAAAGCATCAAGAAACTTGAGTTGGGAATTTCCGGTAGCTAATAATACAGCGGCTGTATCCTGTTCTTGCAGCAGTTTTTGTAAATACTGGCTGGTGAGTTGTGCGACATTTTGCGCCATTTCGGCTTCGGTGTCGTCAATTTGTACTGTCAACTCATCAACTTGAAAAAGTTTTGTGGCGGTTAGCATTTGCTTACACAGATGGTTAATCATACGGGGTAATTTGCAGCTTCAAGCTTTCACACCCATACACACCATCTCCACTCTAGTCAGAGTCGCGGGGTTTTCACAACCCTTCCCCAATTATGGAGAAATATATTTTTGTTGTATGGCTGTCGTCAAGTACTGGGTAAGTTAGGTGCAACTATCAATTCAAGATTTTGTATGATACATCACTTTTCCATTCCCGCAGCCAACCCCTCACATGTTGCTCAAGTATTGAGTGAGTTATGGCGTGGTCAAGTCGCACCTTTCCCCGCACATTCAGGAAGTTATGTTGTTTTTCAGCTTGATGATGCAGGTACGCTGATTGAAGTTTACCCCATCGGTACACAGTTGGTTCCCGGCGTTAACGATGAACAACTTAGCTTTGTGAATAATTCCCAAGTTTCAATTTATACAGCAACCCACGCTGCAATTTCCGTTCCCACTGACGCAGCAGAGATTATGGCGATCGCTAACCGTGAGGGTTGGCGAGCTGTGCGTTGCGATCGCGAGGGATTTTTTGAAGTGATAGAATTTTGGGTAGAAAATAATTTACTTTTGGAATTAATGCCACCTGATTTTGTTCCTAAATATTTGTCATTTATGCAACCCCAGAATCTACAAAAGCTGTTTGCAACTAGCAGTCAATCAGCATAATTATTTGATGTTTTAGAGACGTTGCAATGCAACGTCTTGACATTTTATTGATTAAAAAAATTAACCTATTTTTAATAGCATATTTTCATCTTCAGGATTAGTCATATCCGAAGAGTGAATTATGGAAACTTTATTTATTTTTTGAATTACACCTGATTTGTCTGATAAATTTTATCTATAGGAATCCAATTTGATTTGGAGAAAAAATCTAAGTATATGTAGTAGCGTGACAAGGCTAAAATGTTGCAATAGATTTTTATTTTTGTATGGTGTGTTAACAAAGTAACGCACCGTCTTGACCTCATTGGGGGTACTACTAATGCACTATTTAAGGCTAGACACGCCACTACTGGACTTGGCGTTAAAAAATCTAGTATTTGGCGCAGCTTCACAAAGAAACATTTTAAGCATCTCCACATAAACAGTCTGAGCCAATTTAATTAACCAATGCCATAAATTTTTAGTAGAGAGGTTGCACTACAAAATCTCTACAAATGGTATAAAGCATGGAACAATCAATATTTATAGATGTTTTAGCAAGCCTGCAAAAGCTATTTATCGGTTATATTCCCGCCGCCATCTTAGGTAGCTTTATCGGTTATTTAATCGGTATTAATGGCACAGTCTATCAAATATGCAGGCGGATATTTCAGATACCTCATAGTATTCCGCCCATAGCTTTGCTACCGATTATGTTGCTGATATTTAGAGATAATGAACCTGCTGTGGTCATAGTAATTTTTCTAGGAACTCTTTGGGCAGTTATCATTAATACAGCTATAGGGATGCAACATTTTCATAGACAAAATAGAAAATTTCGAGTCGCTATTTTTCATTTATTCCATGCATTAAAAGTCGGAATTTGGGTAGCATGGTTTACAGTTATTGCCATAGAAATGTTGATTGGCTCGAAAGGATTAGGATTTCTCGCTTGGAATGCTTATAAAATCGGTAATAACACTGCTTTAATTCAAGCAATACTCTACATTTGCGTCCTCGGTACTTTGTTGGATCAATTTTTAGATTACATGGGCTATCTTCTAGCGCAAATTGTTACCGACGGGAAAAAATCGACAGAATAAACTAAATTTTACTGGCTGTGTTTTTTATGGTGTTTTTAGTTGAGGTTAGGGGTTAGAGGCTAGCTAGGGTGTACCTCATGTAATTGAGAACTGGTATATTTGTTATTTGAAATACAAAAAATTATTCAAGTCTTAGACAAAGCTTAAAGACACCAGCGATCGTCGTTCAGTATACTTTACTTTTATTAGTATTTCATCTATTCTCTTCCCTATAAATTTATATTTTTCTCGAAAAACTCAAGGCTTGTGGCAAACTAGGCTAGCTTGTTTGCTGAACAATTGAGGTTGCATAAACGATTGACAGTTATAAATTTCATCACCAACTTTTTCTCTCAAAGCATTATTTACAGTCAACTAATGCTCTGCTTTCAGGTATAAGTAATTAAGGATGTTGTAGATGGCAGCCAGAGGAAAAAAAACAACTGAAGTCAAGCAAGTAACTGATGTTATTGAAGTAGAAGACACTCAACCTGCAATTGATGTTACTGCGGAAGACACACAATTAACAACTGAGATGACTGCAGTGGAAGACATTCAAACTGCAATTGATGTTACTGCGGAAGACACACAATTAACAACTGAGATGACTGCAGTGGAAGACATTCAAACTGCAATTGATGTTACGCAACCTGCTAATACACAGCAAATAGATGATGCAGAGGAAAAACTAAATATTCAGCCAAAAATTACCGACAGATTAGTGTTAGTTACAGGCGATAAAGGCGGTACAGGTAAAAGTGTTGTTGCGAGAATTTTACTGGATATTTATCGACACAGAAATATTAAATGCATAGCCTACGAATGTGATCAATCCAATCCCCAACTTTATCGCCACTACAACAAAGTTGCTCCGGGAGTACAAACTCTGAAACTGAATCAGCGCGGTGGTGCGGATGCGTTACAAGATGATTTACAGCGGCTAAATCCGCAGGTTTCGTTAGTAGATTTACCTGCTGGTGCGGCGGAGTATTTTGAGAATGTGGCTAAAGATATTTTTTTGTTTGAAAATACTCAAAGGTTAGGATACAGAATCACGATGGTATCTGTGTTGAGTCGAGTAAAAGAGAGCTTATTGCAGTTGCAGCGGCTAGTTGATTTTTGTGGCGATCGCGTAGATTATGTAATTATCAAAAATCTCTACTGGGGCGACGAATATAAGTTTACACGCTACGACAACTCGACAATTAGGAAAACTGTCCTCGGCTTGGGAGCTATTGAACTAAATCTACCTGAATTATTTGATGACATTTTTGACTTGATTGACTCCAATGACTTAACATTTAGAGAAGCATTGGCCCATGAAGCTTTTAGCTTGAGTAATCAATCGCGGGTTTTTGGTTGGATTACTGCTTGTGAAAAGGAATTTACCAAAGCAGGAATTATTTTGGGCGTATAGTAGACATCCTTTTCCAGGTATTTTACAAGCAAAGCCTGCGCTGCAGGCTTTGTTCTACCTCTAAACTAAGAATGGACGAGCCAGAAGAAAACTAGAAAGAGATTTAGCATCTATTTGCTCACCTTCTAAAATTGCTTTTTCTAGTTCTTCGGGAGTAAATAAGACGGTTTCAATATCTTCGTCTTCGTCTTGTGCTGGTGGTTTATCCAACTTTTCCAAATCTCCCGCAAGAAAAGCATAGATAATCTCGTCAGAATAACCGGGAGCTAGGAAAAATTCTCCTAGTTTTTGCCACTTTTGGGCACGGTAGCCGGTTTCTTCTTCAATTTCGCGCTGTACTGTTTCTAAAGGATCTTCATTTGCTTCCAGCGTTCCGGCAGGAAATTCTAATATCCTACCTTGGACGGCAAAACGATACTGACGGACTAATACTAGCTTACCCTCTGCTGTCACAGGTACGGCGAGGGCCCCACCTGGATGACGAATACACTCCCATTCACCCTCGGCTTTATTGGGTAAACGCAAGCGATTCACTTCAAAATTGAACTTGCGTCCTTTGTAGAACAAGCGTTGTTTCAGCAGTTGCGGTAATTCTCTACCTAATGGCATAGTAAAATTTTGTTATCTTAAGATACACAGACAATGACTGAGGTTATTGATCAAATCAGCAACTTTCTGCGTTTATGTTTGGTAATTTTAATTGCCTAACCATAAATGTACATCAGAACAGTCTACCTGTTTAACCAAATCTTTGATAGCACACCGAGAAACTGGATCTATCCAATCCGGGGCAATTTCTGCTAACGGTACCAACACAAAAGCCCGCTCTCGCATTCGGGGATGGGGAAGCTCCAGGGTTGGTGTCTGCAAAATCAGGTCATTGTAGAGTAATAAATCCAAGTCTAGAGTTCTTGGCCCCCAGCGTTCTTGGCGAACCCGGCCGAACTTTTGTTCGATTTTTAATAAAGTTTCTAACAATAGCTGCGGTAGCATGACTATCTGTAGTACGACGCAACCATTTAAGTAATCTGGTTGGGCAGGCCCCACAGCTTTAGTTTGATACCAATGAGATTTTGCTACCAAAAGAATACCGGGTGTTTGGGATAGAGTGTCGATGGCTGCTTCAAGAATTGCTCGTGAATCTCCTAAATTACTCCCTAGGGCGATGGCGCTAACCTTTACTGAGTCGCTATCTTGAGAACTAAGTTCATCTGCACAGAAATTTATTGCCGATAAGTTTAACAGTCTTTTTGCTCCGAATAATCAAGTAAAGGTTGGTATTGATTTTTACTATACGCCAATAACAAACCCTAAAAAAAACATTCTCTGGAAATGAATTCAGTTAATAGTTTATGGGATATTATAACAACACAAACGTGGTGCTCTAACCCCGAAATTTTTCGTGGTAGTTAGCTGGAAACTATTTTGATTGAGGAACTAATGTGCGGCAGATCACCCAACAAGTCTGAAGTGTAGAGGATGAAAAATTAAACTTACTGTTACTTACCGTACTCTGTTTTGCTCGTCTATACCAAGCTTTGCTTTATCTTACGCCTACAAAGAGGTAAGTTCTTCATATTTAATACTTTAGCCTTCAGTTGACCTTCTGGTCAAACGAAAGAACAACTAACTTAAGTGATTCTGACAAGGAGAAACCGCGATTGCCACCCAGTAATTATCATGAGAATGAGGAATCGACAAATGAGGACTTACCGCCGACAAACCTCATGAAGGCGAGGCAGTTACTCAACCGCATACAAGGCGTATCATCTGGACTGTTAGCGAAAGTGTCCAGCAGCGAAAAACCGTTTTATCGCCGCCTTTGGTTTTGGGCGGGCTTGGGTCTAGGTGGCAGTATTCTCACTCTGGGCTACGGTATTAGGTCAATAGACCAGACTTTACCAGATAAGGCAGATCTTAACGCTGTTGTGCGACAGCAGACATTGACTATTAAAGCTATCGATGGTACAGTTCTCCAGCAACAAGGAGAAGCAGCTAGAGAGCAAATTCAGCTAGATCGAATCCCTGAAAAACTCAAACAAGCCTTCATCGCTTCAGAAGATAGAAGATTTGAGCAACACGGTGGAGTTGATCCCCAAGGAATTGTCAGAGCAGTTTGGAACAACTTGCGATCGCAAAATGTCCTCGAAGGTGGTAGTACCATCACCCAACAGCTCGCCCGTATTCTTTTCCTCAAGCAAGAGCGGACAGTCTGGCGCAAAGTCAAGGAAATCCGTTTAGCGCAAAAGATGGAGCAAGAGTTAACCAAAGACCAAATTTTAGAGCGTTATTTGAATTTGGTGTATTTGGGATCTGGGGCTTACGGTGTGGCAGACGCGGCTTGGGTGTATTTTAGTAAAACAGTAGATCAACTAACCTTGCCAGAAATGGCAACCATCGCCGGATTAGCGCCTGCTCCTAGTGTCTACGCTCCAGATAGGAATCCTGGAGCCGCTACACAGCGGCGGAATCTAGTTTTACAGCGGATGGAAGAAGACGGATTGATTACAACCGCCGAGAGACAAGCAGCGAGTCAGGAAGCGTTAGTGATCAAAAGTAGTTTTCCCAAGCGGCTGCAAGTAGATTTTCCTTATTTTACGTCTTATATTCAAAAAGAATTACCAAAATACGTTTCTCCCGATATATTAGCGGGGGGTGGTTTAGTGGTGGAAACTACCCTCAACCCAATTTGGCAAAAAGCAGCAGAAGCCGCAGTAGCCAAAACCTTACGCAATCAAGGCCGTTGGGAGAACTTTAAGCAAGCAGCTTTAGTAGCCCTCGATCCCCGCAACGGAGAAATTCAGGCGATGGTGGGAGGAAAAGACTTTGGTAAAAACCAGTTTAATCGCGTGACGCAGGCACAGCGTCAGCCAGGATCAACATTTAAAGGCTTTGTTTATGCTACAGCGATCGCTAGCGGCAAAAGTCCCTACGACAGCTATTTAGATGCACCCTTTGTTGTCGATGGCTATGAACCGAAAAACTACAGTGAGAAATTTCGCGGCTACATGAATATCCGCGATGCGCTCACCAACTCCATCAACATAGTCGCTGTCAAGGTGCTCATTGATGTGGGATTTGCACCAACCATCAAATTAGCTCAGGAAATGGGGATTAAATCAGAACTCAAACCTACATATTCCTTAGCTCTCGGCTCCAATGAAGTGAATCTACTAGAATTGACTAGCGCTTATGGTAGTTTTGCTACACAGGGATTACACATTGAACCACACGGTATTCGCCGCGTCCTCAACCGCCGTGGTGATGTGATTTGGTCTGCTAAATTCCAGTCTCAGCGGGCCTTGGACGCCGAAAGCACTGCCATCATGACTTGGATGTTACGCAATGTAGTCGAAAGTGGCACTGGTGCTGCGGCTCAGTTAGATAATAGACCTGTAGCTGGTAAGACGGGGACATCTGATGAAGCCCGCGATTTGTGGTTTATTGGCTATATTCCCCAAATAGTCACAGGAGTTTGGCTCGGTAACGATGATAACCGCCCTACTTATGGTAGTAGTGGTAGTGCCGCTTATACTTGGCATGAATTCATGGAAGTAGCGGTCAAGGGAATGCCTGTAGAAAATTTTCCCAAACGACCGCAACTAGACGGGCGCAAAGGTACCATCAAAGCAGAGCCAGTTAAACCTAGAAGAATTTTGAATAAAGTTGCTGCTACCAACGATGACGAGCAACAACAAGAAGATAGTACCCCTAGACGCAGAAGACGTTATCGTCAGCAAAATGATGAAACTGTATCGTCTTCCTCTTCTTCCTCTTCATCTTCAACTAGAAGGAGACGCCGCTATCGTAGTCAAGAATCAACTGTCAATGAATCTACAGAATCTCGTCCACGGCGACGGAGAAGACAAGTAGAATCAGGTAATTCGTCACCCTCCCAAGGAAGTAATTCTTCTGGTTCCTCCAATTCCGCACCCAGCCAGCCTTCTTGGCGGGAAAGACTGACGCCGAAAACATCCGAGTAGGGTAGGTGTGGGGTGATGGGGTGATGGGGTGATGGGGTGATGGGGAGTGTGGGAGGTGTGGCGATTAAAGCGTCAGCCTTTGAACCTCAAGCGTCAGCCTTTGAACCTCGAACTAGGATTTCAAAACTCAAAACATCCTGCTCAGATTCCAAAGCTCCCCACCTCCCCACCTCCCCACCTCCCCATCACCCCATCACCCCATTCCCTCTTCCCCTCTTCCCAAACTAGTCAAACCAGGGGAGGATGTAAAGAGTGCGATCGTTTTATACTTTGTTAGCAGTGGTTATAGATTAGGGGAATATACTCATGCATTTATTCATGCAAGCAGCAGCGCCAGCTGTGGAAGGGCCTCACTTTCCTGTGGCTTTTACTTTGGTGTATGTAGTTGGTTTTGTTGCGGCTGTCACCATCGGTTCCATCGCTTGGTACAACTCTAAACGTCCCGCAGGTTGGGAAAGCAAAGAGCGTCCCGATTTTGTGCCCAAAATTGAAAAAGAAGAAACTCCGGGTCTGGGTGAGCCGAAGTCATAACTAATAAAGGGAATAGAGAAGAGGGAACACTTGGCGAAATGTTCCCTCTTCCCCTTTATGACAATTAACTCTGAACATCCACCCAACGACGGTAGAGTTTTTGAATTTGTTTGAGCAGTAAATTGTGAGCGGGTTGGGCTGCGTCATTGGAAAGAGCAATTTCTTGTAATTTTGTCAAGAGCCTTGCTTCCTCCGTCGCCACATCCCCATCGCTATAAATTAAGCCGCTGATGGCTTCGATGAGATTTTCGCAATCTTCAACACTGGGTTGTTCACCCAGATATTCTTTCACCCATTCGTAGCACTCTTGTGGTTGCACCGGAACTAATTCGTACAACCAAGGCTTAATCTCTGGGTCTGTAGCTAACCCTTTTGCTTGGGCTATCTCACGCAGATATTGCCTTTCTTCCGGCTGAATTCTGCCATCGATCCAAGCCGCGCCAATCAGGATTTTGACTAAGTTTTTCACGTTAGAATGACTAACCATGCTGCATCCTCTGGGAGATTCAAACCTCGATCAAATAGTACAGTCGTAAACAGTATTCACTCGGAATCATTAGTTTTTCTTAAGCGCACCATAAAAAAGCCGTCCATGTTGTGTTGATGGGGCCAAACCTTCAGCCAGCCTTGGGGCGTGGAATAGTCAGTAAACATGGAATCTAAGGGGAGGGGAGCGATTTCCCAATCAGGATGGCTAGCGAGAAAAGCCGAGATCACATCCTCGTTTTCCGCTGAGTGGAGGGTACAGGTAGCATAGACTATTGTACCGTTTTTATTGACAAACGTAGAAAGATGTGATAACAGATCCGACTGGAGTTGAGAAAGTTCTTGGATAGTTTCTGGCGTCTGTCGCCAACGAGCATCAGCATGACGATGTAGAGTGCCTAAACCAGAGCATGGTGCATCGAGTAAAACGCGATCGCCTGCGTGGTAAAATTGCGAGCATTGGCGCGCATCGCCTGTATAAATTTGAATAGAGTGCAAATTCAGCCGCCGAGCATTTTCTTGGAGTTTACGCAGACGTGAGGAAGTGCGATCGCCAGCCCAAATTTTACCTTGATCTCCCATCAATTCAGCAATGTGCGTTGTTTTCCCTCCCGGCGCAGCACAAGCATCAATCACCACTTCTCCTGGTTGGGGAGCCAGCAAATGACTGACCAACTGGGCGCTACTATCCTGTACAGTCCACCATCCTTCTTCAAAGCCGGGGAGACTAGGAATCGCGCCACTATGACTAATCAATCTTAAAGCTTGCGGCAAATTAGGCAGACGCCGCACCATCACACCCGCTGATTGCAAAGCCGTTTCAACTGCTTCTATGGTGGTGCTTAGGGGATTAATCCGCAGGTCGATTGTGGGCGATTGGTTCATCCACACACACAACTGTTCTGTCTGAGCTAAACCCAGTTCTGCTAACCAGAGTTGTACAATCCAGTCAGGAAAACTGTGTAAAATGCCGAGACGCTGCACAGGATTTTCTGGTAATTGTAAACAATCTTCTCCTGTTGCTGTTTGGCGGATATATTGCCGCAATAAACCATTGACAAAACCTGTCAGTCCAGAAAAGCCGTTAGTTTTAGCTAATTCCACAGTAGTATTCACCGCCGCTGAGGGGGGAATCCGTTCTTGATAGCGTAGCTGGTATAAACCCAGATGAATAATAGTGCGGAGGTCGGGGGGTTGTTGATGAGATTTTTTTGTGGCTAGTTGATCAATGAGAGCATCGAGGGTGCGTTGTCTTCTGACGCTGCCATAAACTAATTCTGTCACCAACCGACGGTCTGGGATAGATAAATCGGCCTTTTGCAGCCCCCTGTCCAAGGCCACATCAGCATAAGCACCCTTGTGAACATCTCGCAGAATTATCAAAGCTAGTTGGCGGGGGTTGAGCATGGAAGGGTGGGGAGGTGGGGAGGTGGGGAGGTGGGGAGGTGGGGAGGTGGGGAGGTGGGGAGGTGGGGAGGTGTGGGGAGGTGGGGAGGTTGGGGAAGTTTTAGTCTAGCGGTGGCTCTCTGATGGGTTATTGTCTGTAAATAATGGGGTGTTTTGCTTCTTGACTAAAACCAACACTACTGAGCAAATCTTGCCATTGTGATTGTAGAGTGGTATTTTGCGGATCTTGTTGACGCAGTTCGGCTAAGGTGGTCAGTGCTTCGTGCCAGATGCCATTTTTGGCGTAGATGGAGAATTTTTGTAGAGGCTGTGCTACTTTTAATTGCCTAGCGATCGCTTGATTTAGATTAACTCGTTTGATCACTCCTTCAACATAAATCGGTGGTAATTGTTTTTCGGGGTCGCAATAAATAGTGAAAAACCAGCGGTATCGTTTCTCCACAGCTAAAGGGGGAGCATTCGCAGGTAACGAAACACCAATAATTCCGGGTTGCTCTGGTAAGTTAATATCTTGCTGATAAATGGGGCGGGAATCTTGGTCTTGGAGCACGAATTCGGCTGGGTAAGCAGAACTCTTTGGAATGGGTACATACAACCATAAAGTGGGACGCTCTTTGGTTGTCAGTCCCCAAACATTGGTGACTGTGGGTGTTGGTGTGGTGAAGGGTACTAAAGCTGTGAGTTTCACTGCATCAGCTGGACAAGAACCGCGTTTAGCTCCACCACGGACACGCCCTCCTGGTGGGGAATCTGGCGGAGGTGGAGGGGCTTGAAAGCTTTTTGTTTTCAGGCTGATTCTCTTGTCGTCTTGTGTGGTTATTGTGGAGGTTTGGCTGGCTAGGAAACTAATGCTGCTGAGAGTGAGAGCTAAAAATAGTTTCATGGTCTAGGGGTTAGGGGTTAGGGGCTGGGGACTAGTACGCCACGGCGTAAATAAAGCAACCATTACAAATCTATGAAAAGCTTAGTATACAAGCTTCTGCATTTCAGACTTCAGACTTCAGCAAGCCGCCTTTCAGGCGTCTACAGACTTCAGACTTCAGCCTTCAGACTTCATCCTTCATATTTCATACTTCCCTATCCCCCACGAGGGATACTTATTTATGTCCAACTACTTATCAGATAAATTATTATGTCTACGGTAAGTATTTCATCTTATACACAAGTTCAGCTCCTCCAGCGCCAAGCCGCCTCACTCTTACTTTACCAATCTGTCGTGCAGGACGAGGTGGGCATCGCTTTTCTTGACCTGTTGCAAGCCATACGTTACACTGATGCCGATGCACGGAGTTGTCTCCAAGCTTATGGTAACTATTTTCATGCCTTGGCAGCGAGAAATCAAAATTGGGAAGACTATCTAGTCACTCAAATTCTCGTTTCTGATAATCCTTTTACTAGGCTTGCCCAAAGGGAAGAATTAAAGAATATACCTCCGGCTTTAGTAGTTGCAACTCAACATGATTTGCAAACATTGCAGAGTTTATCCAGTTGTAGCAGCGCTGTTTTGAGTGAATGGGTGCAGACTGTAGCGCATCTACCTGTGTCACCAGTTGTGTGGTATCGAGAGCAAGCAGCGATTGAGGTGGAAACGGGATTAATGCAGCAGTATCAACAAGTCGCAACCAGTGCTACCCTACAACAGTTAGACAATTGGGCTGACGCTGTAGAAGATTTAGCAGTTTATTATCGACAATTTGGTACGGGTTTATTTGCTCAACATCGCGCTTGTCGCTGGGAAGCTGGGCAATTTGTGGGGATTCGTCATCCTGATCCAGTTAAACTAGATGCACTGGTGGGTTATGAATCGCAACGGGACGCATTGCTAAAAAATACAGAGTTTTTGTTATCAGGGCAAGCAGCACTACATGTATTACTTTATGGTAGTCGCGGTTCAGGGAAATCTTCTTTAGTGAAAGCTTTGTTAAATGAGTATGGGGATAAGCATCTGCGTTTGTTGGAAGTGGCGAAATCGCAGTTGCAAGACTTACCGCAAATTGTCGAACAATTGCGGGGATTGCCACAAAAATTTATTATATTTGTAGATGATCTTTCCTTTGAAGAAGATGACGATGCTTTTAAAGCATTGAAAGTAGTTTTAGAGGGAAATTTAACTGCGCGATCGCTTAATGTAGTCGTCTATGCAACCTCCAATCGTCGCCATTTAATTCGGGAGTTTTTCACCGATAGACCAACCCCCAAAGATAACGCTGAAATCCACGCCTGGGACACGATGCAGGAGAAATTATCATTTAGCGATCGCTTTGGTTTAACCTTAACTTTTGCAGGAGCAGATCAAAACACCTACTTAAAAATTGTTAACCATCTAGCAGCGCAAGCTGGAATTAATTATAATCAAGCCGATTTAGAATATCAAGCATTACAATGGGCAACACGCCACAATGGACGTTCAGGGCGCACAGCAAAGCAATTCATAGATTTTTTCCAAGCAGAGTTAACATATTCAAGTATCAAAAAAAATCTATCAGATTAATTGTCAATAATTTTAATTTCCTGCTAACTTAGTAACCAATAACAATCAATAACCAACAACCATTTAACTTCATTTGCACCAACCTACTCAGGTAGAAAACAAGCAATATGCAATCAGCAGTCATTAGCAATCGAGTCTTTCTAGGCATAGTTGCCTTTGGTGTGAGTTTTGGCCTTAGCCTTGTCCCTAGTTGGGATTTTACCAGAGCTACGGTAACAGGTGTAATTACATTATTAGCTACCTATGCAGCAGCATTTTGTGTAGATAGAAGACGTAGAGCTTATGAAATGCTAGTTTTAAATTCTCTGCATAAGCGAATCAAAGAACTAGAAGGATTAAAATCTCGAATTATCCGAGAAGTAGACAAAATAGAAGACCAACATAACTTATTATTCACCGAGTCCAATAAACTCAAAAATCAGATAGCAGAATCTCGTAGTCAAAGAGATAATATCCATCGGGAATTAAAAGCTTTTGCAGGACAGAAAAAACAACTAGAATCAGAAATAATCGACCTACAAACAGAAATTAACAATCTAGAAAACAGTAAAGCAGATTTAAACAATAGCTGTACCACACTAACAGCAGAAAAACGGCGTCTAGAGTTGAATTGCAATGCATCTCGCACCGAAATTAATCAACTGCAAACGCAAATTTATGACCTCCAAGAGCAAAGACAAGACCTTGAAAATAATTTAACTTTACTAGGTAGACTCAAACCGCAAATAGAAGAAAGACTTTATGAATTACGAACTCAATTACAGGAGCTAGAAATTGATTTTCAAGAACAAAATCAATTGTTAGTAGCGACAACCACACAAAAAGCAGATATAGAGTCAAACCTAAATTATTTACAAACTAAATTAGGAGAACAGCAAACCGAATTGCAGCAACTACAAAGCCAAATTTCCTTAATGCAAGACGAGCGAGATTTGCTGCAAAATCAGGTTTGGGAATTACTCCAACAAATGGAAACATTTCATCAAGAAGCTTTAGTTAATCAACCAGAAGAAGATGATGTGAATTTGTTTCCTTTCTCAGCAATACTAGCACCTGTACAAATATTAGAAGCGCAAATAATAACAGAAAATTTACCCGAAGAATGGCTGGTTTTCATGGAGCATTTGTCAAGTTATGAAATTCAAGTATTAAAAGCGATCGTTGAGCAAGAAAATCCTCAACCCGCAATTAAACAAATTGCTGAAGCCAATATTACCATGCCTAATTTACTCATAGACGCCATCAATGAGCGAGCAAATGATATTATCGGTGAATTAATCATTAATCCTGGAGGAGAAAAGCTAGAAATTTATCCAGAATATCTGATTAATGTCAAAGAAATGCTCTCCATATACGAAGACAAGATAATTAGAGTATCCTCGCAGATATCAAACGATTAATTTGCTACATATCGAGACATTGCAAATCATCCTAATTGAACCGTATTGGCATATACTCTACTTACTGGCTGCAAGCCTCTACGTTTAAAATTAGATGTTGTACATTAATACAGCATCGAAAATCAAGCGGGGTGAATTACATGACAAAACTCAAAATATCAAAAAAAATATCCACTGCATTAATTAATTCCTTGAGTGCGGGAGTAGTACCAAGACTAGGTGTTGAACATATCGCAGTTGGTAGAGAAAAAGAATTAGCAAGTTTGTTAAAAAACCTGGATGACATTGCAGAAGGTGTGGCTGCATTTCGCTTCATAATTGGTAACTATGGTTCCGGAAAAAGCTTCATGCTACAACTAATTCGCAATCGAGCTATGGAGCAAGGTTTTGTAGTAGCTGATGCTGATTTATCTTCAGAACGCCGATTAGCAGGAAGCAACAACGAAGGTTTAGCCACTTATCGAGAATTAATGAGTCGTCTAGCTACAAAAACTCGCCCTGATGGTGGCGCTTTAGTTTCAATTTTAGAAGGATGGATTAATAAAATACAACAAGAAGTAGTTAAAGATACGGGAAAACGCCCTCAAGATGATGGTTTTGATGACCTAGTAGAAACGAAAATTAGAGAAGTAGTTCAGTATATTGAAGATTTAGTCCACGGATTTGATTTTGGTAGTGTAATTGTTGCTTATTGGCGTGGATACCGTACGGATGATGATAACCTCAAAAATGCCGCGATGCGGTGGTTACGGGGAGAATTTAACACAAAAACTGAAGCTAGAGCCGCTTTAGGAGTGCGCGTCATTATTGACGATGATAGCTGGTATGACTATATAAAAATTTTGGCGAAATTTGTGGCCGAAATTGGCTATAAAGGACTGCTGATATTAGTTGATGAATCGGTGCATTTATACCAAATATCTACTACAGTTACTAGAGAAAAAAATTATAATCGATTACTAGCAATTTTTAATGACACCATGCAGTGTAAAGCCGAATATTTAGGCGTTATTGTTGGCGGGACAACAAAATTTTTAGAAGATCCAAATAGAGGATTATTTGCTGATCAAGCTTGGCGTAGACGCACCAAAGAAAGCCGTTTTGCAGCCCAAGCTGGAGTTCAAGAATATTTGGGCCCAGTGATGCGGCTTAACCCTTTAACTCAAGCAGAAATTTTCACTCTTTTGCAACGTTTAACTGAGATTCACGCGCTCAATTTTGCTTACGAGCAGGTTTTAAAAAATAGTCAATTGCAGGATTTTGTCAAAGAAATTGTCAATCGTTTGGGTGCAGAAGCATTATTGACACCAGGGGAAATTGTTAGAGATTTTATTAGTGTTTTGAATATCCTCCAACAAAATCCGGAAATTGCTTTTACAGAATTAATTCATGGCGCTAATTTTCGACCTACTGCTGCAGGTGGAAACACAAATTTAGATGAAGGTGATGCAGCAGAATTTAGTTTGTAATTAGATGATGCAACATGAGCGATACTTTTAATCGACTGGCTCCATTCATCCAAGAATATATCTATCATCATCACTGGACAGAATTACGCCCAGTGCAAATTGCTGCTTGTGAAGTTATTTTTGACACAGATGCTCATTTATTGGTAGCTGCTGCAACTGCAGCGGGGAAAACAGAAGCAGCTTTTCTCCCAATTGTTACTCAATTATATGCCAATCCAACTAATACCATCGGGGCGCTGTATATTGGCCCAATTAAAGCTTTAATTAACGACCAATTTGCACGGCTTAATGATTTATTAAAAGCTGCTAATATCCCTGTGTGGGCTTGGCATGGAGATGTTTCTCAAAGTCATAAAAACCAATTGTTAAAGCAGCCAAAAGGTATTTTGCAAATCACGCCAGAGTCTTTAGAAAGTTTATTAATTAACAAAAATAATGACCTAACTCGCTTATTTGCTGACTTACAATTTGTGGTAATTGATGAAATTCATGCTTTCATGGGTTCAGAACGTGGCTGTCAAATTATTTGCCAATTACAACGGTTAGCAAAATTCACCAAAAAACCACCTCGACGCATTGGTTTATCTGCTACTCTCGGTGATTATGCAATGGCTGAAGAGTGGTTACGTTCTGGTACTGACAGGGTAGTAATTACACCAAAAATTGAGGCGGGAAAACGCCAAATTAAGCTGGCTGTAGAACATTTTTTTCATGCAGATGATGCAGTGGAAACGACAGCATATGAAAATTATATTTTTAATCTGACAAAATCTCGTAAATGTCTGATATTTGCTAACAACCGCACTCAAACTGAATCTATCATTGCTTCCTTACGACAAATTGCAGCAGAAACATCATCACCAGATATATATCATGTCCATCATGGTAGTATTTCTGCTAGCTGGCGACAAGCTGCGGAAAATGCTATGCGTGAGCCTAATTGTCCAGCAGTTACCGCTGCGACTCTCACGTTAGAATTAGGTATAGATATCGGTCATTTAGAGCGAGTCATTCAGTTAGAATCTCCCTTATCTGTAGCCAGTTTTTTACAACGTTTGGGACGCACTGGAAGAAGAGGTGATGCGGCTGATATGCGCTTTATCTGTGCTGAAAATGAACTATCGCCGACAGCATCTTTACCAGAGTTAATTCCTTGGCAACTTTTACAGTGTATCGCGATTATCCAACTTTATTTAGAGGAACGTTGGATTGAACCAATTAAGCCTGTGAAATATCCTTTGAGTTTGCTTTATCATCAAACGATGAGTATTTTAACAGCGGTGGACGAAGTTTCACCTGCAGCTTTGGCGAAAGAGATTTTAAATTTACCTCCATTTGCAGCTATTTCTCAGGCAGATTATTTATTGTTGTTACGCTATTTAATTGATATTGATCATATTCAAAAAACTGAACAAGGAAAATTAATTATTGGGTTACAAGGAGAAAAGGTAGTTAGAAAATTTCAGTTTTATGCAGTCTTTACAGAAAGTCAGGAATATGTGGTCAAGCAAGGGGGAATAGAAATTGGTAGTATTTTAATACCGCCGCCAGTTGGTAATCAATTTGCTTTGGCTGGGAGGACTTGGGAAGTAGTAGAAGTTGATTTCAAAAAAAAGGCGATCGCTGTCAAGCAAGTAGAGGGAAAAGCTACTATTTATTGGCGTGGTGGTAGTGGCATAATTCATACTAAAATTTTGCAACGGATGCGAAAAATTTTGCAAGAAGATACAGAATATAGTTATTTGCAAAAAAATGCTCGCCAACGTTTATTAGCAGTCCGCCAATTAGCAAGACAGGTGGGGTTAAATCAACAGAATATATTGCCCTTAGCAAAGGATAAATGCTGTATTTTTCCTTGGATGGGAACCCTTGCTTATCGCACTTTAGAAAGATGGCTTAACTCTTGTTGTCGAGAATCTTTAGGTATTAAAAGCATTGGCGGAATCAATCCCTATTATTTGACAATCAAGTTAGAACAAGATAAATTTCAGCGGCTCTATCAAGAAATTATTTCTCTGCGTGATCAAAAAATCACACCAGAATATTTAATCAGTGAATCAGAAGCACCAGAAAATCAAAAATATGATAAATATATTCCCTATCCACTATTACGTAAAGCCTTCGCCCATGATTATCTAGATATTCAAGAACTCCAAGATCAAGTTTTACTCTGGTAACGGAAATTAACAATTAAATAACGTTTCTAGAGCAAAAGCGCACTCAAAAACCCAGCGCACCGTATCACCCATACAGCTAAATAGAAATTCACAATGGTTTTTTAATTCAAGGTAGCCAAAGATTCCTTACTTCTTCAATAAGTGGGGAATCTTATTTCTTGAGTATGATTTATGAATACTATAGATTGTACGGTATAGAATATTTCCTCAAAATATGATTGATGAATCAGCAAAAAATGGGCGAGTTTTGAATTAATATGCGGATAGGTGTTGAGGTTAGTTGTAGATATTAATCAAAATATTGTTTAGTAATATCAAAATTATGCAACTGTCACAGCCATTTTGCCGTTGATGTTTGTCCTACAATCACATTACTAACACTAGAGAGTAAGACAAAATTATGGTTAACTCTTTCAATTCCCGTCCAGGGATTTTATGGCGACAAGTTTGGGGATTAGCTACTTTAGTGGCGGCGATTAGCTGTAGTTGGATGGCTTATAGTTTGTATCAACCAAAAATTTTACAAAAGCTAGAATTTGTGGAATTAGCAAGTTATTTAGGGATATTTCAAGGGTTACTCGCCACTTTTATAGAACCTTTAGTAGGTGCAATTTCTGATCGTATTCAACACCATTTAGGGAATCGCTTACTAATCGTCACTGTGGGGGTAACATTAGCAGGTTTGATTTTTGTCGCTATTTCGTTGTTGCTAGAACAGAATTTACAAGGTGGTATCCGTTGGGTAATACCTGTATTAATGACTCTTTGGGTGATCGCCATGATTAGCTTTCGTGGCCCAGCGATCGCATTGTTAATGCAGTTTGCACCCATAACCGAATTACCTCAGGCTAATGCTGTGCTGGTGTTTGTATTTGGGTTAATCGGCGCAATTGGCCCTTTGCTGAATATATTTCTCAATAAAATTGGTGCAACTACAACTTTTCTTGTAAGTGCGATCGCCTTGCTGATGGGAGCATATATTTTACGGTCATCAACTCCAAATCGCACTTTTAATTCTGCTATTCTTAATCAAGATATACCAGCTACCACACCGCTTCTACTCTTAATTTTAGTTTTTATTGTCGGCTTAGGCGCAGGGTTAGAAATCAATTTATTAATGTCTATATTTCCACGCACATTACAAACTCAGCTACCCAGCATCAAGTTAGAATTTATTACTTCAGGGATACTTTTAGTAGCAGCGATCGCCTCTGTTCCCCTTGGAGAATGGACTGCACAAATAGGTGCAAATAAAGCTATTACCCTTGGTTTAGGCGCCATCACCGGCTTGATGGGATTAACATTATTAAACGACAATGATATTTTAGTAGTTGGATTTATTCTAGCTTTTGGTATCAGTTTTAGTTTAGTTTTTGTCAGCATGATTCCCTTCGCTTTAGGCAAAGTTACCCCCCATCAAGCAGGCTTAGGAACTGGGTTATATTTCGCCGGGGCTGCTGGTGCTACTGCGCTAGTATCACTGCTAATTAAAGAAATTGGGATTACACCCATAGCAGCATTTTTATTAGCTGAAGTGGCTTTTTTTGTGATAGCTGGTTGTATTTTTGTCAGCAAAAAAATTCAACTAGCGTAGTGAAAAAAGTATGAAGTATGAAGTATGAAGTATGAAGTCTGTAGACGCACAGCGGTGAGGGAGTCGCAGTCTTGGACGCCACTTGCTAAAGAGCGGGAAGCCTTCTGGTGGGTGTCTATAAGCCGGTAAACCCGCCCAAGAGACTGGCTCCCCCTTGTTGGTGACTTAATTTAATTGCGAATTGCGAATTGGTTCATACTTCCGGTTCTATTCCCAATGCGCGTAACTGTGCTGTCAGACGTTCAGTTTTTTGACGTTCTTGTTCAGCTTTTTGACGCTCTTGTTCAGCTTTTTGGCGTTCTTGTTCAGCTTTTTGGCGTTCTTGTTCAGCTTCGATGATTGCGGCTTCTTCTGGCAGCAAAACTAAAGCACCAGAAGGATGATAAAATCGCAACCATATCGCTGTTTCTCGGTTGATTGTTCCTTGCCATGTTCCCAACCAAAAGCCTAAAGTTTCGCACCATAGCCACCCTTGCTCATTTGCGGCTATGGGTTGATAACGTAGATGAGCATCGAAGTGCCATCCTTGCAAAGAATTAGGTTTAAAAGGATCAAAAACAAAGTAATCCGGTGTTCGGAAAACCCGTTCATAAATATCTTTCTTGGTCGTTGTGTCAATTTTAGCTGTTGAAGGTGACATCAATTCTACGATTACATCTGGGTAGCGTCCGCCTTCATCCCAAACTACCCAGCCTTGTCTAGATTTATCACCTTCAACATCGAGTACTGCAAAAAAGTCAGGGCCACGGAAATCTTTGTTACGAGCCTGAGCACTGTTGTAGTACACGAACATATTACCACCTGTGAAGAAGTCGTTACGGTCAATCCAAGCTTGTTCTAATGACCGAATTAAAACATTCATTGCAATGCGGTGGCGATTACTTTCCAAAGGTTCTCCATCATCAAAAATCAAGTCAGTAGGAGGCATGGGGGGATTTTCCCAGTCCCACGATTCTACATCTTGAGAGATTGTCTCTTGTATAGCTTCGGATGACATTGCTGTGCTCTCCCCAGTTTGAGCTTTTATAATTTTAGATTAACTGATGAAGTTGTGATACTGGTTGTTAGTTCGTAATTGGAGTGGTGCGATCGCATTATTAACAGCTAAAATTCAGCATAAGTACGCAGAAAAATCCCCATCTTCATGAATTTTTGAAGAAGTTACTACAGCGGTGACAGGCAAATAGGGGATTTTTCGTTAAGCTATAAGCGCTATGGTTAAGGACTATTGAGCGCTTCCTCTATGCACTGGTTGTCATCTGGGCCGTTGAGTATCGAAAAATTGACGGTGAGGATTGCAGACTTACCTAGCTGTTTACGAGGTAAGAAGCTGGTGCAGTTGTCAGATTTTCATTATGATGGTGTCCGATTGTCAGAGGAAATTTTAACAGCAGCGATCGCAGCTAGCAATCAAGCTCAACCAGATTTAGTCCTCCTCACAGGCGACTATGTAACCACCAGCCCAGCACCGATTCACTCTTTGATACTACGGCTTAAACAGCTACAAAGTCGCGCTGGTGTCTACGCCATACTAGGAAACCATGATATTTACTACAAACACTCAAAAGCAGAAATTATCACCGCCCTGAATAGTATTGGAATTCAGGTGTTGTGGAACGAAATCGCCTATCCATTGGGAACAAAATTACCTTTAGTAGGACTAGCAGATCAGCGATCGCCTGAATTTAACCCCGCGCAAGTTATGAACCAGTTAAACCCCGCCACGCCCAGGATTGTATTATCTCACAACCCTGACACCGCAGAGATACTGCAAGCATGGCGAGTAGATTTACAACTATCTGGTCATACTCATGGGGGTCAAATTGTGATTCCTGGTCTAGGGCCTGCAGCACTTATTTATAAAAAAACAGTAGGAAAAATACCTAAAAAACTGAGACGCCGCATACCTTTTTTGCGCCGCGATTATTCAGTCGTCCGCCATTGGGAATGGTTACAGGGTTTACACAAAATTGGGAATAATCAACTATATGTTAACCGTGGCTTGGGAAGCTATCAACCAGGTCGTTTGTTTTGCCCACCAGAAGTGACTATTATTACTCTACAAGACCTGTAATTTTTCTACAGAATTTAATGTGCTTGATAAATTTTGTTCTGTTATTGTGACATAAATTGTCGCAGTTATGCAAGATAGATTTTGATTTTTGGTAAGCTGTAAGCGCTGCTATGAGGAGTATCTATTAAGCTATGCACTGGTTATTTACAGGACATTTAAGAGTAGATAAACTAACGGTTAAGATTGCCAACTTACCTGCATCTTTACGAGGGACAAAGTTGGTGCAGCTATCAGATTTTCATTACGATGGTTTGCGGCTGTCAGAGGAGATGTTAGAAAAAGCGATCGCCCTGAGCAACGAAGCAGAAGCAGATTTAATTCTCCTCACCGGCGATTATGTCACTGACGATCCCACGCCAATTCACCAACTAGTGCGGCGTCTTAAACATCTAGAAAGTCGTTGCGGAGTTTATGCCGTACTTGGCAACCATGACATACAATTAAGTCATTCAAAAGCAGAAGTTACAGACGCATTTACTAGTATTGGCGTCCATGTTCTTTGGAATCAAATCGCCTATCCACTAGGTCAAGAATTACCATTGGTAGGGTTAGCTGATTACTGGTCAAGGGAATTTTATCCCGCACCAGTGATGAATCAACTCGACTCAGCGACACCCCGCATTGTCTTATCTCACAATCCAGATACAGCCATGATTTTGCAAAAATGGCGAGTAGATTTGCAGCTATCTGGTCATACCCATGGTGGTCATATCGTCTTACCAGGGATTGGCCCCCTAGTTTTCTATTACAAAAAACTCCTGAAAAAATTACCTAAAAAATGGCGACGTTGGATCACACTCCTACTAGGCGACTCTTCTAAAGTCGTGCGCTATTGGGAATGGGCCCAAGGATTTCATCGTGTAGCTAATAATCAGTTGTATGTCAATCGTGGCTTAGGAACTTATCGACCAGGACGGTTATTTTGTCCACCAGAAGTGACAGTAATTACCTTAATTTAGTTGAGCTTTAGTGACGATTGTTTAATATCCATAATTTAGGTCAAAACATTCTTTCATCTCCAGACTTTTAGTAACCATTGCTGACATGTAGAGACGTTGCTTTTGCTTCGTCTCTACATGTTGAGCTTAACTGAAATGTATTGATTTATAGCCTGCTAGCAAATTGCTACGCAATTGTTGTCAAATTAACCTTGACAATCACATCATTGAAATCTCTATCACCTCCGTTGACTAAATCTTCAAAACCAAAGACATTATTACCCAATAAGCGAATATTATCTGACTTATCGGCATTAGCTCCTAAGAATGGGAAATAAACCGCCGGATCGTTATTAGGATTAGCATCTAAAATTGCATCCGGTCTACCATTAACAATCAAAAATGGTGCGAAGATAGCACCAGCTTTGAAAGTACCAGTAAAACTAGCTGTACCTTGGTTATTAACTGTCAAGTCAATACCCGCAACACGCCCCCGAATAGCTGCTTGGGTGTAACCAGCTTGTCCAGTCAAAACATCAGCTTTGCCATCGCCATCAGTGTCTATACCACCATTTTGATCAACGACTTGATAAAAGCCAACAAAGTTATTGAAAGCTGCTTCTCTAAAAACTGTGAACTCAGCTTTAACTGATTGTTTGACATCTCGCAAATCAATGATTTCTCCTTGGGAGTCACTCTGGAGATTTGTACCTAGAGCAGAAGATTGATTTGTCTGCTTAATATTCACCGTAAAATCTGGGAAGGCAATAGAAAAAGCATTGTCTCCCAAATTGGTAATTTTTAGTGTCGCTGGATTCACAAATTGTAATTCGCTGATGGGGGTAACTCCTGCCCGTACAGCATCCAGAGAAGTATTTTTTGCCAATATCAGCCGCACATTAGCACCAGAATTTAATTCGACTAAACTGCTGACATTTTTGACATCAAAGCCATTAGGAGAATTAGCTAGGGTAGAGAAGATTGTTTTTGATCTTTCTAATGCAGCTTGGGCGTAACCTGTTGCATTTGGAGCAATACCGTTAATCGTACCGTTAGCATCATCAACGGTAAAGAAACCCAGTTCACTCACCTGATTAGGACTGCTTCCAGTTAGCGTCACTTGCAGCTTAACTTTAGCAGTATTACCTTTGATGTTAAACACATCATTAGCCGGATTTGTCAGTGCGTTAGTGGGATTCGTCGGATTCGTCGGATTCGTCGGATTCGTCGGATTAGTGGGTTGACTACTATTATTAACATTAATAGTCAACGCCTTATCAAAAGAAAGATTACCCTTATCGGTAGTGCGGACATTGATTTTATAACTAGCCTTAGTTTGAAAATTTGGAGAAGAATTAATCTTCAAACTATTGCCATCAATTGTGAATGCACCATTATCAACACCATCAGCCCCAGCAACTAAAGCATAGGTGAAGGTGTCGTCTTTGTCTTGGTCAGTACTAGTGAATGTACCGATGACTGTTCCTGCTGCCACCTTATCATTAACACTGGTCGCGCTTAATGCTAAGTTGGTTGGAGCCTCATTGACATCTTTGATAGCGATTGTTAACGCCTTCTCAAAAAACAGTCCACTTTGGTCAGTAGTACGGACACGGACACCATAACTGGGTTTGGCTTCAAAGTTAGGGACAACATTAATTTTTAACTGATTCCCGTCAACGGTGAAGGCAGTATTATCCGTGCTACCAGTGCCTGTAACTAAGCTGTAGGTGAAAGTGTTACCCACATCTGGGTCAGTACTAGTGAGTGTACCGATGACTGTTCCCGCAGCCACATTCTCGTTGACACTGGTTGCACTCAACGCCAAATCTGTCGGTGCGTTAGTCAGACTCGCCGTATTGAGCAACACAGAAATGTTATTACTGAAATAGTTAGCGACTGCTAAGTCTGGCTTCTTGTCGCCGTTGAAGTCCCCTCCAGCCACCCCAAAGGGAAGACTGCCGACGGTGAAGTTAGTAGCGGCGCCAAAACCGCCGGTGCCGTTACCCAATAATACTGAGACGTTATTGTTACCCTCGTTTGCTGTTACTAAGTCCTGCTTACCGTCGCCATCAAAGTCCCCAACTATTATAGACAAAGGACCTGTCCCGACAAAGAAGTTAGTAGCAGCGCCAAAGCCACCCGTACCATTACCCAATAGTACAGAAACGTTGTTGACGGCGTTATTCGCTGTTACCAAGTCTAGCATATTGTCGCCGTTCAAGTCTGCCATCGCCACAGCAACAGAACCAGCCCCAACAGTGAAGTTGGCAGGAGTGGCAAAGCCGCCTGTGCTGTTGCCCAATAATACGGCGACGTTGCCATCGTATGCCACCGCCAAATCCAGCTTATTATCTCCGTTCAAGTCCCCCGATGTTATGGCTTTGGGGTTCTGGATGACGATGTTAGTTGGGGCAGCAAATTGCCCTGTGCCGTCGCCGAGTAGTAAGGAAACTGTGTTTTGCTCGAAGTTTGCTGTTGCTATATCTCGCTTGCCGTCGCCGTTGAAGTCCCCTGCTGTGATCGACCTGGGATTTGCACCAATGGTGAAATTTGTCGGGCTACTAAAGCCGCCGGTGCCGTTACCTATCAGCAGGGAGATGTTTTGGCTATCTAAGTTCGCTGCTACTATGTCCAGCTTGCCATCGCCGTTGTAGTCTCCTACTGTCAAGGCAAGAGGGCCATCTCCCACAGTGAAGTTGGTGGGGGTAGCAAAACCGCCGGTACCATTACCCAGCAGTATAGAGATGTTGTCACTGTTAAAGTTCGCTGCGGCTAAATCTAGCTTACCGTCGGCATTAAAGTCTGCTACTACGACGGTATAGGGATTATTCCCGACGGTGAAGTTGGTGGGGGTGTCGAAGTTGGCGGCTAATACTCCGGGGTATGCGGCCTTGACTTGTGGTTTTAAGGCTAGGCTGGTAGTGATTTTACCGATATTTACTTCTAATTCCCAACTACCCCCAAGTTGGCTATTACCGATTTTTTGAGTGGAAGCGGCGATATTAGCCCCGGTGATTTGGTGTAGTTCCTCAATGAAGGCTTGTCCTTTCCTACCAAGGGCGACTTCGCATCCGTAGATGAGAATTTCTGTAGCTGACCACTGTTGTAGCTGCTGGCGATAGATTTTCAGGTTGTCTAAATTTAGTTGAGTGTTACCTAATTGCAGACTACCAGAGCCACCGTGTGCAATTATTTGGATACTGGCAGCAGGATGGTTGCGTAGGACGGCGCTGATTTGGGCGATGCCGTCTTGGTATTGATTGAGAATAATTACTTTATCTGTGAGGGAGACGCCTTGAGCTAGCATCTGATAATCATCAATTCCTGAATCGATGATGACGAGTGAGTGCTTGCTGAGTGCGGCTATTCTGGTAGTTTTATGAGCAGTAATTGTCATTAATTTTTCAGTATTTCCCTGTTCGGGGATTAAGTTGACGATAAATCTCTCTCGTGCGACACAATTACTTGGACTCGGATAACTGAAATGCACAAACTTTACTAGTAAAATCACTGTTGCGGTGATTTCGGCTAGCACTAGTTTCTGGTAAAAAAACTTACAGTGTTTTTTGGGTTAATGCGCTAAGTTTTAAGAACGCGATCGCTACGCCCTGGTTATCGATAAATTCTTGTTTTTTTCTAGCTTCCAGCCGAAAAACACCATTGCTTAATTTAGGAGGCTCTGCCTCTTAAGGACGCATTCTCTACCTCTGGTAAAGAAGGAGTCGGTAGATCAACACTTCTGTAAGCTGGATGCACTAGTAACTTCAGTAGATGAGCACTTCTGTAAGTGGGATGCACTGGTAAGTAACTGTTGACAGGAGATTCTATGTATAGTTATTAACTAAACTCTTTAGATTATATATTTCTATGAGATTTATTGCTAGTGTCAAAAATCACATTTTTATGTGATCAGGGAAACTTCGGCAGTAGATTTTCTCTCCGTATTCAGGTGTCACCCATGAAAATTGCGTAATTACTCTTAAGCTCATCGATGAGAGCGGGCATAGGGAATCGGGCAGGGAATATTACCTGTTTGCCCAATGTGCCATTCCCAGCCTCCACAGGTGATATTTATTTATGTTGAACTATTTAACACATAAAAGTTTAACCGCCTCCAGCTACGACAGATAGACATCAGCAGCTGCGGCGGTTATTAAATATGCAATCTTGCAGTAAAATTGGCAAGTCAGAGGAAAATTACTTTACTAAGGTGAACAATTTTCGCTACCCCTCCCTGAACCACTAACTGTACATCCTTAATGCTGACTAAGTAGGAACTTCTGGCTGCGCTTACAAAGACCTCCATAACAACTCACTGGACTTAAGGCAAAAACAATTATTAAGGATGCAATAACGGAACAGTGATTACAAGGACGTTAGAGCAGGAGGCACAGGCTCTAATGTGAAGGTTTTGATTTAAGTTTTAACCTTTTTGTACCTTGCTCTTAATTTAGCATTCTCTACTTGATGCATAAACTGATATTTACCAAACTTGAGTAGCATTAATTTGTCGTAACAGTTCAGAAATTTTTCTTAAGAATATTACTACTTGACATTTGTCACCATAAACGCGTGTTGTGTTAAAGATGATTGGCACTGGGAGGTGGAACTAGATCGTACTCCGGATTGGCGGGAGCAATTGATTGCTGAGATTGCAGGTCGTGCGATCGGATTTATCCAGATTATCGACCCGGCGAGGGAGGAGAGCCATTATTGGGGAGATGTACCAGAGAATTTTCGCTGCAACTTTAGTTTCTTATCTGTTCCCTGTTCCCTGTTCCCTTTTTTGTAGGAGTGATTTACTCGTCTTGAGGATGTTCATCCCATAAAGTTGTAATTTCTCGCAAACTCTGGTGATTGCCATTACCGAGGATGAGATGATCTAACAAGGGAATGGCTAAAAGCTTGGCTCCAGCTAATAACTGGCGCGTCAATTCTATATCTTCTTGACTGGGTTCAACGTTACCAGAAGGGTGATTGTGAGCTACTATCATCCGTGTTGCACCTTGGCGAATTACTTCCCGAAAAATGTCGCGGGGAGATGCTAGGGTTTCTGTGGCGGTGCCGATAGTAATTACTTGGGTGCCTAGCAAGCGATTCCTCACATCTAACATAATCACCGCAAATTTTTCTTGAATTTCCCACATCAACTGATGACTCACTGATGCTGCTGCTGCGCCTGGACTATCGATAAGTATGCCATCGGGACGGGATTGAAAGGCACGTTTACCTAATTCAACTGCTGCCAAAATAGTTGTCGCCTTTGCTGGCCCAATTCCGGGAATTTGCATCAATTCAGCTGGTGTCACTTCTCGCAACACTGCTAAAGGATCGCGCTGATGTTTACTCAATTCGCTGAGAATATATTGCCCCAAACCCACTGCAGATAGTTTTCCTGGCCCTTGACCGGTGCCGAGGAGAATAGCAATTAACTCGGCGGTGGCTAAAATATTCGGCCCATGAGTCATTAATCGCTCACGGGGGCGCTCATTTGTGGGTAAATCGGCAATTCTGAGGCAATAGGTCATAGAATAACTGCGGGAATAGTCACCAAAGATGGAGATATCCTTATTTATCCCTCGTTTGCGCTCATAATCATCCGCTGTTGAGAAAATATTTAATTTTACTCTAAGAAGACTGAGCGATCGCGCCCTTGCTCTTTTGCTGCATAAAGCGCCTGATCTGCTTTGGCAATCAGCAGTTTTTGAGCATCTTGAGCATCAGGAATTTTCGTATAAACACCTAAACTCAATGTGACATATTCGCTAGCTTGAGAAGCGGCGTGGGGAATTGCTAAGGCTTTGATACGCGCCCGAATAATTTCTGCAATATGCATTGCTCCAGCTGCATCAGTGTTGGGTAAAATCACGGCAAACTCCTCACCTCCATAGCGGGCGACTAAATCGGCAGGGCGTTTCACAGACTGCTGCATAGCTTGTGCGACCCGCTGTAGACAACTATCCCCGGCTTGATGTCCATAAGTATCGTTGTATTTTTTAAAGAAATCGACATCACAAAGAATCAGCGATAAAGGAGTAGCCGCCCGCGCCCCGCGACGCCATTCTTGATCGAGATATTCATTAAAGCAGCGACGGTTCGCAATCTGAGTCAGTGCATCAATGTTAATTTGGCGTTGCAAATCCTGGATAGCTACATCTTGCTTGAATCGTTGACTGACTACTAAAAAAGCTGTGCTGAGACTCAGCGCCATCATTGGTGATGCGACAGGAAGCAACCAGTAACCAAGCTTCAGCGCCGCTAAACTAATAATTGCCCACACCAGACAACCAACTAGCCAAGCGACTAATTGCCAACGCAAACTCCAGCGAGTAATAATTAAACTCCAAAAGATGCTGATCACTGCCACAATAGTGAACAACAACTCAGGCGATAATCTACGCAAAAAGGACTGGTCGAGGAGATTATTTAGCACCACCGCATGAAGATATACGCCGCTAAAGTGAGAGTTGCGGTCGAAGGGAGTAGAGTTGATAGAATCAAGACCGATAGCGGTGGCACCAATCAAAATAATTTTGTTTTTGAAGGTTTGAGCCGGAATCTTTCCCTCTAAAATATCAACAAACGAGTATAGGGGAGCACCACGCGCAGCACCCGGATAATTAATCCACAACGGTGCGCCGAAATCAGGTGTGTGGACATGATCCCAAGTCGTAGCATAAACATCACCAGCAGCGATTCCCAAGGCGGGAATCCCTTGGAGAGACGGAGCGATGTAACGGGTAATACCATCTGGGTCTTGATATTTGGCAATGTGACCGCTAGCGATCGCTGCTGCTTGTAAGGTAGGAGTAGATACTAAAGGTTTTCTTTTGGCATCCCAAGCTTGAGCCAAAACAACCAGACCATGACGACTCATAGCCTGAGCTAGTTGAGTATCTTCGGGAGTTGTTTCTGAAAAAATTACATCAAATACCACCATATTTGGCTTGGCAACAGATAAATTTTTCAGTAAAGTTGCGTAGTGTTTTCGTGTCCAAGGAAACCTACCCAGTTTTGTGACGCTAGCATCGTCAATACCGATGACGACCACCTGTTGATTCCAAGGAATTTCAGAACGGAGTTTAAATAAAGCGATATAAGCCAGCCGCTCTAAAGGATTGAGGATGTTGAGTTGGAGGAGACTCAAGACTACTAAGGCTGCAACAGCGCCGGGTATCAGGCGCGACACCTGACGCCAACTAAGGAACTGCCAATTCATACAATTGCTTTTTTCCTAATGGAGTGATGACTAAAGCTTTAATTCTGCGGTTAGCTGATAAGGGCACGGTGATATCAAATTTGCCCTTGGTATCTGTATTTACAGTGTGTTGGACAATTTTCAGCATGTTGACCGGATCAATATTGCCGACAACTCTCACTTGATGTTTGTGAGTTATGATTTGACTGAGATTGAGGTGAGTATTTTCTTGTATGGGAACTGGTATAGAAGGTGGCTCACCCTGTGCAGTAAAGTTTTGGAAGCCAGCGTTGACTAGCACAGTTTGCCCTTGGGCTGCGGTAGCAACGCCGCCCTCTAGAGTTGCTACACTTGTTTTACCGTTGGGCTGTACGGTGACGCCAAACTCTGTACCCCTGACGCCGCTAATACCGACGGGAGTATGAATTTCTAAACGTGAGGCGGGATTGGTGAAAGGACGCACTTGCAACCGCACTTGTCCAGCTTTGACTGCAAGTTGGGTGATTTTTCCACCACTTTTAGCTGCTTGCAGTTCCAGCACTGTGAGTGTTGTATTTTCTGACACCTGAATGAACCCCATACCGCTATCTAAGGCGAGAATTGTTCTGGAGTTTTCTTTGGTACTAATAGTATCTCCTACAGCTTGGAGTCGCATTCCGTTGACAGCGGGTTGGAAATTCCCCCCGCGAGAATACAACACGGTTCCTGTGAGGTGACGCACTTCTAACCAACGCTCGATTCTGACTTGTATTTGCTCGTTGGCGATAGAAGGTGGGGTATAAATTACGCCTATTAAGGTTAAAGCAGCGTAGATGCACCAGTTTTTCATCTTTTGCATACCCTCTCAACGAAAATAGACGACTCGCGCGTCTAGTCCGTGCGATCGCAACAAGTCAGACAGGCGGTAAGCGTCTGCTTTTTGGGAAAAACTTTCGGTAAATACATAATTCCCCAGTTGATGATGTGCTAAAAAGGCATGAGATACACATGCTTTGACGGAGTTGAGGAGTTGATCCGATTCACCGGGTACTATTACTATGTATGGTTGTTCTGGCAATTTGCCAATGACGATCGCATTCTCTGGTGAAAAACTATTATGGGCTACGGTAGCTGGAAGCTGGCTTTTTGGTTCGCACTTGGTCGATTGTGCCCAAACTGCAGAAGATAAGGCATTCCAGAGTATAATTCCGGCTACTGCTGTAACCAGATATCTGTTTATCGGCTGACTAAATTGACGTGGCATTTCTGGGATATCAGTAGCTAATCATACTAGTTAGCTTTCCCTGGTGTTGGGGTGATATTTCATTTTTGCCAAAGTCAAAGGGAACAGGTGAGCCAGCACGGTCTTGGCGGTTTCACCTGTTAAGAGTTCCCTTTCACAAGTATGTTTGCGTTGCCTTCAGCATATGATATGTAATGATTAACTGGGTGAGGGCGAGGGGATAACTTTGCAGTGTTTCTCCAGTTGTGCCAGCGATTTTACCTAATTCGGGATTACTTTCGCGATCGCATATGTTCCGTAAGTGTGGCATATCAGAACAAATGATATGCTCTAATTTGTTGACTTGTTCTAAGGTGGCGTGACCATCAACTTCTAGGACATCTACAGGTTTACTCATATCTCTATCTAATCCTAGGCGAATGGCTGATTGAGAACTACCGTTGCTAGCGTTAATAATTGAGGTGAAGTCTGGATGGGGAATTGTGGGACGGAGTACCAAACGCACATTTAGGTGTCCATTAGTACCGTCTGTTTCTTCTTGCGCTGGGTAAAAACTCACCACTATATCCGACCATTGTCTCTGGGGACGGATAAACTGTTCTGAGTCTGGTTCTCGCTTTTCTAATTCTGCTAACACTTGTTCTGGTGTGTAGCCTCGCTTGAGTGTATCTCGCTTGACTTTCCATTGAGCACGCAGCGGTTCGGGGGGTGCGAGGTAAACTTTGACGTCGTAGGCATCACGAGCTGCACGGGTAGAATAACCAAGTAAGCCTTCAATGATCACGAATTTACTCGGCTTGATGTATTGGGGTGGCTCAAATGTACCGCTTTTGTGGCTGTATACTGGTTTGAGAATTGATTGCCCTGTGCGTAGCAGCGATAGGTGCTGCTGCATAATATCTAAATGGTTGCAATCGGGGTGGAGCGCAGTGATACCGATTTCTGCCCGTTGTAGGCGGTCGTAGCGGTGGTAATCATCTGTACAAATGAGGGTGACATTTTCTGGCCCGAGTACCTGAGCAATCCCCCTAGTCAGTGTTGTTTTCCCTGCGGCGCTATCACCGACAATCCCCAGAATTATTGGACGGCTCATCAATACCCTCCCAGAACAAGAACATGTCTAAATAATTAATAATGTTTTTAATTTTAGAAGGGAAGTTGACCAGGAAATCAAGGAAAATGCTGTACGCAACATCTCTACACATAAGCTGCTTTTTTTACTCACGGTGGATGGGGAAATTGGGAGAAGGAGGGAGAACTAATCACAAATGGCTAAGCAAACACTAGGACTTACACCAGATTTATATGAATATCTACTATCTGTCTCGTTGCGAGAGCCGGAAATCTTAACTCAGTTACGACAGGAGACAGCCCAGCAGCCAATGGCGAGGATGCAGATTGCACCAGAACAAGGGCAGTTTTTGGCGTTGCTGGTGCAATTAATGCAAGCAAAAAAAACCTTAGAGTTAGGTGTATTTACTGGTTATAGTGCCTTGGTGGTGGCGTTAGCGTTGCCGAGCACAGGGAAGGTGATAGCTTGCGATACTAGTGAAGAGTGGACAGCGATCGCTCGTCGATATTGGCAGCAAGCAGGGGTGGCTGATAAAATTGACTTGCACATCGCCCCAGCACTAGAAACTTTGGCGCAGTTATTGGCGGGAGGTGAAGCTGAGAGTTTTGATTTTGCCTTCATCGATGCTGATAAAAGCAACTATGAAAATTATTATGAGCGATCGATACAACTAATTCGTCCAGGAGGACTCATAGCGATCGATAATGTCTTATGGTCAGGCAGAGTCGCAGATCCGCAAGTCCAAGACAACAGAACTAAAAAAATCCGCGCTTTTAATCGAAAGTTGCATCAAGACGAGCGTGTTAGCCTCAGCTTAATTCCCATTGCTGATGGTTTAACTTTGGTGCGGAAGAAGTAGGGATTAGGGGTGAGGGAAAACAATTTTGGCGTTGCTGATTGGGGGTATGAATTTATTTCGCGCATAGACGCGGAGCGGCTTCCCGCAGGGTAGGCGCAAAGGCGCAAAGGTACAAAGAAAAAGAAGGGTATTTTTGGCATTTCATATTCTGGTTCAGCAACGCCAGAAATTTTTATTGTTTTTTGGTCAATCCTAAAACATCTTTGCGTTGTATTACTCTAGGCTGTATGGTTGCTGGTTCTTCAATTGCAATTGACGCCATTTTTCTTGTTGACGGACTTTTTTTTCTGCTGTTAAATTATCGAAGCAATAAGGGCAAGAAATACCTGCTTCATATTTGGAAGATGCTTTGTCTTCGTCAGCAATTGGTCGTCCACAACCGAGACATAATTCATGATTACCTGCGGCTAACCCGTGACTAACGGCGACTCGTTCATCAAAGACAAAACATTCCCCTTCCCATAAACTTTCTTCGGCGGGAATTTCTTCTAAATATTTGAGAATGCCGCCTTTGAGGTGATAAACTTCTGCAAAGCCTTGAGCAAGCATAAAGGCTGAGGCTTTTTCGCAGCGGATACCACCTGTACAAAACATGGCTACTTTCTGATGTTGCTTGGGGTCGAGGTTGTGGTGAACATAATCAGGGAATTCGCGGAATGATTTTGTTTGTGGATTTTGTGCTCCTTTGAAACTGCCGATATTCACCTCATAATCGTTGCGGGTATCAATGACAATCACTTCTGGATCAGAAATTAAATCATTCCATTCTTGAGGATTGACATAAGTACCAACTTGTTGATTAGGGTCTACTGTTGGCATTCCTAAAGTGACAATTTCTGATTTTAACCGCACTTTCATTCGTTCAAAGGGCGGCGTGTTGGTGTAAGATTCTTTGTGTTCTAAGTCTGTTAAACGAGAATCAGCACAAAGAAAGTTTAACACTGAGTCGATTGCTTGACGGGAACCTGCGATCGTCCCATTAATACCTTCCTGAGCTAGTAAAATTGTGCCTTTGATGCTTTGCTCTTGACAATAAGACAGCAACGGCTCTTGCATCTCGGTAAAATCCGGTAAGCTGACAAATTTATAGAATGCGGCAACAACTTGGATATTTTCTGGCTTCATGCCTGTATAAATGAAACAATATCGGTTACAATAACGAAAGCAGTTTAAATTACCTGCTTGTTTAATTTTACGGGGGTTTAGCTCAGTTGGTAGAGCGCCTGCTTTGCAAGCAGGATGTCAGCGGTTCGAGTCCGCTAACCTCCACTACTACTATTATTTCAGATTGGCAGAACGCTCGAATATCAGTGAAAGATTATTCGCCGGCATTTGGTAAGTCTGTTTGAAAATCAGGTGTTGGGCGGCTGCGGCTGCAACAACTTCTTCTAAATTACGTACGCCCCACTCTGGATTTTGGGCGATTAAGGACTCATCAAAAGCTGCATTACTAGGCGCGGTATGTTCTCCACCTTGTTTGAAGGGGCCATACAAATAAAGGATACCGCCTGATGGTAAAATACGACCAGCACCAGCCATTAACCCCAAACAAGCAGACCAAGGGGAAATGTGAATCATGTTAATGTTGACGATCGCTGTGATTGGCAAGTTGTGCAAATATAGCGAGAATTCAGCCACTTCTACAGGCCAAGTCGGCGCAGTCGCATCCAATTCTATTGGTGGATAAAGGTTTTTACTGGGAAAATGTACCCCCCATGACGCGATGCTAGCTCTTAATTCGGGATTGGGGTCAGAAGGGAGCCATTGACGAGGGTTGAGGTGGGGTGCAAAAAAGACTGCATGTTCTCCAGTCCCACTGGCAATTTCTAAAATAGTACCACTGGCAGGCAAGGCTTCTAGAAGCACTTCTAGAATAGGTTGGCGATTACGTTGTGTAGCTGGTGCGTATTTTCTTGTATCTTCTGGTGTGTTCATCATTCACCTTCATAATTAAGCTAACGGCAATGTTTAGAATCAAGCTGCTAGGCTTCTACGCTCCCTTGTAAAATTGTCAGCATTGAGGAAGCGATCGCTTTGCAAAACTATTCTGGAGCGCAACTTGTCTAAATCGATTTCATCTATTCAACCGCCACTCAAGTTTATCCCCATACGTTACAACCCGCTTGTACTCCAGATTACCCGATGGTTAATACCTTTTTTGATCAGGTTTCGCACCAGACCTTGGCTACCAGCAGGGATTTTGCGAGTTCAACCTGAGAATGCAGAAACATTAGCTCAACTTTATCAACAATTTCAGGCTGGGAAAATTCGTTTGTTGTTAGCATGTCGTCACCCAGAGGTAGACGATTCGGCGTGTATGTTGTACATGCTTTCCCGTGTCGTCCCCAAGGTAGCACGTCAGCGAGGGATTGCCTTAAAACGCCCCATCCACGCTCATTTTCTCTACGACCGAGGGATGACTTTATGGGCGGGAAATTCCCTAGGATGGTTTTTCTCTCGGATTGGGGGTGTTCCTGTGCGTCGGGGTAAGCGATTAGACAGACACGCTCTGCAAACGGCACGGGAGTTATTTGCTGATGGTAAAATGCCGTTAGCAGTTGCACCAGAAGGCGGTACTAACGGTCATAGCGGTATTGTTAGCCCCTTAGAACCGGGTGTCGCTCAAATGGGTTTCTGGTGTGTGGAAGATTTGCTCAAAGCTAATCGCCCTGAGACGGTTTTCATTCTCCCCATCGCTATTCAATACCGTTATGTACAGCCACCTTGGTCAAAGTTGGACTGGTTGATCTCTAAATTGGAAGCTAATAGCGGTTTATCTGTGCAATCGGTTCCTGACTCGGTTGACGGACAAGAAGAGATTTTTTATCAACGCCTTTGGCGACTGGCTGAACATTTGATGACTGAGATGGAGGAGTTTTATCGTCGCTTCTATCATCAAAATCTGCCAGATATTCCTAATCAAGAATTAATTGATAGATTACACCGCTTACTAAATACAGCTTTGCAAGTTGCCGAGCAATATTTTGGTGTACAATCACAAGGCAGTTTTATTGACCGTTGTCGCCGTTTAGAAGAAGCGGGTTGGAGTTACATCTATCGGGAAGATGTAGCAGATATTGATGCTTTACCACCTCTCAAACGGGGACTCGCAGACTGGGTTGCTCAAGAGGCTGATTTGCGGATGCGCCATATGCGGTTAGTGGAAAGTTTTGTGGCTGTAACTATCGACTATATTCAAGAAAAACCTACTGTGGAACGGTTTGCAGAAACAACGTTGCTGATATTCGATATGATGTCTAGAGTGGGTGGAGGGATATTACCTGCTCGTCCGCATCTGGGTTGGCGAGAAGCGCAAATCACGGTAGGGGAACCAATTTCCGTCAATGAACGCTGGTCAAATTATCAAGCGGGACGTCAAGCTGCTAGACAAGCTGTAAATGATTTGACACAAGATTTGCAAGTGGCGTTGGAGAAGTTGATTGGATAGTGGCTGAATTTGGTTATGTAGGGGCACATTTGCACCCATTGGTGTCAACTTAAGCTAAAACCTTTGTCCCCCAGGCGTTTTACCCCACCCCTTAATCCCCTCCCCTTGGCAAGGGGAGGGGAGGTTTTGCGCCAGCAAAGCCGGGGTAGGGTAACGCGGATTGTCATGGTGAGTGAGTAAATCCAAAATCGAGTTTTGACAAGGGTTTCACGTTAAGTTGACACCAATGATCTGCACCCCTACACAAGTGGCATATTATTATACCAAATTCTGCATGGGAATGGTGAGAATTCCCTACTTGATATCTAACAATTCCACATCAAAAACTAGAGTGGCGTGGGGTGGAATCACACCACCAGCACCACGAGCGCCGTAACCTAATTCTGAGGGAATAATTAACTGACGACGATCGCCTACTTTCATCGTGCTCAGTCCTTCATCCCAGCCTTTAATTACTTGTCCCACGCCGATTTTAAAACTAAAGGGTTGACGGCGATCGCGTGAGCTATCAAACTTAGTACCATCTTCCAGAGTGCCGGTGTAGTGGACTATAACCGTCTGTCCGGTTTTGGGAGTTTCCCCAGTCCCCTGTTCTAACTCAATGTATTTTAGTCCAGAAGGCGTGGTGACAACGTTGGGATCGTTGGCGTCAGATATAGTGTTATTCACAATTAAAGTCTGGTTTGTAGTGGTAATAGTGGACACTAATGCAGTTTGGGTAACATTAGCAGCGATCGCAGAGTCCTGTTTACTGCCAACTTGCGCTAACACCAAAACTACAACACACGTCAGCATGAGTGCCACACTGAGTAAAATCGCTTTCAAAATTAGCTCCCCTTACTTAAGTAGTCTGGCTGTGATCGTGACTCACACGACAGATTCAGTTTAAAGCACAATGAGTATTTTAACGCCAAAGCTTATTTTCTAAATCGCGTACTTGACGCTCTAAACGGTCAATTCTACCGCGCAATTCGTCCACCTCAGACTGACGAGCCACTCCCAAATCTTGCATCATATTCCGCATTTGGCGCTGCATTTGGGCATCCCAGTTACCCTGTTCTGACTTTAACTGCTGTGCAATATCATCCATCACGGCTTTTGCTTGCTCAGGGTTGAGTTTACCATCTTTCACCAACTCATCGCCCACTTGCCGCAGTTTGTCTGCTACCAAAGATGTAGTACCAATACCCAGCATTAATAACTGCTGCATCCAATTATTATTATCCATACTGCCTTCCTGTTACTTGATTGCAACCAGCCGACTACACCTGAGTACACTTAGTCAAGCTGTGCTCGCAGCGTAGTTATTCTAGCCTACAGCTCTATTTTGGCAAATTGGCGAGCGCCTAGAGGGCGGGTTATCCGAATTCAAAATTTATTGAAAAGGGAACAGGGTTTTTTCACTGTTCCCCGTTCCCTGTTTTCTTTCATTTTCCGCGAAATGTCTAATACAAAGACTTCACCCACCGCCATTCCTGCGTTAGCCCGTCGCGCAACGATACTTGCGGTTGATATCCCAAAATTTTCTTGGCTTTTGAGACATCAGCAGCGGTGTGTCGAGCGTCTCCTATGGCTTTTTCTACGTAGTGTTTTTTGATGGGTTGACCAACAATTTCCGCCATTGTGTCTAACACTTGGGTTAAAACTACTCTGCTACCACCGCCAATGTTGAAAATTTCGCCCACAGCTGCGGGTACGGTAGCAGCGGCTAAATTAGCAGCGACAGCATCACTAATAAAGGTGAAGTCACGTGTTTGTTGTCCGTCGCCATAAATAGGAATCGCTTCATCCTGTAAGATTGCCTTAAAAAACTTATGAAATGCCATATCTGGGCGTTGTCTTGGCCCGTATACAGTGAAATAACGCAAAGATACGACAGGTACACCAAAGTTATTGTGATACAGTCCGCACAATCTTTCCGCTGCTAGCTTAGTTATACCGTAGGGAGAAACAGGTAAGGGACAAATTCCCTCGTGGGTGGGTAAAGTTTCCGCATCACCATAAACGCTAGAAGTGGAAGCAAAGACTAACCTTTTCAAAGTTTTTGCATTCTTGGCTGCTTCCAATAAAACTTGTGTCGCATTGAGATTCCGTTCAGTATAGGCGTAAAAACTTTGTCCCCAGCTTGCTCTTACTCCGGCTTGTGCAGCTTGGTGATAGACTACATCCACATCTTCTAGCAATTTTTGCCAGTCTAATAACTGAATATTTCCTTCAATTAATTTAAAGTTGGGTGAATTGATTAAGTGTGCTACATTCTTGCGTTTCAACAAGGGATTGTAGTAATCATTGAATTCATCAATTCCAATTACTTCTAATTCTTGTTGTAATAATGATTCCACAATGTGGGAACCAATAAAACCTGCGGCTCCTGTCACTATTACCTTAGCCATATTTCTGATTGTTTTGATAGCTTTTTTCGTCTGAATATTTATAGGTTAATACTTACAATCATTAATCGTCATCATCTTGCAAGTATTGTTTAATTAATTATCTTTAGCTGATAAAAAACTAGAATTATTACTAACATTTGCGGATGAAAAACAACCGTAATTTTAGGGAATAGTTACTAATTTGGGGTGAGGGGTGAGGGGTTAGGGGTTAGAAGTTGGGGAGCTGAGTACCTGATGTCGGGTCAAACTCCGGTTTGCCCATCGGAGATAGTGGCTTTTTGAGTCAAAGTTGAGTATACTCGTTTTAACGATTAATCAGATTTCTTTGATGGCTACTCTATTACTTGACGACGGCACGCTCGCTACTGACTTGAATGAGATAACTCGTGAACTCGATACCCTCGGTATTTATCTCAAACATTACGAACCGGGAACATCGCTACTTTTCCCCAATTTGCTGGGACAGGACATTTTGACTGATGCTGAGAAGTGCTACATTTTAGAACTGCACAGTAGCGTTTTTGAATTTCTGCAACAAGAAAACGGCTATCTTTGGTGCGACTTGCTGAGTATACATCCTGGTTCGCCTCATCTGCAAACAGCGATCGCTACTTACAGTCGTTATCACACTCACTCAGCCCCAGAACCGCTTTATGTTTTAGCTGGGGAAATGCTTTTCGGCTTTGTGCGCGCCGATGGTGTGCAAATACAATTACTCCTACAAGCACAAGACTATCTGGTCATTCCCCCAGGCGTCGAACATTGGTCTAGTCCTACGGCATCATTGTACTGCAAAGGTGTACGCTACTTTACCACGGCTGAAGGCTGGTTGCCTACATACACAGGAACTCAATTAAGTGATTCCTCCAACAAGCCTTAATAACTACCAGCAGACTCAAAAAAACTCACTTCTTCTGTGTAAATCCTCCTGCTCTACCTGTTCACAACGGATTAATAGCGCCTCCATGGACTGTGCGAGAGCAATCAATTCTGTCCAAGAGGAACCACTCACTAAACTTTGAGCATGAGCCAAGCGATTTCGCAACTGTTCAGCAGATTTCAAAAAGCGTTCACCAAATCGCTTTGACTTTAGTCCCAATTGCAACAGCAGTTCTGGTTGATTAAGAACTAGCTCACGCTTATCACAAAATTGTAAATAATCCAACAAATCTGTAGCTTCATTTCTTTCTTGACTCTCGCGCCATAATCGTTGAGCGGCTTCTAATCGTTCGGGTTTGAGGATTTGCTGCCAAGTATCATGGGGATAATAAAGCCGCACCAATCGCAGCAAATTCATCTCTAACAGCGTCACCAAACCAAACAGTAACATGCGAGCGGGTGCTTTCTGCAAATCACCACAAGTAATAATTCCAGTTACCTGATTACAATCGAGGACAAATAATCGCGGTGTTTGTTGCAAAATAGGCAACAATTTCATCAATGGTGTGGAGATGGCGATGAGTTCTCTGGGATGAAACACTCGCTGATAATCGCCACACTTCCCAGCGTTAGCTTTCATCAAACTGGAGCGCTCTAAATAAGCGCTGATACCGTCCCCCGACTCGATACCCACAACATCAAAATCCTGTGCTTGCATCCAATGCAACACTTCTACCACATCTGCTTGTGCGGGTACAGCTTTGAGAGTTTCCGCCACATATTCAATTGTGATGTTGTTCTCAAATAAACTCCGCAGGTCTTGAGAACGAGATTTTAGCTGTTTCATCAGCTTTAAGCCATAAGACATCCGCAGAATTAGTATTTCATGGAAACCTGCATTATGTCATTTATGCAGGTTTCCAAGTGCCGTGGAATCCTGGGGGAATGGGACTCGGTAATCTGAGTTTGCCAACGGGTTCGTCGTCTAGGCGATCGCTATCAAATACCCAAACTTCGCTACTATGAGAATTACCATCGTAGACCACGGTTATTACCCAACTTTGCTCAGGGTTTTGGGCATCTTGAGCAGGTTGTGGTTCTGAAGGATAGAGATTTTGTTTGAGGTTTGTTTGCACAAGAGTTTCGGTTTGGAAATCGAAACGGGCGATTCAGTAAAATTTACAGCGAGAATTGCTCCATCTCCATCAAACCAGTGTCCCACACGCTTATCGCCACGTTCTAGCCGTGCCGGACTATTACGGTAGAGTGTGCCACGTAAGCCATCCGGGATTTTGCCAGAGATAATTGGCAGTTGGGTAAGAGGAAATTCTTTTCCTGGTTCGGCGAATGCACGTGCCCAAGCTTTTTTGGTTGACTTTTTGCTGATTGTATACATTTGATCAACATCAATGAAGACAATGGCATGAAGAGTATTAAGTATTAAAGGAATATGTGATGATACATTTCATTTGCATGAAAATATCAAATTTTTAATCAGAATGCAAGAACAGTTAAGCATGGCTGGAGTCAATACCAAACTGAAAATCCACCAGTGAGAGACCTTTTTCTCAATTGGAGAAGTTGAGTTTAGGAACTAGGATTAATATCTTGGGGAATTGACAAATCTGTTGGGGGGCGATCGCTACTCCAAGCCCACCACACACAACCACACTGACAGCTATAGAATTCTTGCCATTTGCGGCGATGGTTTTCTGTGGTTACAGGCGATCGCCGGTTAACCCAAACTTTCTCTGCTTCTCGACTGCTGGATTTGCAACTGGGACAGCAAAATTCATAAGCATGAATTGCCTGATTTGTCCATTTAGGGGGGAGGGGAGCAAAAGCGTCCATGTGGTTCAAAATTTAATCTGGATGGTTATTCAAAACGCTGTGTTTTGAACTTGGAAGCAAACGGGTACCATAGAATCCCGCAACACTATACAATTATTTAACCAGTATTCTGATGGTTTTGTCTGTCTCTTGAATAAATCGCAATTTCTAGTGGTTTTTACCGAGACAACAACTGTTTTTAACGTTTGTGTTCAGTTCTCACAAATCAAAGATTATCACAAAAAGCTCATTTTTAACGGCATTGGTGACTATGAATAATCTGGCGAATAATTAAGATGATGGAGCCAAAAGCAGAAATTCGTCGTTTGTTAGATATAATGCCTGCTTCTGGACGAATGACGGTAAAAATCGTCAGCAAGCCAGAACAAACTCAAGTAATTGATGCTGAATTTCCCTCACCTTGGAATCGAGAACGACCAATATATATTAATTTCGATTTGTGGCAGCGTTTGACCAAACCGCAACGAGACTTATTATTATTGCAAATGGTGAGTTGGTTAACAGGGGTGAAGTGGTTCAAACCTGATGTTTATCAAGGTGTAGTGTTAGCGGGGGTTTTGGGTGGACTGGTAGAATTAGTCCAGTCAGATATAGTGGGCGTAGGAATTGCAGCGGGATTAAGTGCGATCGCTCTACTCCGCATTTGGCGGACAAATAAATCTCCAGAGTCAGAGTTAAATGCTGATGCTGTGGCGATTCGCGTCGCACAGCGTCGGGGATATTCACAAGCCCAAGCAGCAGAACATTTGCTATCTGCAATTGAGACTGTAGCCAAGATAGAAGGACATTCTGGATTAAATTTTAGCGAATTGATTCGTTGTCAAAATTTACGGGCGATCGCTGGTTTGTCTACCGTGGGTGTTCCCGAAAATTATCAGCAGTAGTTGATCAAAGCTCTATTTCACCTGTGTCACCCGCCAACTCAGTTTCAAGTTCACCCAGAAATTCCAAACAGTAGCAATAGCGATCGCTATGAGATTGGCAACGTAGCGGTTAGGAATCAAGAAATTATATACCAGATTTAACACCAACACATTTAACACCAACCCAGCCAGACAAATAATATTAAATTTAAGAAAGCGTTTGAGACGTTGACGCCATTCCTGCTGTTGCATAGAGACATCTGCAAAAGTCCAAGCGTCATTCCACAAAAAATTATTGAAAATCGCAATTTCCCCAGCAATAATTTTGCTACGAGTTAAGGGTAAAGCTAAAGTCGTTGGATCACTGAGTAAATAAAGCACCGTCATATCGACAAAAACCCCACTCAGTCCCACCAATCCAAATCGGAAAAAACGCACGAAGGGAAAACCCCGCAGCGGACTTGTAGACAACCGCAACCGTAATAAATGGCGTAAATAATCAACATATTGTTTCCATGTCACCTTGCTCTCACCTGCTGTGCGCTCACAAAACACATAACCAACTTCCGCAATATCCCGCACCTTACCACGTCCGATGACCTCCAACAGAATTTTATACCCCACAGGATGAAGCGCAGCACCGGCTATACAAGTCCGACGCACCATAAAATAACCACTCATGGGGTCAGAAACTCGCCCCAAGACTCCTGGGAGAATAATTAGTCCCAGCACCTGAGCACCACGAGACAAAAAGCGCCGAACCACACTCCAACTACTGACACCACCACCTTCTATATGACGACTAGCTACCGCCAAATCTGCGCCTTGTTCCATCGCCCGTAACAGTTGCGTCAACACTTCTGGTGGATGTTGCAAATCACCATCAATTACTGCTAGAATTTCTCCTCTTGCCACCTGCCAACCACGAATTACTGCTGAAGATAAGCCGCGTTCCTGTTGGCGTCGCATCACCCGCAGTTGTGGATATTCTGTGACTAGCGATCGCGCTACTTCCCAAGTGCAGTCTGGACTATCATCATCGACTACAATTAATTCATAATCTCCAGGGATAGATTCATCTAGCAATAGACTCAATATTCTAATCACATTTTGGATATTATTGCGCTCTTTGTAGGTAGGAATTACCAAAGAAAGCCGAATAACTTTATCACCTGTATTAACGCTTCGAGGATGGTATTCACTAACTTGTAATTGACCAGTGGGCACAGGTAAGAGTAAATTAGATTCTTCGCTCATGCTGCTTGAAAAAAAGTTTTGTAAGCAATAGTTTTGCGCTAATTGTGCTATTGTATAACTCCTGTTTTCACAAAAGTTTGCTGAGATAAATTTTCTGGGAAAAAAGATCCCTCTCGGCGCTGGCTCCCGTTGAAAAGAGTAGCGCGTCCAGAAAAATTCCTGGCAAAATAGTATGAGTAATTTGCTTCTCACTCATAACCCGTGAAACAAAAAACTGTTGATGCTATTCTCGAATATGCCTGGAAAGGGGGCGATATATCTCCTGCCGAGGGAGTGGTATTATTAACGCAAACAGATCCACAAGCGATCGCTAGTATTCGTACCACAGCCGACAAACTGCGTCAAATCCAAGCAGGTGATACCGTCACCTACGTGGTTAACCGCAACATCAACTTTACAAATATTTGTGAGCAGCACTGCAGTTTTTGTGCTTTTCGCCGAGATGATGGTGATTCCGGGGCTTATTGGTTAGATTGGGCACAAATTTTAGAAAAAGCTACAGATGGAGTCGAGCGAGGTGCAACAGAAATCTGTATGCAAGGAGGATTAAACCCGCAAGCCAAGATTAACGGTCAATCCCTCGCATATTATCTCAAACTTGTAACCACCATTAAACAAGAATTTCCGCAATTACACTTACACGCCTTCTCGCCTCAAGAGGTGCAATTTATCGCCAGAATTGACGAGTTAGAGTATGCTGATGTTATAGCTGCATTGCGAGATGCTGGCGTCAACTCCATGCCAGGAACAGCCGCTGAGATTTTAGATGATAGCGTCAGAAAGGTATTGTGTCCTGAAAAAATTGATACAGACACTTGGTTAGAAATTATCAGCACAGCCCATAAATTAGGATTGCATACAACCAGTACCATGCTGTCAGGGCATATTGAAACACCACAACAGCAAATGGTACACTTAGAGAAATTGCGATCGCTCCAAAAAATCGCCATTCATCAAGGATATCCAGCAAAGATTACAGAATTTATTTTATTACCCTTCGTCGGACAAGAAGCCCCCAAACCCTTGCGTCGTCGAGTCGGGCGAGATCAACCAGTTTTGGGCGACGCCCTACTATTAGGAGCAGTGGCGCGGATTTTCTTAGGAAATTGGATACCAAACCATCAGCCGAGTTGGGTAAAACTGGGGCTAAACTGTGCCACAGAAGCCTTAGCTTGGGGCTGCAACGATATCGGTGGCACACTCATGGAAGAACATATTACCACAATGGCAGGGGCTGTAGGTGGTACTTGTATGGAAGTAGACACATTACAAACAGCGATCGCTTCCCTAGGAAGACCATATCAGCAGCGAGACACCCTATATCAGCAAATTTGAATTATTTTCTTTACCCTTGAGCCTTCAGCCACCATCCTTCCTTGTCCTGATCCCCAAGATACCAATCCAGGATAGGATGGACGTTGATTTATGCGTTATTTCACGTCATGCTTATGAAGCCCTATTGGTCGCGTCTGCTTGCTTTAGTATTAGTTATAGCCATCGGCTTAATGGGCTGTTCCAGTCCCGATAGCTTAACCGGAGATTATCGCCAAGACACCTTAACGGTAGTCGCCAGTTTGAGAAATGCTCTGGAATTAACACAAGATTCACCAGATAGAGCAGCTGTGCAAGCAGACACACGTCGAAAAATCAACGACTTTTCTGCTCGTTATCAACGAGCTAATTCGTATTCTAATCTTAGCTCCTTTACCACCATGCGAACGGCTCTAAATTCCCTCGCTGGACATTATAGTTCTTACCCCAATCGCCCAGTACCTCAAAAACTCAAAGATCGCTTAGAGAAAGAGTTAAATCTGGTAGAAGTAGCACTGAGGCGCGGTGCGTAACTATCCCTTATCCTATAGTCAAGAGTCAACAATTGTGACTCTTGACTATAGGATAGTGGCATTCATCCCAGCACTGTGAATTTTGATTTAAATAAACTATCTTGGATGTCATAGTGTTGACCTTAGTCACAAACTAAACAATACGTGATTCAGTATTTCAGTAACTGTGCATCCCTGGGAAATTAACTGCATAAAAAAATGTGGCAACAGAAATGGGGGTTTAGAAGTCTTTGTCAAAAAGGCTTCCAAGCCCCTATTTTTGACCTATGTAATTCAATACACATCGCTTTAATGATCGAAAGAGGTAAGGGAAAGGGTAATAAATAGTTCATATCATGTCCGTTTGAACACTTATCATCTCTGTGAAGGTCGGTAATGGGTAATGGGTAGACTTTCAATCCCCAATTACCAATCCCCAATTACCATATTTTCTCCATCTTTCTTCTTCCCTCTTAAGTCACCATTTATACTTTCAGTTTCGTGTATGTCTAACCGTCCTCTCAACGTTGCAAAACCAATATTACTTTGGCGCAGCCTATTTGCTGTAGCGTTCGCCAGTGGTACGTTGATTCCCAATTTTGGGCTACAACCAGCCGCAGCACAAGCAGCGCAATATTGCCATTTATCGCCAGCAGAAGCTAAAGCCAAAGATAAATTGCGTTTGTCGGCACAAAAAGGTAATGCAGATGCCAAAAAACGCTACCAGCAGTTAATTAAACAACATGCAAAAGAATTAAAAGATTGTCGGAATCGCACCTGGCCAAAAACACAAGCCATGTGGTTACGGTTGTATCCCTGTGACACTAAGGCAGGAGCAATCGATCAAATAATGGATCGAATTGTCAACCGTGGCTATAACCAAGTTTACCTGGAAGTGTTCTATGATGGGCAAGTATTATTACCAGCAGCAGCCAATAACACAGTTTGGCCTTCCGTCATTCGCACCCCCGGCGCGGCTAAAGCAGATTTACTCGCCATCGCCATCGAGAAAGGGCGCCAGCGTGGCTTGAAAGTCTATGCTTGGATGTTTACGGTTAATTTCGGTTATAGCTACGCCAAGCGTCGGGACAGAGAAGGAGCGATCGCCCGTAACGGCAAAGGTCAAACCAGCTTGTATGTTGTAGATAATAGCTCTCAAGTATTTATCGACCCCTACAACGTCCAAGCCAAGCGTGATTATTACCAAATGGTACAACAAGTCTTGCGCCGTCGCCCCGATGGGCTGCTATTTGACTATGTGCGTTATCCCAGACAAGCCGGTAGTGATTCCATCGCCACCAAAGTTGCTGATTTATGGCTATTTAGTGAAGCCATCCAAACAGCTTTATTTCAGCGCGCCCAGAATAGCAAAGGACTAGACTTGATTCGCCGCTTTTTGGGTCAAGGATACGTAACTGCGGGAGATATCGCTGAGGTTGATCAATTGTATCCCCAAGAAGGGGAACCTATGTGGCAAGGGCGTATCCTCCCACCAGCACCCAAATCAATCGCATCCCCAACCAGCAGACAACCACTTTTACAATTAGAGTTGTGGCAACTCGCCGTTGCTCATGCGATGCAGGGTATTGTGGATTTTGTTAACTTAGCCAGTTACCCAGCCAAGCAGCAAGGTATCCCCTCAGGCGTAGTGTTTTTTCCCGAAGGTAATCAAAATTTAGGACAAGGTTATGATTCTCGTTTGCAACCTTGGGATAGATTTCCTCATTCCCTAGAATGGCATCCTATGTCCTACGCTGCTTGCGGTCATGTTAGCTGTATTGTGGCGCAGGTACAACGAGTATTAAGTATCGCCAAACCAGATACGCAAATAATTCCCGCCTTAGCAGGTAAGTGGGGAGCATCAATTAGTAATCGTCCACCTTTAGAAGTGCAAATGCAAGCACTGCGCCAAGCCACCCCGCAAATTCAAGGTGTCAGCCATTTTGCATATTCTTGGCAATTTCCCGAACATGATGGCGATCGCAAGTTCTGTAATTCTAGGTAGTTGGGGGATAGGGGATAGGGGTTGCAAGATCCTCGACTTCTTCAAGAAGTCGGGGATCTAACCATCGCTAACCACTCAGAACAAATGATATGGATCACTATTCTGGCTGCGCTGCTAGGACAAAATTCACTGTATATGGTTCTTCCAGGGACTGCTGAGTGCTGGCTTGGATGGTGTGGAGATATGTACGCAAAGACTGGAGTTGTTGGGAATGGGGACGATAGGTGAGACTTCCTTGTTTTTCAAATAGTGGTGCTGCGGCGATCGCTTGATAATCGGCATTTGTTTGGGAAGTTGGGGTCAGCCAAGTACAATCTTGAGTGTTGGGGGTCAAACCCGGTGGTAACTCGCCTTCCAAGAAAGCTAGCAGGCGTTGCTGACAAGTCCGTGTATTAATCCCCCGTTCTTCAAATAACTGTAAAATTTCGTTGAAAGATACAGAATGATCAGGTAATAACCGCAATAATTCTGTAAACAAGAAATAGTCAGTATATTGCTGTCTAGGAATATCTAAAACCTGGGGATGTAAAGGTAGCATCGCCAGACCATAAGCTACTCGACTACAATTAGGAGCGCCATTGTCACCTAAATATGAGTCTTGAATAATCTTGGCGTTGGGGAGTTTTTGCTTGAGCCAGCGATTCACTGTGGTGATGGAAGCTACCCCCCCAGTTAAGACAGCTTGATTAATTGCTTCTGTGGGTATACCGCGAGCTACCAATAACTTATTGAGTTCTCGGTTGAGACGACGCACAAAGGGAACTAGCACTTGGCTTTCTAAGTCTCGCCGCTGCAATACCCACCGCTGGTCAGCTAAATCGAGAGTGAAAGTATCCTGATGTTGCAAAATTAACTTCAAAGCTAAAGCCGCATCCAGCACCGCCTGTCCCAAAAGCGAACTTTCTAGACGTTGCTGGAGGCGAATTCGCGCCGTGATATCAGGTTCGCCCACCCTCGGTAATTCTAATTCTTCCAATCCCAAACTCTGCCATTGCATTTGCTCTAAACCAGGGATACTGGGTTGCCAGTGCTGGGGATTACTGGTAATAGTTTTACTATCGCCTGGGAGTTCAGACCGTGATTGACGAGATTTTGGGGGTACAAGCAATTGGCAAATAATATCTTGTTCAATTGCTTGACCGGCGTAGGCGAAACTATGGAGCATGAAATCATGATGTGTCAATTGCAGCAAGCTTGAGGGTAAATCCACTAGTGCCATTTCCGTGGCGATCGCCCCGATATTGATGGCGAGCGTGCTACCAACTATCGGCTGTTCGGTGGTTTTTGCGGGAAATAGACCCGACTGCTCTCTTACCTGGACGATTTCACCGTGAGCGCCATCGAGCACACTCAAAAGAGTAGCGATCGCTTCTTCGATAAAATACACCTGCTGCGGTTCGGTAACTATTTTGCTGGTAAGTAATGCTTCCCTGACATTGAAGCGATATTGTTCCGACCAACCAGTGGGACAGGTGCAGATTACCCCAGCAATATTATTGATAACTTGAGTAAAACTTTTTTCATCCAAACCCACCGCCGCCGCACTTAAACCTTGAGTAGTGCTGTGGCGATCGGATTTGAGAGTTGATAGTAGTTTCGAGAGCGATCGCACCACCCAAATCAAAGGCCCCGCCGACAACTCATTAAATTGCAGCACAGGTTCCCATTTTTGTCGAGCATTTTTGTAGGGGATAGCTACTTGTAGATATGGCTTCAACTGAGCTGAGTAAAGATTGTTGGCTGGTTCCGCAGCCGACTTGGGCGCTGAGTTAATATTGGCTTCGCTATGAATCACCGCAGTTGACGGCAAATATACTTCTGCTGGTAAACGGAAAGATTGCTGAAAACTGTTGTTTGTAGCAGTTTCTGCAGACCAATAAATCGGATAAACTACAAAAGTTGTGCGATTGAACACCGCCGCCGAAATTCCCGTCGTACCTAAATCAATTCCCAAATACCAAACTGACTCACGAACATCAACAATACCCACTCCTGGATCTTCTGACTCAAACGCAGGAGCAGAAATTGTGGCTTCCTTTTTTTTTTCAATTGTTGGGCTAAAATCTAAGGCTATCTCTGGCTGAGGGAAAGAAGTAGGCGTTAGCTGGGGAATTTCTAAGGAAGCAAAAGCCGCTCCTGCGCTAGTGTCTAAGTTAGCTAAATCCAGTTCTAACTGCTGCAACTGCACTGCATCCAAAGAAATATTCGGGATGCTATCGACCGATGTTGCCGTTGGTGAAAGGAGATTTTCCTGGGGTGAAGCCAGAATATAATTATCTGAAAGTCCATCGTGTACCTCGTTGGCAGTCGGCAATTGTTCAGCTATGTCCGTCCCTACTGGCTCTGTTGCACCAAGCAACTGCTCATCTTCACCCACAGCAAACAAATCTGCTAGGGTAGTGACTGTATCAGCGCTGTTTAGCTCAGTCGCTGCTGGCGTACTCAACAAATCTAGAGGTGGGACTGGTTCTAAACCCCCATCAAAAAACAATGCTTCCCAGGCATGAGATGATGAATCTGCAAATGATGCATCTTCTGTAGGCATATCAGCCTGTGACTTCTCCAACCAAGGATCTGGCTCTTTCACTCCCTCGGCTGGGGGTGTGGGTGGGATACTAGCAATATTCAGCGTTAATGGTGAGGAGTTTGTCTCGATCTCGTCACTGACATCTGTAGTGGGCGCTAGATAATCAGCACCAAACAAACTAGCGTAAAGTTGGTCTACTTCATCAAAACCATTGGCTTGAGTATCAAGATCATCTTGGTGAAAATGCAAGAATATCGGATCTAGATCATCTGTGGCTAATGGCTCTGGCTGCTCATCCACAGTTGCTGGCTCAATTACATCAGGTGATTCTGGTAATGTTGGCATCAACACAGAAAACTCTGCTTTGGGAGACGCTGGTAATGTTGGCGTCAATCCAGAAAACTCTGAGCCAGGAGAATGCTGCTGTAAATATTGCGTCAAATTTTCAAAAAAGCTCGCCATTAACTGTTCGCCCTGCAGTCCTTGGCTGTGCATTCTCGCCAGTGCTTGGGATAAAGACTCGTGATAAGTATTAATATTTCGCTGCAGTGCTTCAAAGACAACATTTACAGTCCCGTCTAGGGATACCAAGCGTTGATCTAAATCTCTGGTGAGCAACGATAACCGCTCCGTTTGGTCATAGGTTTCAATCAGCGGTGCTGTTGTCGATGCTGCGGGGTTGACTTGGGGTGAATTTTGTGTCATTTGTGATGCGAGAGACGGTACAAGGCGTTGCATCAGCACTTGTAAAAATTCATTGATCACCTGTTCCTGATTTGCCAACTGCTGAGTTAAGGAATAGTTTTGCGATCGCTTCTGTTCCAAAAGCCTAATTTCCTGCACCAAGTTAGCGCGTTCTTGCAGCAGTCCTGTTAACTCATCTCGCAACGGCTGTAGCCAAGGAGAAAACTCTCTATCCACTTGCAAAGATCCCACAGCATCACTCGGCTGTGGATTTGGTTGCTCATGCTGTGGTGAAGACTGAATATTCTCTTCCACAAATCTAGCCAGCAGCGGCGATAGAGGTGGCGGTGCAGAAACTTTGACCTGTGTATTACTCTGCCAATCCTCAGTTTGTCCTAACCTGGCGAGAAAATCACGAATTCTTTCTAAAACCTGTCGGGCTGCTTGCGCCTGACTAGACACAAGTTTAGGGAAGTGCTTGTCAGTGGTAGCCAGTAAATTGTCCAAATCAGCGATTAGTCTGTGAAGTTCATCTGCACGGGGAGTCACGTCAAAATACCTTAGATAGAAATTTACTTCAAATTGTGTGGCAATTAATTTACGCCTACTGTAGTTGTCAGGGATTCAGTTTAATTTATGTTATGTGTTGTGGGAAATATTAGCGCTATTCGATCACTATCTGTTTGAGGACTATGCCCAGAAAACACCGCCCAGCCTCCTAATTCAGATTTTGGCTGCACAATGGGCACTTTTTTTGTCGTCTCCTCTCAAAATATCAACTGGGCACAGACAATCAATATCGCTGTTTTCGGACTTGATAGCATAAAAATATAAAAAAGTCCAGGTAACAAGCAACTAATTTAGTCAAGCCACACAATATCATCTACAAAAAATCGTCAAAAATATCTCGTTAGCAAAAAATAGCTAGCTTGAGTATCATTGAGATTGTCTACCCATATTTTTAAGTAATTATATTTGCAGTCTAGTTAACCTCCAAGGAATCACCCCAAGGAAGGCAAACTGCCCGCTGTGGGAATGTTACACCATTTCTAACCATAGGCAAAGATTGTTGCCAAAAGAGTCTTGTGTCGCATTCTGGTGTAACATGCTTTAGATTTATTTTAAAAAGGGGCTGTGCTTTGATAGCTTAGGCTTAAAATGACGCTCTTGCTTGTTGTGTATTTAGCAACTTTAATGAAGAAGTCATAATGGAAGACCGATATAGCTTGCAGGCAGCCGCTAATCCCTTGATGAACTCTACTCCCTTTTTTCAAGGGCTGCCAGAGGCAGTTGTGGAACCAGCTCTCACCCATATTGTCACCCGCAATCACCCAGCTAATCAGGTAATTCTCCTAGAAAACGACTGGGGCGGCTCCGTTTATTTTATCGTGGACGGGTGGGTAAAAATTCGTACCTACAATTTAGAGGGCAAAGAGGTAACACTGAATATTTTGGGCAAGGGTGAATTATTTGGCGAAATGGCAGCGCTAGATGAAGTGCCGCGTTCTACTGATGTGATTACTCTCACGCCTACCATTATTGGTAGTATGCCATCCCAGGATTTTGTCCAGTTACTTCACATAGAACCATTGGCGGGAGTGCGATTGTCACAATTAATGGCAAGACGTTTACGACAAGTGAATCGACGACTGCGATTGCGGGAATCTGATAGTCAGTCGCGGGTGGCGGATACGTTGCTATTTTTAGCAGAAGGACAGGGAAAAAAAGGCAATACAGGTATTGAAATTCCCAATTTACCGCACCGCGAATTGAGTAGCTTAAGTGGACTAGCGCGGGAAACTGTCACACGAGTGTTGACAAGGCTAGAAAAAAAGGGCTTGATTAAACGGGATCAGGAAATTATTTGTATTCCCGATGTGTCAGCCTTGGAAAAAACGATAGTTTAAAGGCTTGTCAAATATGAGCATTTTAGATTCTCTGCCAGATGAGCCAGAGTCGAACCCATCTTATGAATCTCAACCCGCCCAAAATCAATGGTCAGACAAACAAGACAATTTGCAGCAACCCCAATTGAAAGTTGATGCACCGTTGAGAATGGTAGAAACGGCATTTTTAGCCAGTGCTGCTAGCTTAATTTGGTTTATTAATTTTTATTTTCCCTTGGGCCCTGTGTTGCGGATATTTTTCCCGATTCCCATTGCGCTAGTTTACCTGCGTTGGGGCAAGCGAGCTGCTTGGATGTCTGCTCTGACCTGTGGACTGTTGCTGGCGGTGTTGATGGGGCCAATTCGTAGCCTGCTATATGTGATGCCCTATGCTTTTATGGGTGTGCTGTTGGGTGCTACATGGCGGCGGCGTGCACCTTGGATTGTTTCTATTACCTTGGGTGGGCTATTGGGGGCTTTGGGAATCTTTTTTCGCATCTGGCTATTGTCTGTGCTGTCGAGTGAAGATTTATGGGTTTATTTGATTAATCAGGTGACAGAAATTACAGAGTGGGTTTTCTTAAAGTTGCAGGTGTTGGCAACCCCCAGTGTATTTTTGATTCAAATGGGAGCGATCGCCATAATTTTACTGAATAATTTTATTTACTTGTTTATAGTACACTTGGCAGCATGGCTATTATTTGATCGTTTAGGCAACCCCATCACCCGTCCGCCACATTGGGTACAGGTCTTGATGGATTATGAAGGATAATTATTATTGGTTATTTGTTATTGGTAAGGGTTATAACAAATGACCAATGACCAAAAATTATGATTCGCATCTACACTGAAATTGCCCAAGCAGAAGCCTGGATGGCTAAATATCGCGGTTGTTTACCTGTGTTTGTCTGTGTTTTAGGTTTTACTCAAACTGGTTTAATTCCGGGAATTTCCGCAGCGGGGCGCACTCCAGAGGATCGCAAATACACTGCTTGTGCGGATGCGGAGTTTTTATATTACGGCGCGACACATCAGCCCCAATATCCCCTACCACCGCTAACGGCTGGTGCTTCGCCTGTAGTGATTTCCCGGGCTGTGGTGGAAGCTCTGAACATTCCAGTTTATATATTTAATGCTGGTTTACCTCAGCCTCCAGCTGTACCGATGATTGATTTGGGTGGTGCTCCGGCTCAATGTTTGAGTTCGGGTGCGGCGATGGAATTAGGGACGGTACACCATTTGTTTAAACAAGGGCTGGCTTGGGGTTGTCGGTTAGCTGCCCAAATTCCCGACAGATATGTGATTTTAAGTGAGTGTGTAGTTGGTGGGACGACGACAGCTTTAGCGGTTTTAACTGGCTTGGGTATAGAGGCTATGGGCAAAGTTAATAGTAGTCATCCTGTTTGTAACCACGAGCAGAAGTGGGCGGTGGTACAGGCTGGGTTGGAGAAGGTTAGGGAAGAAATACTTGATCCTTTAGAGCTTGTGGCGGCGCTTGGTGATCCGATGCAGGTCGTGGTGGCGGGAATGGCGATAGGTGCTAGTCGCGGTTGTGGTGTGATGTTGGCTGGTGGTACACAAATGCTGGCTGTTTATGCTTTGATGAAAGCGATCGCGCAATTTCACAATTTGTTTTGGGAGCCAGAAAAGGTAGTTGTCGGTACAACCCGCTGGGTCGCTGAAGATCCTACAGGTGCTACTGTGGAATTAGCCCGCAGTCTCAATGCTGATGGTGTTAGCCCATCTTTAATTGCTACTGAGTTGAGTTTTGCTGATTCTCGTTATCCTCAACTCCAAGCTTATGAAGAAGGCTTTGTGAAAGAGGGTGTGGGCGCTGGCGCTGCAGCGATCGCTGTTCATCTGGGTTTAAATTGGCAACAGCAGCAACTATTACAAGCTATTGAAGCACAATTTCATCGCTTGCATCAATTTTATTACCTATAAAAAAGATACCAAACCTAGAAAGAATTGGTAACTTGCATTAATATTTAGACTCGTAATTGTTGACTAAATTATTGAATTCTCTCTCGCAATAATTGTTCTTCTAAGGCAGCAATCCGATTGTATGCTGCTGTTAGCTGGGCTGTGAGTCGTTGTATTTGAATTTCTGGAGTTAGGACTTTATCCCCACTCTGACGATTCATATCAAAATATAAGCCATCTGCTAATACATCCTTGTGTTCTAGTTCTGGATTTAAGTTTATCTGCCCCTTGAATTGGTAGCGCACTGGTTCGTTATTTTCTAAATAACTATTTTCCACCTGTTTTTTCGCTAAAGAGCACTCTGATAAGGCTTGAGACACTTTACTTTCCAACTGCTCAATCACCTGATGGAGAGCGTCAAGTTTATGACTCAAAGCCAGAATTTCTTTTTGTAATGGCTCCATTTAATACCTTTATGCACATATTTCTTCTATGTTATTCAATTTACTGGCTATGTTAACCATACTTATGAATTATTTAATTTTTCAACTTTTTTGTGGGAATGTGAGACTAAAGTCATAATTTATCAACATAACTAAATTATTTTTGTATATTTTACATGTGCTATGGGTAAGTATGATTAAATTAATGGTGGTTTTTTAGAGAAAATCTAAATTAAATTGCCAATATGCGGTGTTGTATCTACTAAAATGACTGAATTAACCGTAGAAACAGCGATGATTGGCTATTTTCTAAAAAATTAAGTTAAAAAAGCAGTAAAGAAAGTTATCAACAGGCTCTGACAATATCAACAGGACTGATATTTGATTTTGAGGAAATTAGGTACACATCTATTTTCCTTTTTTGCTGTTCGTTACCTATGGCGGTAGCGCACCACGCAAATACTTTCAAGGAGAAAAAAAGCTGATTCAACTTAAAAAAGACTCTGATAAGTTTGTTGAGAATTGATCCAACTTCCCAGCAGATATTCGATTCCCCTCATAGAAGATATTTTTCTCTAGTTGTCGCTGCAACAATTTTGTCTAATTCTGCTGTTGTTTTCTCTCTAGAAGCTGCCAAGATAAGATGGTGGCAAGCAATTAACCTTTGTTGTGGATAACAGGCGTGTTGCAAAAGTCTATCTATGCGTTCTCTTGTGGGCGCTACAGACACCTTGAAGCCATTTGTTTATAGGGAACAAAACACGCCCTAGTGCTTCAAATGTCCTCCTGTGCAAAAATGTCGCAATAATTTTGATGAATTTGTAGTGAGTGCTACGCTGCTGGAAGTCGTTTTGTGTATAAAGCGCTCAAGAGGCGGACTGAAGTCCTGACTAAAAAACAACTACGAAACTAGTAAAGTTTTTATTTACGTTGCCCTGGTTGTGACTGTAAGAGATATATCTTTTGTGTCGTATTAATACGGTTGACAAGTTGTTTTTTAATCGTGGAATTTATCATTTATTGTGCGTAACTTTACGGAAAAATATGAAAAATTTAAAATAGAACAATTCATTTGAAAGATTCTGTAAAGATAGACCCTAAGGATTTTGTCGGGCAAATAAATTGTCTATATTATCACTTAAGTAAAGCTACGTATGGGCACTCAATTAATACACATAATTACAAAATAAATTGCATCTATGGCTACATCTACCACTAATATCAAGGACGCTAAGAGTCCTGGTATGGAAAAATTTGCATCTCTGAGCCAGCTCTATTCAGCTTATTTTTCAAGACAGTCGTTACACCCATCAGTGACTAGTTCAACAAAACGACTGATTGATATTCTCGGCGCCATCGTTGGGCTAGGGATTACCGCCGTCGTACTCATTCCTCTGGGCATCATGATGATGACTGATGATCCAGGCCCGTTATTTTATTCTCAAATTCGCTGTGGCCACAGAGGGAAGCTGTTCCGAATCTGGAAACTCCGCTCGATGGTTGTCAATGCTGATCAAATTAAGCATCTGGTGAAGAACCAAGCTCAAGGTCATATCTTTAAAGCTGTGAATGATCCGCGCATTACTCGTGTAGGTAGATTTTTGCGTCGCACCAGCTTAGATGAATTACCTCAATTTTGGAATGTTTTATTAGGAGATATGAGCTTGGTTGGTACTCGCCCTCCTACTCCTGATGAAGTGATTCGCTACGAGCCGCACCACTGGGAAAGGTTACGAGTCAAGCCGGGTATGACTGGAGAATGGCAAGCTAACGGTCGCTCTAGCATCAAGGATTTTGAAACTATCGTGAGTATGGATATCGATTATCAACGTAAGTGGTCTGTAGCTTATGATTTGAGTTTAATTGTCAAAACTATTTGGGTGGTATTTAAAAAGAGTGGTGCTTACTAAGGTAGAGGGAAGAGGGAAGAGGGATTTCTAATTTGTAATCCCAAGCTTAAAATCCACTCATTGGTATCAAATCCCTGTAGGGACGTAAAATTTTACATCTCTACTTTCTCTACAACAATCAGATTAACTATGACTGTAGCAACCTGATCTGTAACTGTACATCCTGATAACCGTCCTCATTGCCTTTTTTTTGAAATAATTTAGCTGCTTGTTGAAAATCTTTAATAGCAGCCTGTTTATTTCCTTGTTTAGCCAGAATTAAACCCCGGTTGTAGTAAGCTAAAGCATATTGAGGATTGACTTTAATCGCCTGAGAATAATCTTGATTCGCGGCTTTTTGATTTCCTCGTTGCAGATAAGCTTCACCACGATGATTGTAAGCTGCGGCGTCTTGGGGATTGAGCTTAATTGCTTGGGCGTAATCTTGAAGCGCCCCTCGATAATCTCCAAAAGAAAAGCGATGAATACCTCTACGTAAATAAGCTGTAGATAATTTCGGATTCAGCCGCACCACCTGATTATAATCTGCAGTTGCCTCTAGTTTATTTGCTAATTCACTATGCACATTGCCACGAGCTAGATAAGCTTCAATATATTTGGGATTTAGGTTAATAGCTTTAGTGAAATCATTAATTGCTATATATTTTTGCTGATTACTAAATTGTGTTAAGCCTCGTTGATAATAAGCTTGGGCATCGTTAGGATTAAGGTCGATAACCGTATCAAAATCTTCGATGGCTGCTTGTTTTTGTCGCAGACGACGATGGATAATTCCCCGTTGCACATATGCTGCAGCGTAACTAGGTTGGAGAGCGATCGCTGTGCTAAAATCTGCAGCAGAGCCTTGATAGTCTCTAATTTGAGCGCGAGCCATACCCCGACCATAATAAGCGTATGCACTCTGAGAGTTAAGTTTAATGGCTTTGGTGTAATCAGCGATCGCTTCAGGATACTTTTCTAGTCCATACAAAGCAAAAGCGCGATCGTAATAAGCATTCCCATCTTGAGGATTGAGGCGAATAGCTCGACTAGCATCTGCTCTAGCTTTTTCGTAATTTCCTAAACGATAAAACGCATCACCCCGCCGATTATAAGCTAAAGCATTTTGGGGACTGATGGTAATCACCTCAGTTAAATCTCCAACGGCTCCTTGATAATTTCCCCGCTGATATTTCTCCACTCCCTGCTGGTATAATTCTTGAGCATTCCCCACAGGTTTCGACGCCCAGAAAAGCCACCATGCTACACTCACAGCAATACAACCAGCTATCCCTGTCACCATCAATTTCAGTTTTTTCTCGACTAAATTCTGCTTTTCATTTTCCGGGTTATTTAGCTGCTGGAGATCGTGTAAAACTTCTGTGGCTGACTGATAGCGTTTGCGATAGTCAAAACGCACCATTTTATCAATAATTTTCGCCAGTTGTTTGTTAATTGGCGCATTTCTATGACGCCAAACAATTTCACCTGTTACTAAATTTTTTTGACTTGGTAATATCGCAATTTCATTAGCTGTTAAGCCCATGAGTGCAGCAATACCAACAATGCCTAAAGCATAAATATCGCTATTATATTGAGAGTTGCCATGCAATTGTTCGACGGGTATATATTCCAAATTACCGACAATAGTAGTGACGATTTCTCGAACAGTACCAAAATCAATTAGCACTAACTTTTGATCTAATTTGCGACGGATAATATTTGCTGGTTTAATATCTTGGTGTATCACCTTATGACTATGAACAAATGCCAAGATTTCTAATATTTCCGTTAACAGAATAATAACTTCCTCTTCCGTCAGAGGAGTTCCCGATAAAATTTCCTCAACCAAAGAATTACCAGGAATAAATTCTTGCACTAAATAAAATTCTTCGTTCTCTTCAAAATAAGCAACTAACTTCTGGATTTGGTCGTGCTCTTGTCCTATTTTTTCTAAGGTTATAGCTTCAGACGCAAACAAGCGGCGCACAATTTTTAAAGCTTGGGGGTTGTTACTAGCAGGACGTAACTGCTTGAGAATAAATAAGCTGTCGTCAAGGCTAGTATCTTCCACTAGATAAGTTTGTGCCACTTCCCCCGCACTCAAAACTGTTAATATTCGGTAGCGTACATCCAGAAGTTGACTATTCATAAAAGTAAAAATAGCTTTACACGGGATTATTTGATTATAGCTTGCGTGTTATTACGGATTGTGGTTTTATTTATATAGAGAAAAAACTATCAAAAATTAAGCTGATTGACAAAACTGCAATTATGATAATTTAGCTCTACCCCAGCAACTAAACCATCATAATTTTTTATAAGGTTCTGAAAACACCATTTAATACACAGACACTGAGGTTTTGTCAAAATTAAGCCAGGGGTAGGTTATGTACCGATTTTTTTTCATCATACATCCTTTATACTTTAGACTTCTTTGATTAAAAGTTTTTTGTATCCAGTGTATCTTGACTGCGTAGAAAAGCTGACACAACATCATCTAATTAAATCAGGACTGAATAATTAAAATTAGCAAAATTATAGATAGAAGATTGAAAATTAACGAATTTGGGCAACAAAAAGAACCGAGTGTTACGGCCAAGCGCCAACTACTAAAAGCACTCCAACGCCGTAATGCATCTGCGATACAAACCCTGATTGTACATTGGCAAAAGATTCTGGGGACAGAACAACTGGTAAATTTGATTGTGCGGGAGGTAATGATTGAATGTGATTCGCAAAGCCACAGTTGGTTTATCCAAACTTTCCTAGAAAAAGGGAGATATGTAGAACTAGAGCAACAAGCTCAAAATCATGTTTGGCAAATGCTAGTCAATGCAGGCTTAGAATTAGGAAAAGATTTTAGTTTTGGACAAAATCATGAAATGATGGTTAGCGATCGCACTCAAGAAATTCTCCTCCATCACCTACCAGAAAATCGTCAAACATTCTTCACAGCGCAAATTGAAACATCCATAGTCCCAGACCCAATCATTGTGATTGAACAACATCTAGGCTGTCCATTTTTCACCACCTTGACGGAAATTGCATCTCAAAAAATGCGAGTTTTGCAAAATGCTCAAGCAGCTGCATATTTGGGAGTAATGATAGCGGGTTTGGTACAGCGTTATCCTGAACTCCAAGACGCAGATTTCCCGACTAAATTTATTTTCAGTGCTTTAGCAGGACTACCAGAAGCACGAGCTATGGCTATTTTAAATGACGAGCAAACAGCACCCACGTTTAACGAATTGATTATCTTCCAAGATTTACTTTTAGCATTGAACGACCCCGAAGCGCACCGCGTCACTGCAGAAGATGGGGGTATTAGTCTCAATCAACTCAAAAAACTGGATTTAGTTTGGTGTGGTCAACAACGAATTGCGGAAATAATCGCCGTGGTGGAAAGAAGATATCCCCACTAGCGGAGCGTCTATGACAAGCTACATCTACAAATATCGGCAAATGTGGGATACTAACGCACAGTTTTTAAACATTCAGCTTTATGCACCGTGACGTTGGCTGAGGGGAATCAGGAGACGGTAAATACTTCATCATCAACTCCAGAAACTATTGTGGAAGCGCAAGGATGGGTGATAAATTCTGATGGGCAGGTTGAGTTAGTTGCCTATCTGCCTGGAGGTAGTATGAGCGGACAATCTTCTAGTTGTGATTTGCGGTAGATTGGAAATGTGATGTCTACAGTCGGCTAAATCTTAGCATCTCAGCAAAAGTAGAGATACTATAAAAGCCAGTTGGAAATTAGTGATTTAGGAGATGATATTGCACATGGCTACACAAGACATAATTACCAAAGAATTATTAATTGAAGAAATAGAGTCTTTACCATCGGAACTATTAACACAGACATTAGATTTTATTCGCTTTATTAAAATTAATCACGGTCAGAGCCAATTCAAAACTGGTGCTAACTCTGATTTAAATTCAGAACAACAAGTAAAAAAACATCTTTATCCGCTACACAATACACAGCCATATCGCTATGATGACCCAACAGAACCTGTTGCATTAGAAGATTGGGAATTTTTGCAATGATAGCAATTGATACACATATTTGGGTGTGGTGGGTTCAGAATGACACACGTTTGACAGCAAAACATCAACATATGATTATCCTTTGCTAACTGCTGACGCTAAAATCCTCAATTATTCTGGTGTCAAGACATTAAAGTAAAATTTAATTCCAGTTGTGATATTCCGGTAGTGAAAAACGACACGCAAAGCAATTAAATCTATGCAACCCAGGCAAAATATTACTGAAATTTTCTCCACATTTATACAATTTGATGCAGATTATTTTAGTGGGTGGGCAACTGATTCAAAGCTGCGCCGCAGTATAAAATATTGTTTAGAAAAGTCTTCGCAGCCGGAATCAGATCGTTTTTGGGCGCTATATTGGCATAAGGTGTGGCAAACTGAATCTAGTTCTGTGGCTGCTGCTCATATTTGTGCCTATTTACAGGAAGTTTGTTACTGGGTGGCGAGAAAAATTGCGCTGAATTTTCAAAAAGAATCTTCTGTGGCTGACTGTTTTCAAATTGCTATTTCTCGGACATCGAAAATTTTAAAAGGATTTAATCCAGAATACAGTTCTCATTTGAAAAGTTATGCGGAACTGACTTTTGAAAGTTTAATTAAAGATGCGCTGCGTTTGCGTCAAGAAACGGATATCTGTACAGATTGGGGATTATTACACAAAATTAGTCGCAAAAGACTAACTGATGCTTTACAAAATGCAGGTTTTAATAGTTTAATTATTGAAGGTTATGTTTTAGCGTGGGAATGTTTTCAAGAACTGCATACGGCTAAAACCCCCAAGGTTCGGAAGCTGGTAGAACCAGATAATTTAACTTGGCAAGCAATTACTAATCTGTACAACACCCAGCGTTTGAGTCAATCTAGTTCATCCATTTCTACAGCTACTCCCGCAACATTAAAAAACTGGTTAAGTAGCAGCGCTCAAGCTGTGCGCGCTTTTCTTTATCCAAAACTAGTTTCTGTAGATGCTCCCAGAAATGAACAAGAAGATGGTAGTTTATTAGATATATTACCTGCAGACCCAGAAACATTATTACTCACTGATATTGTTGCTCAAGAAGAAGCCGCAACCCTGGAAGCACAGATAAAGCAGTTGCAAATGGTCATTACTCAAGCCATAACTGGACTTGATGCACAATCTCAAAAGCTGCTAAAAGCTTACTACAACGAGCAACTTACACAACAACAAATTGCTCAACAGTTAGAAATCAAGCAATATCAGGTGTCTCGGCGTCTAAGCAGCATCAAGCGTCAATTGCTACAATCTCTAGCACAATGGAGTAGTGAAACACTGCATATTTCTCCCACCTCTAACGTACTGGATGCCATGAATACTAGTTTAGAGGAATGGCTGAAAATCAACTATAAATAAGGAAACAAATATCCCCAGTACGGGCGCGGTTTTCCCGTCCTACAGGTTTACGTCATCAAAGCGATAACCGCTAGATTTATCATTGGTAATAATTTTCCGGAGCTGTTCTGATTATGTTTAATTCACCTGCGTCCATCACAATTGACTTTCATCAGTTTTATTTAGAAATTCCCGAAAATGCCAAAAGTCTAGAACAATCATACTCTACAAATGGCGCTCATCAGCGGGCGAAAATTAATCAACTGTGTCTGGATGCGTTTTTACCTTGGCTAAAAGCAGAAATTCATCCCCACGCTAAGGTATATCCTCATATTGCTACCTTGCCGAGTTTCTGGGAATTTGTAAATGGTACTGCGATTATTTTTCAGGATATTAAATTAATCATCATCCCCACTTTAGCGCTGGATGGAGATGAGTTAAGAGTCTCCCAAGAATGGGTGGATATTCCCGATTGGGTAGGTGATTATTATTTGGGGGTACAAGTAAACCCAGATGATGGTTGGATTAAAGTTTATGGTTACACCACACATCAAAAGTTGAAAACAATGGGAGTGTATGATGTTTCTGACCGCACTTACAGCTTGGGGTCTGAAGATTTAATTGCTGATTTAAATGTGCTGTGGGTAACTCGTCAATTTAATTCTCAGGAAGTCTTACGCTCCCAGACTCTACCTCTGTTACCGCTTCTACAAACCCAAGCTGAGAATTTATTAGCGCGTTTGGGTAATCCTGATGTTAAATTCCCGCGTCTGTCAGTACCCTTTGCTACATGGGGCGCGTTATTAACACAGAGTGGTTGGCGACAAAGATTGTATGAACAGCGCCAAGGGATATCAGAACAGTGGAGAATTCCCGCATGGTTGCAAACTGGAGTAAGCAATTTTGCTCAACAACTGGGGTGGGGACACAAGGAATTTATTTTCGCACCTACAGGAATGCGGAGTCGAGAATCAATTTTAGGATTGTCTCGCCAATTAATCATAGCAGGAGATAGCTATGAGTTACGGGTTTTTCCTCGTGGTGCTAGGGAAGATGGCTTTTGGCGGTGGGAATTACAAAATGCAGCGGCTGGTGGTATGATTCCTGTGGGCTTTAAGCTAAGGCTACTCACTCAAGATTTACAAGCTTTTGAGAATAATGAAGACACAGCTATCTCTGCTGTTAACATTTTATATTTAGAAGTGATGTTGGAACCAGGGGAAGGTTTGGTATGGGAAATCGAACCGACACCAGAAGACTGGGAACAAGAAATTCTTTGGTTTTAGGAACAAAGATGGAAGGATGAGCAAGGAAACTCCGGTTTGCTTGCGGAAAACACTCAGATGAGTTAACAAACTCCAGTTTGCTTGCAGAAAACACTGAAAGGAGTCAGCATTTTAGATAAATGAGTTAACAAACTCCGGTTTGCTTGCAGAAAACACTGAAAGCAATTAGCATTTTGGCTAAATGAGTTAACAAACTGCGGTTTGCTTGCGGAAAACACGCAAATGAGTTAACAAACTCCGGTTTGCTTGCAGAAAACACTGAAAGCAATTAGCATTTTGGCTAAATGAGTTAACAAACTGCGGTTTGCTGATTGCGATCGCTATTTTCAAATGATAAAATTTTAAATGGGGAGTACTATCAACTTATAGCTAGCCAGAAAGAACACAACAAGTACAACTCGTAAACGCATTAACTTATCACACGTCAACAATTACAGGGATTGATTCCAGATACTCGTCTGCTGCATCTTGCCCAAAATGCTTTTGCAGTGTTAGATATGGATTTATCGGTGCGTAGTAGAGAACAACAAGCGCTTCAAACGAGCCGTTTTCTGGACGAAACACTTCCCAAGACTGTAACGCATAGGTGTCTGCATCATCTTTGTCAGATTCCCAAACATATTCAAAGTAGTGCCCAGTTTGCTGCTCAAAATCACGCTCAATACTATTCAAAAAAGATTTTAACTGTGTTCTAGCCGTGCCGCATCCAGTTAATGGCAAGTAGGGAGCATCTGGCATTGGAGCAGTAAAATATTGAATATTAGGCGGGTTTCCATCCCATGCAGAATAAGCAGTTCGTTTTTGCATCACTATCTCCAAATCTTGAAGCGACAATCAAATTCGCTTTTCCCAACAGCTTTGGCGTCAGGATTAGTTCCGCCATATGCTTCGGCTATTTCTTCACATTTCTTATCTGCTTGTTTTTGGTTGTGCGCCTCAATTCGCTCCGATTCCTGATGAAGTTGAGCTTCTCCGTCGGGTAAAACTGCTCCAAATTCGTTTGCGGAACCACCTTTAAATGGATTTTTCATGCAATTGCTCTAACTTCTGTCTCACGTATTATACCTTCATATAGTCAGGAGACTATAGCAGTTCCCAATAAAAATTATTGGTATTTTTAGTTTAAAAATGATACAAACACGTTGGTAGGAGCACGTCACTGTTCCCTAAAAGAAATTTATTTGTATCAAGGTTTTTGTGAATCGGTACGAGAACGATCGCTTACAGCATTTACTAAAAAAAGGTATGATTAAACTTTCATGGGGTGACAAATGGCAATTCCTAATTCTTTTAGGGCTGATGGCTTTTCTGTTGTGCATTGTCGTTACTCCCACGACTGCGAAAACTCCGGAAATTAATTCTCTACAATTACAAATTTCTCGCCCCGATGCCCGCGACTGGCTGCAACAAGGTAAAATTCTTTATGATGAAGGACAATTTGCCGAAGCAATTAAAGTTTTGCAACAAGCAGTTGACAATTATCGCTATCAAGGCAACAAATTAAAACAAGCAGTGGCGTTAAGCAACCAAGCTTTAGGGTATCAAAAGCTGGGACTTTGGCAACAAGCCAATCAAAAAGTGCAAGAGAGTTTACAACTGCTAGAAAGCGAGAAAATAAATCCTGTAACTTTAGCGCAGATATTAGATAATCAAGGCTCTATTCAACTAGAGTTAGGACAAGCTGAACAAGCACTCGCTACTTGGGAGCGTGCAGAAGCATTATATAAGCAAGCTAATCATGAAAGTGGAATTATTAGCGATCGCATTAACCAAGCGCAAGCACTACAAGTGTTGGGATTCTATCGGCGATCGCTCTCCATCTTATCTGATTTGCGCTCAACTTTGCAAGCCCGTCCTCATTCTCTGACAAAAGTAGTGGAATTGCGATCGCTTGGTGATACTCTGCAATTAGTAGGTGATTTAGCGCAATCTCAGCAAGTATTGCAACAAAGTCTAGAGATTGCTAAAAATTTGCGCTCCACAGCCGAGATGAGCGCAACATTATCTAGTTTAGGAAATACAGCCAGAATAAAACAAGACATCCCCGCAGCCTTAGTTTACTACCAACAAGCAGCACAACTTGCTCCCACACCCATCACCAAAATCACAGCAGAAATTAACCAGTTAAATTTACTTGTCAGCACAAAACAAGATTCCTTAGCAGCAGCACTATTACCCCAAATTCAAACTCACCTCCTCAACTTACCACCCAGTCAGTCAACAATTTACGCTCAAATTCATTTAGCGCAAACTTTGATGAAAATGGGGAATGAAACTCAAAAAAATCGATATACTGCCCAATTATTAGCCACCACCTTTCAACAAGCTAGCGATTTAGAAGATAAACGCGCCCAAGCTTATGCATTAGGTACCTTAGGTAGTTTATACGAACAAACACAACAATGGTCAGACGCTCAAACAGTGACGCAAAAAGCGCTGATTTTAACTCAAAGTATCAACGCCCCAGACATCGCGTATCGTTGGCATTGGCAATTAGGAAGATTGTTAAAACAACAAGGAAAAATTGCCGATGCCATCACAGCTTATGATACAGCAATTAGTGAATTGCAGTCACTGCGGAGCGATTTAGTTGCAGTTAACCGCGATATCCAATATGGATTTAAAGAAAGCGTCGAGCCAGTATATCGTCAATCTGTAGAATTGCTATTACAAACAACCACATCTGCAGCTAGTCAAGAAAATTTAGAAAAAGCTAGACAAAGAATGGAATCATTACAACTCGCAGAGTTAGACGATTTCTTTCGCCAAGCTTGTATTAACGCCAAAACCGTCATTTTAGATGACGTAGTAGACAAAGATAATCCCACATCTGCCATCATTTATCCCATAATTTTACCCCAGCAACTGCAAGTCATTATTAAAATTCCCCAACAACCACTACGCCGATATGTAATTAATCAATCTCAACAGAAAATAGAAAAAATATTAGAACAATTGCGCGCCAATATTCTAGAACCAGACAAAGAAGAAGAAGTACAACTACTCGCCAAAACAGTTCACGATTGGTTAATTCCCAAAGAAATTGAAAAAACCTTAGCCACAAGCCAAGTTAAAACCTTAGTATTTGTCTTAGATGGCGACCTCCGCAATATTCCGATGGCAGCATTATATGATGGAGAGAAATATCTCGTAGAAAAATACGCCGTAGCTTTAAGTTTAGGATTACAATTAATTACGCCCAAATCCCCAACTTCAGCCCCCATAAACGTTTTAGCAGCCGGTCTAGTCCAACCACCAAAAGAATTTCCACAGTTTCGCACCTTACCAGAAATTAAATCAGAGTTTAATTTCATCACCCAAGCAGGAATAACCACCAAAAAATTATTAGACGCAGAATTCACCAGTAATAACTTAGAAAAAAACGTTAATACCACAAACTTCAACGTTTTACATCTCGCAACCCACGGTCAATTTAGCTCCCGTCCAGAAAACACCTTTATATTAGCCAACGATGGCCCAATTAATGTTTTACAATTTGATAGCTTACTGCGTCGTCAAGACGAAACTCGCCCAACAGCCTTAGAAATGCTAGTTTTAAGTGCTTGTGAAACAGCCGCAGGCGATAATCGTGCAACCCTAGGCTTGGCGGGAGCATCAGTAAAAGCAGGAGCGCGGAGTACAATTGCCTCCATGTGGCATATTAATGATAAATCCACAGCAATTTTAATCGGAGAATTTTATCGCCAACTAGTAAAAAATCAAGTAACAAAAGCCGAAGCCCTCCGCCTAGCCCAATTAAAATTATTAAAAGATTATCCTAACTACACTCGTCCTGGATATTGGGCGCCTTATATATTAGTTGGTAATTGGCTTTAAGGAATAGGGGTTAGGGGTTAGGGAATAGAGTAGAAATATGAAACGCAGAAATTAACTCTTCTCTCCTCTTACTCTCTGCGCCTTTGCGACTCTGCGTGAGACAAATCAATAGACCTCTTGCAAAAGTCCAATTTTTTGCGATCTTCTTTGCGCCTTTGCGCCTACCCTGCGGGAAGCCGCTCCGCGTCTATGCGCGAGATAAATCCATATTCTCAATCAGCAACGCCCAAAATCTTACATCTCTACCAACACCCATTACTGAGTCATCACCGTTAATACTTGCGGTGGTGTAGCGTCCGGGGGATAGAGAAAGTCTACTTCCACCAAAGAGCGATCGCCTGCTTTCAGGTTTAATAAAACCAGGGGTTCCCCTGCTTGTCCTCTCGTCTGCGCTAAATGAGTAAATTTAGTCTGCGGTTGTCCTTGCTCATCTTTATAACGTACCCGCACCGTCCCGCGAAAGAAAACTTGACGCACTGGTGTACTAAAAAAGCGCAGTCCTGGTTGAACTAACTGGTCTTCCTTGATAGGCGTCTGGATAGATACACTCACAGTTTGCGAATTCTCGGTGTTGTTATATAAAGGTAATTGCAAACTGTATTGAATGCCATAGTTACCATGAGCGCGATAAGCGGTGTCTGGATAGCGCCGCAGCATAGTTGCACTTTGAATTTGACCTGTCCCCAAGGTACCACCATGGAGAGTGCTTAAACCGTAGGAAAAAACTTGACCAGATTGGGGAATAGTTAAATATCTGGTTTTGGGACTATCTACTAATAATGCTCGCCATTGGGAACCTCTAGCAACCCCCGCAACACGTCCATAAATTTGCGGCTTTCCGGTGTTTTGTAGAGGAGTTGGCGCTTTATCTCTGGGAGTAGCGACATCTCCATTATTTAGTAAATCTTCCCATTCAGCTAAAGTCGGCGATCGCTCACTACCGTCAGCATTAGTTTTTGCAAACATCGCCAGACTCGCTGCATATATCCTACCATTACTCCGCAACCGCATCAAAGTAGATCGACCGTTCAGCGGTGGTGTTAAGCCTTGCACAGGAATCGGTAAATTTAATAACATCTGACTGGAGTTTGGAGCAATGACAATTTCTTCGGGGAAAATTGTTTGTCTCTTGCCTCTAAGGATATCATTAGTAGCGCGATCGCCAGGCCCTGCAAACACAGTTCCTAAGTTATTTTCACTAAAAGATGGCGACTGTACAAACGGTGCATCTGGTTGACTCAAATAACTCGCCGCCTGCAAAATATTCACACTTACAGGTCGAGAAGTCGGATTGTGTAAAATTATCCCCAGATAAAGCGATTTTAAATTCTCCGGTGGTTCAGCTTTCGCCACATGATGAGCAAAAATATCAAACCGTCCTTGAAAAGGAAAATCAAGATGCGCTTGGGGAAATTGCTTTCCAGTTGATGGAAAAGTAGACAGTAAAATTCCTTCTTGTAAAACTAATTCTGGACTATTGCTGTTAAAAACAGGTATCGTATCTAACCTTCCTGGTAAAGGACGCACTACTTGCGGTTGTACCACCTCTTGGGGTGGTGTCGGTGGAGTTGTTTGAGCCAAGGAAAAACTGAGTAATAATGGCAACATATAACTGGCTATTTTGTTTACCTGATGACGCCAACAATTTTAGGAAAGTGCCAGTTTGTTAATAATTAATAAGAAATCTTTCAGGATGTCCATCAGATTTTCTTGATGCAAAACCGGAACGTGGACAAAAATGCAATCTGCTTTCAATTGTGACTGTCCCAGGTAGTCCAACACCGAATAATAAAGACCCTCGCAGACAAATTTACCACAGTCATAGCTAATCTCAATTGCCCTTGCTCCCCAGACCAATTGTGCTAAATCAACTTGTGTGTGCAAAAAACTTTCTCCCCAGCTAGCACACGCTTCCAGACTCAATTGTGTACGCTTGGCAGCCATACCACAACAGATAATGTAATCCGGTTGGAGTTCCTTAATTTTGGCAATTACCCGCTCACTCGCCAGTTCCACATCTACAGGTAATTGGTGCAAAAAAGTTAACCCATCAGGGAGCGAGTCACATTTAGCAACTTCAAGTAGTAAATCATTTGAAGAATTAGATTGTTGTTCACTCAACCAAATGTCAAAAGAAGTTAATAGAATGCTTTTCTTCATAACGAATATTATTTAGAATAGAGTTACCCTCCATAATAAATTTAGAAGGAGCCGGTCAATGCCAGTTATTGCAGTCATAGATTATGATATGGGGAATTTGCATTCAGTCTGCAAAGGCTTAGAAAAAGCTGGAGCCACTCCTAAGATTACTCATTGTGCCAAAGATTTAGCTAAGGCAGATGCAGTGATTTTGCCAGGAGTAGGAGCATTTGATCCAGCCATGCAAAATTTGCGATCGCGTGGTTTAGAACAACCGATTAAAGAAGTGATAGCATCTGGTAAACCGTTTTTAGGTATCTGTCTAGGCTTGCAAATTCTCTTTGAATCCAGCGCAGAAGGTACTCAACGCGGACTGGGAATTGTGCGCGGGAAAGTGCGGCGATTTCGTCCCGAACCAGGAATCACCATTCCCCATATGGGATGGAATCAATTAGAAATAACTCAACCCAGAAGCATTCTTTGGGAACACCTACCCTCTTCACCTTGGGTGTATTTTGTCCACTCCTACTATGTAGAGCCGACTGACCCGCAAATTCGCGCCGCAACTGTTACCCACGGTACACAAAATATCACATCTGCGATCGCTCATGAAAACCTCATGGCAGTCCAATTTCACCCCGAAAAATCTTCAAACATCGGCTTGCAAATCCTGTCTAATTTTGTTGCTCAAGTCCGCGAACAAGTCGCAGCATAATATGATTTTGTCAGTTGTCCTGTCCTTTGCTCAAAACTAGCGACAAATGACCAATGACAAATGACCAATAATCAATGACCAATGTCTATCAGAATTTACGGAAATCGTCAGCTAAAAACATTACCAGGAAACGATACCAGACCCACCAGTGCAAGAGTACGGGAGGCAGTTTTTAATATTTGGCAAGGAAAAATCGCCGACTGTCGCTGGCTGGATTTGTGCGCCGGTACTGGTTCAATGGGTGCGGAAGCCTTGTGTAGAGGAGCTAGCTTAGTAGTAGGAATAGAACAGTCGAGCCGAGCTAGTGCCATTATTCAACAAAACTGGCAGATGGTAGCTCATCCAGGGCAAGAATATCAGATATTGCGGGGTAATGTCTTACAGCAGTTAAAAAACTTATCAGCCAAGACATTTGATCGAATTTACTTCGATCCACCCTATGCTAGTGGATTATATCAGCCAGTATTAGAAGCGATCGCCCAACATCATCTACTAGACGCCGCAGGAGAGATAGCCGTGGAACATAGTTCCCAAGATTGGACACCTCCAGAGATTACCAACTGGGAAATATGTCGCCAAAAGGTCTACGGTAACACAACCCTAACTTTCTATAGCATTGTGGAATGAGGGAAGGCGAGGGACAAGGAGAAGCCAAGAATTAATGATTCTTCCCCCCATCCCCCTCATCGCCCCTTAACCTCCCAACTGATTCGGGCGCTTATATTGGCGATAAGCAGCGTAAAACAGTCCGCTCAAAGTAACCACAATTAGACCCAGGACAATACCCGACAACAAGGGTTCAACCACTGTAAATCTCCTCTCGGCAATTATTCAAGATTTGTTTCCCGCCTCTAATTTTACCAAATCAGGGATGAATCCCGCGCCCCACGGCGTTTTTAGAAAAAAAGTAGTAGGAAAATTATTTTCTGTGCTTGCAGACACCATCAAGAACTTTTAAGCTATGTGTATGAAATGAAATTTTTCAGTACACCTAGACTTTCACCGCAAACCTTTTGGATAACCAGATTACCAAACCTGAAACTTTGATTCAGCGCATCGCCTTGTCGGCTCTGGCGATAATGCTAGTAATCACTTTGGGCATTTTTGGTGTTCAGATGGTTCGAGCCTCTGATCCATACGTCAAGAGTGTTTTATCCCGCAAAGGAGATTTAGTTCAAGGACACGCCATCTTTCAGATTAACTGTGCAGGTTGTCACGGTTTAGCCGCAGATGGGCGAGTAGGGCCCAGCTTACAAACTGTTTCCAAGCGCAAATCTCGCTATGGACTAATTCACCAAGTCATTAGCGGCGAAACACCACCAATGCCAAAATTTCAACCCAGCGTCCAAGAAATGGCAGACCTTTTGAGCTATTTGGAATCGTTGTAGACATGAGCAATTAGTCAACTGAAGTATGAAGTATGAAGTATGAAGTCTGAAATTACCCCGCCTATAAACAGATGGGGTTGGAATTAAAGAAAAAAGTTTGACCCTTCGGCTTCCCTCAGAGTCAACAGTGAGCGTACCCCTACGGGGAAGCAAGCTACGCGTAGCGTCTCCCTTGGGAGAAGCCGAACCGTTGATTTTTTCGCCCACGCTTGTGCTTTGCTTGTACCAATTCTTACTTCATCCTTGCTTCGTCCAAAACCTGGACTTTCATCGCCAAAAATAGGTGTATCAGTTGTGCTAGTCTGTAGCAGAGCAAAACTAGGGTGCACTACCGAAGCATTAAAACTAACTATCAGGAAAAATAAATGTTAGGTATTAAAACCTGGATTAAACAAAAATTAGCCGTCGGCTATACAAAAGCTGAATCGGAAAAATTTTATACTCTCATTTCTCCCACAGCTAAACCCCAGCGCCTAGCCACAGGATTTCAGTTTCTAGAAGGGCCAGTTTGGTTGCAAGAGCAAAAATGCTTACTGTTTAGCGATATCCCTGGAAACAAAATCTTGCAGATGAGTGCTGGTGGGGAAGTGAAAATTTTTCGAGAACCTAGCAATAATTCCAATGGTTTGACTAGGGATTTACAAGGAAGATTAATTATTTGTGAGTCTCAGACACGGCGTCTCACCCGCCTAGAAAAAGATGGCACAATTACAGTCTTAGCTGATCAATTTCAAGGGGAAAAATTAAATGCTCCCAATGATGTAGTCGTCAAAAGCGATGGTAGTATCTATTTTACCGATCCATTGGATATAGCGATCGCCAAGCAACAAGACCAGCCACAGCAAAGAGTCTATCGCTTCTCACCTGATAGTCAACAATTAACAGTTGTTGCTGATGATTTTCAATTACCCAACGGTTTAGCTTTTTCCCCAGATGAAAAGCAGCTTTATATAGATGATTCCATGAGGCGTCATATCCGCGTGTTTGACGTCCAAGCCGAGGGAACTCTCACCAACAGCCGGATTTTTCATGATATGAATATTCCCCAACCCGGATTACCTGATGGGATGAAAGTTGATATTCAGGGTAATGTTTATTGTACCGGCGCTGGGGGGATATGGGTTTTTGACGCCAATGGTAGCCATTTAGGCACAATCGTAACCCCAGAACCACCAGCCAATTGTGCTTGGGGCGATGATGATTACCAAAGCCTGTATATCACAGCTTGTACTTCAGTTTACAAAATTCGCGTCAACATTCCTGGGAAATAGCAGTTCTGGTTGACATTAAACCCGATACCTTGTTCAAAAGATTTCCCCAGCAAAAACCAACATAGAATTTGTAAATTAACCAGCCCCGCGACGGTGATTAGCAGCTTGCAATAACAACGATTCAGCAAAAGCGATCGCTTCTATTGCAGATTTACCACCAGCGAGTTGTGCTAGTTCTTCCCTGCGAGTGGTTAAATTTTCTAACTGAGTAACTCGCACCACAGTCCGCTGTTCTGTATTACCATTATGAGGATTAATGATTTGTTTATCGACTCGAAAATGTTTATCTGCCATAGCCGCAACTAAGGGTTGGTGAGTCACACACAACACTTGCTGTTGTTGACTGAGCTGGTGTAATTTTTCAGCGATCGCTTGGGCGACTCTTCCCGAAACCCCCACATCAATTTCATCAAATACCATTGTCCCCGCTGCATCCGCTTGGGAAAAACCAGCCTTTAGCGCCAATAAAAAGCGGCTCATTTCCCCACCAGAAGCAATTTCTGTTAAAGGTTGCAATGGTTCCCCAGGGTTGGGGCTAAACATAAAGGTAATCTTATCTGCACCAAATGCGGTTGGGGTGGTGGGGACAATATCTACCTTAAATTGCACCTTTTCCATCGCTAGGGGTTTGAGTTCCGACAGCAACCGTGACTCTAAACTCACTGCTGCTTGACGCCGCGACTGGGTTAATTTTTGACAAGCTTGAGTAAGTTTTGTTAAGTAAGCTTGCTCTTGCTGTTCTAAATTCTCAATAGATTGTTCACTATTATTTAGTTCCGCTAATTCTGTTTGGATGCGTTGATAATAGGCGATCGCTTCTTGCAGTGTCGGGCCATATTTGCGGCAAACTTGCTTTAATTCCCGGATGCGTTCCTCTACCTCTTCCAATCGCTGGGGGTCAGCTTCTAAACCTTCCCCATAAGCGTTGATTTGTCTAGCGACTTCCATCACCGCTGTTTGGGCATCCTTCACTAAATCCAGTAATGGTTGCAGTTGGTCATCATACTCAACCATATCATTTAATGATGCTTCACTATCAGCCAGTAAATCTCCAGCCGTTGGCGCTTCATCATCACTTTGATACAAAGCCTGATAGATTTTGTAACTCATCTGCTGCAAATCCACCACATGGTTGAGGCGTTCTCGCTCTTGCAACAGTTGTTCTAATTCATTAACATCATGAAGATTAACAGCGCCCAATTCTTGCACTTGATAGGTGAGCAAATCTAGTTGTTGTAGTCGCTCTCGTTCAGAAGTGCGGCGTTTTTCCAAAGCTAGATGGGCTTGTTGGTAAGTCACAAATACAGTAGCGATTTGGTGACGCTGTTTCATTAAAGCATCACCACCGTGTAAATCCAACCAATCCCGCACTTGAGAAGATTGTCCTACTTGTACAGTTTGACCTTGGGCTGTAATTTCCACAAGGCGATCGCGCAATCCTCCCATAATTTGACGATTCACCAATACCCCATTCACCCGCGATCTGCTGCGAATATTACTCGCCGTCGCCGTAATTTCTCGGCTAATCACCACACAATTTTCATCAATTAAATCGATTTCCTGTTCATTCAACCAAACAGTTAACGCCGGACTAGAGGTGAAAGTCGCCTCCACCATCGACCGACTCGTCCCCGTGCGAATCACCCGACTAGATACCTTTCCTCCCAAAGCCGCATCAATCGCATCCAAAATAATCGATTTACCCGCCCCAGTTTCTCCAGTTAAGACATTCAAACCAACGCCAAATTCCAATTCCAGTTGGTCGATGAGGGCAAAATTCTCAATTCGCAAACAAAGCAACATCAGACCAAATTCTCCGTAAAAGCAGATTCTGGATCATTAAAAACTTACAGGATATTGTGCCCAATCTTTAAGCAAACAGCATTACCCACTACTATTGAAATAGCGAACCCATTTCAGTGTACCAAAACCAACTCGTTTATTCAGGCATTAACTGAAGGCTGAAGTATGAAGTATGAAGGCTGAAGTATGAGGTATGAAGTCTGAAGTCTGAAGTCTGAAGTCTGAAGTCTGAAGTCTGAAATTACCCCACGCATAAAGCGAAAAGTTGAGCCAGTGTTGTGGGCGGGTTTCCCGACTTGAAACAACTGGCGTTGCGCGTCCGGGTAACAGGGGCGCAAAACTTTTCAAGACAGAGATGGGGCTTGAACTAATGGGCAATGCCCCATGCCCCATCACTCAGATATTGTTACAATACTTAACAAGAATATATTCGACCGGTGGCATTCTTCATGATTGTTAAGACATCTCCCCCCAATTCCCGACCGTTCGAGGACAGCGATCGCACTAATTACAACAACGGCGATCAACCATACATTGCTGAGATAGTGCCAGATGATCATACACCAGCCTTGGTTGTGAAATCGCCCAGACTGCTCGCCGCCCAACAACAGCGGGCACTAACAACAGCCCAATCCGAACTAGAAACAATACGTTACAATCCAGTGGAGATAGTAGCGCACTACCGCCAAAGACCCCTGCAAGTTTTGCAGCGGATTTTTGCTGTGTTGCGTCCCACCCTTTCTTTTGTGTTCGGCTTGTGGTGGGACAGCAAACGGGGAATTGTCGTCAAAAATGACCACCGTCGAGCCGTTCAACTCAAAGAATTATTAACGAAATTAGGGCCAGCCTACATCAAAATTGGTCAAGCCTTATCCACCAGACCAGATTTAGTTCCGCCCGTATATTTGGAAGAATTAGCGAGATTACAAGACCAATTACCCGCCTTCCCGAATGAAATTGCTTATCAATTTATTGAAGAAGAACTAGGCGCGCCACCAGATGAAATCTACGGCGAACTTTCAAGAGCACCAATCGCCGCCGCTTCCTTGGGACAAGTATACAAAGGTAAGCTAAAAACTGGTGAAGAAGTAGCAGTTAAAGTCCAACGCCCCGATTTAAAAGAGCGAATTACCATTGACTTATATATTTTACGGGGAATTGCCGGTTGGGCGCAGAAAAACTTTAAGCGGATACGCTCCGACTTAGTGGGTATTTTGGATGAATTAGGCGATCGCATTTTTGAAGAGATGGATTACATCCACGAAGGCGAAAATGCCGAGCGCTTTTTTCAATTATATGGTCACATCAAAGACATATATGTTCCCAAAATTTACTGGGAATACACCAACCGTCGCGTCTTGACGATGGAGTGGATTAACGGCACTAAATTAACCCAAACAGCAGAAATTAACGCCCAAGGTATCAACGCTCGTTATCTAATTGAAGTGGGTGTGCAGTGTTCTTTGCGACAATTATTAGAACACGGATTTTTCCATGCTGACCCCCACCCCGGAAACTTGTTAGCCACCCCAGACGGGAAATTAGCTTATCTCGACTTCGGGATGATGAGCGAGATTCAGCCACCCCAACGCTATGGTTTAATCGAGGCGATCGTCCACGTCGTCAACCGTGACTTTGAAGGCTTGGCGAAAGATTACGTCAAATTAGATTTTTTAGCACCAGATACCGACCTCACACCGATTATCCCCGCCTTTGCTAACGTCTTCGCCGATGCTCAAGGCGCCAGCGTCGCCGATTTAAACATTAAAAGCATCACTGATGAATTATCGGCTTTAATGTATGAATATCCCTTCCGCGTACCCCCCTATTACGCCCTAATTATTCGCTCCCTCGTCACCCTCGAAGGCATCGCTATTTACATAGATCCTAACTTTAAAGTCCTCAGCGAAGCTTATCCCTACGTTGCTAAACGTTTATTAACAGACCCCGCACCGCAATTAAGAATATCTCTAAGAGATTTGCTGTTTAAAGATGGAAAATTCCGCTGGAATCGTTTAGAAAACTTATTACGCAATGCGCGCAGCAATGAAGACTACGACTTAAACTTAGTTGTGAATCAAGGCGTAGATTTTCTTGCTTCGGAACGAGGCGCATTTATTCGTGACAAATTAGTAGATGAATTAGTCAACGGATTAAATGCTTTAGGTAAAAACGTTTTGCATAACTTCACTTATTTGTTGCGAGAAAGAGTAGGTTTAACAGCAGTCAACGAAACCCCAGCCGCATCAATCGAACAACAACAAACCTTAGAACATATTAAACGTATTTCCAGCATTCTCAGAGAAACTCGTGGCTTTGATCCAGCCCAGCTAGCGCCCCAAATCGCCCAGTTATTATTCAATCCTGATGTCCAGCGTTTAGGTCAACAAATTACCAATCGCCTAGTACAAAAAGCCGTGACAAAATTAATTCGAGATTTGTTAGCAGGGGAAGAAATTAATCAAAATGTCGGTCATAAATTAGAGCAACCAGCACGATTATCTTTACCCGCAAGAGTATAGATTTATCCGTTATTCTTGACCCTTGCTCTTATTTGATAGGAGTGAGGGTTTTTGTTTTGATTGTTGGTTTAAATCACAGTGTAATACCGATTTGAAAAAAGAATGCCACAGATAGGTAGGGGCACAACAATGTTGTGCCCTCACGTTTAAATTGGTGTAACCCAACACAAATAGAGAGCGATCGCATTAAAAAAAGATGAAAGATTAGGAGCAAAATTCCTCATCTTTCATCCCACAACAAAGACTCAACAAATAATTACAACTCTACCCAAATACTTCCTTCCTCTACACGGGTAGTAAAAACAGGTAAAGCTTTTTCTTGGGAAATCAAACCCAGCACTTTGTTAACACCGGGAGGAAAGGTAATCCATTCCGTAGGACTACCAGTAGCTAAATCAAAAGCGCTACGATGAAATGGACAAACGATCGCCCCATTATCAGTGATTTTGCCCTTCTTTAAGGGTAGCTTCATGTGGGGACAGGAATTTTCCACAGCATAAATTTTGTTGTTATGGTGAACCAGCAGAATATTACGCTGTTCAACTTTCACCACCTTGCGTTCATTAGGCGGTAATTCCTCTTGGGAAAGCACCTTAACCCAGCTCATAAATACCTCTCTCAATCTCTATAAGGCTGCTATTTGACGGCAGACTTTGGAATTTTATGCTCTTTTAGCGATCGCCAAACCAATTAAGCACATAATTTCACAACTTTGTGGAACTAGGCGCGGGGTGCTAGCACTCTCTTTGAGAGGTAGTAGTTTCAACTTTTATCCTGAACGCGCTCTACAGTGACGAATGCTACTAAGAATGGGCTGGATAGTGGATAATGGCAATTGACCGTTGCTTGCAGCCACACGTAGATAACATTACCAAAATCTCATCCTCTTATACCAGAAGCTAATTATGTCATTGCATCAACGTAGTTTTGATGAGACTACCGATCTGATTATTGGTGTTCACAAGCAAGAAAACAACTATTGGCCACAAAGTTCTCCCCCTGTGGGCGCTCTTGCTACCAAAAAAGGAACTATCTCTTCCTTTCTGGCTCCCCTAACTCAGGATACCTTTAAACAGGTTGTTCAGGAAGTTGAACAAAAATTACATATTGTTCATCAAACTCTGTCAATGTTAGATTCTCAGGGTTTTGAAACCATCCTGGAAGAGATGTTACACTCAATTACTCTGAAAACGGGAGAGCTATTAGGTGCAGACCGCACGACGATATTTCTATTAGATGAAGCTAAACAAGAACTGTGGTCAATATTAGCAGAAACAGAAGGCGATCGCTCTTTAGAAATTCGCATCCCCGCCGATAAAGGAATTGCGGGAGAAGTCGCCACTTTTAAACAAGTAATTAATATTCCCTACGATTTTTATCAAGATTCTCGGTCAGTATTTGCTCAAGCACAAGAAAAAATTACTGGCTATCGTACCTATACAATGTTAGCTTTACCATTGTTAAATGAACATGGGCAATTAGTAGCCGTAGTACAACTATTAAATAAATTAAAAGCTGTCCATAATCCTCATGATCCCATTAGCGATCGCGTTGATCAATCCGGTTTTACTAAAGCCGATGAGCAATTATTTCAAGAATTTGCTCCTTCCATTCGCCTAATTTTAGAATCATCTCGCTCCTTTTATGCAGCCACGCAAAAGCAAAGAGCAGCCGCAGCGTTGATGAAAGCAATTAAGTCACTATCCCAAAGTAGTCTTGATTTAGAAGATACCCTCAAACGGGTAATGGATGAAGCCAAAGAATTAATGAGCGCCGATCGCAGTACCCTCTGGTTGATAGATAGCGATCGTCACGAATTATGGACAAAAATTACCCCAGATAACGGTGTTACTAAAGAATTACGCATTCCCATCGGTAAAGGCTTTGCTGGTAAAGTAGCAGTATCCGGTAAAAAATTAAATATACCTTTTGATTTATATGAGCATCCAGATTCGGATACAGCTAAACAACTTGACCAACAAAATGGCTATCGCACTTGTAGTTTACTTTGTATGCCGGTATTCAACGCCGATCAACAATTAATCGGCGTCACTCAGTTAGTTAATAAAAAGAAATCAGGGAATTTTCCGGCTTATAATCCCGTCCATTGGCCAAAAGCTCCTGAATGCTTCCAAGCTAGTTTTGATCACAACGACGAAGAGTTTATGGAAGCTTTTAATATCCAAGCTGGAGTAGCATTACAAAACGCACAATTGTTTGCCACAGTTAAGCAACAAGAACAACTACAGCGCGATATGTTGCGTAGTCTTTCTAATGGCGTAATTTCTACAGATCAAGCAGGTTTAGTAATTGCGGCTAACGAAAGCGCCAAACGGTTATTAGGTTTAAAAGAAGATGATCGTTTAGAAGGTAAATTAATTAATAACATCATAGATATAAAAGAAGGCGACTTTAGTAAATGGTGTCAAAATGCTTTACAAGCAAATGATATCAAATGCCGTCAGCAATATTATCCCGATCGCACACTCATTACCACAGGTACAGAACAACATAGTATTAATTTATCAATTAACACCATTGCTGACGCCAGCAATCAACAACAAGTCCGTGGCGCACTAGTTGTCATGGAAGATATTAGCGATGAAAAACGTCTCAAAAGTACAATGTATCGCTACATGACCCAAGAATTAGCAGAAGAATTATTGAAATTAGATGATGCGAAATTAGGAGGCGATCGCAAAGAAGTTTCCATCTTATTTTCTGATATTCGTGGCTATACCACCCTCACCGAAAATCTCGAAGCAGAAGAAGTGGTGAGTATGCTCAACGAATATTTTGAATCAATGGTAGAAGCAGTTTTTAAACATAAAGGTACCCTCGATAAATATATCGGTGATGCTATTATGGCCGTCTTTGGTTCCCCCCTCCCTTTAGAAGGACACGCTTGGATGGCCGTACAAACATCTTTAGAAATGCGCCATCGCTTACAAGAATTTAATAACCGTCGCTACGCAGCTAATAAGCCTAAAATTAACATCGGTATCGGCATTAATTCCGATGTCGTCATCAGCGGTAATATTGGTTCGAGTAAACGCATGGAATTTACCGCCATTGGTGATGGTGTTAACCTTGGTTCTCGCCTAGAAAGTGTCAGCAAACAGTATGGCTGCGACATTATTATTAGCGAAAATACCCATAAACTATGCCAAGAAAATATTTGGTCTAGAGAACTCGATTACATTCGCGTCAAAGGTAGAAATGAGCCAGTAGCCATCTATGAACTCCTGGGATTACGTACGGATATTATTAGTAGTCAAAAACTAGAAATGATTGAACATTATCATCAAGGACGAGAATATTACCTCAATCGTCAATTTAGTTCAGCTAGAAATGAGTTTGCTAAAGTTTTAGCTATTGACAATACAGATCAAGCCGCGCTTTTACATTTGCACCGCTGTCAGTACTGGATGCAATCAGCCCCATCAGATACAGATTGGGATCAAGGTGTTTGGACGCTAAAAGAGAAATAAATTTAGTAACAAATGAAAAATAGAGACGAAGCAAAAGCCACGTCTCTACACCCCAAAAGATATTTCTACAATCCTTAACAACCACTCTCTCTATCCATGAGAACTATGGGAATAACTAACATCATTAAGTTTACCTTTATCTCCATTGGCAATAATACCTAAAACATTCGTTGGCGAAATTCTCAAGCTGTCTTGAGCTTCTATCAACCCAGATTTATCTGTCTTGTCCAGCCTCACCACTAACACTATCCCATCAGTATGTGGTGCTACTAATCTCGCATCAACTATTCCTACTAAGCAGGGAACATCATAAATCACCAAATCAAAGTTTTGATGGAAATGAGCCATCAGTTGTTTCATCTTTTCTGATGCGAGTAATCTTGCGGGATCTGGTAATATTGGGCCAGCCGTAATTACCGACAAACCGCTCGTTCCCGGTACTTCTTGAATCACTTGGTCTACAGGTAGATTAGTTGAAATTACACTACTCAAACCTTGCACATTATTTAACTCTGAGAGGTTATGCAATTGTGGTCGGCGCAAATCCGCATCTACCAGCAGTACTCGTTTACCCATTGCTGTAGCTGTTTGAGCTAATTGGAATGCTACCGTCGATTTACCGTCTCCTGGAAGTGGCGAACTCACAACTAAAGAGCGAATTGGACGCTCAAAATTAAGTAGTTGAATATTCGTATAAAGTACCTGTAAAGCTTCCCAAAATTTGCCTCTACCAGTGCTTCTAGCACTCCCAAACTGACGATTAAAAATGTTTTGGCGAGGCTCATCTCCCGCCGCTATTTGTTTCTCTCCAGCCACGACTGCGAGATGATGTTGACTATTTTGCAGCTTCTTATCAAAAGGCAGAATACCTAATATTGGTAGCCTAATATTATCTTTTAAACTGCCAACAGCATGGTATGTATTGTCAGTTTTTTCTAGCAGTAAAGCCACACCAATTCCTAAAATCAAACTAGCGGCAAATCCTAGAGTCAAATTCTGAGGAATATTTGGTGATACTGGTGCATTGGGTTGCACTGCTGCTTTAACTAACTCCCAAGGTAGTTCTGTTTGAGCTACTTTAATTAGGAGATTTTCACGAGTACTTAAAAACCGATTAAGACTGTCAGTTGCAATTCCTAAATCTCGCTGGAGTTCTGTATATCTTCTAGTAAGAATCGGTAATAACTTAGCTCTTTGTTCAACTAGTTTTTCATCCTTAGCAAGTTCTTGGCTCTGTGCATCTAGAGTTTGAATTTGATTCGCCGCCTCAGCGTATTTTATCCCCAGCACCCGTCGCTCTTCTTGTGCTATTAAAGGCAAGATGTTCTGTCTTTTTTCTTCTAAAGTTTGGATGGTAGGATTATCTGGTTGAAACCGAGCTAATTCTCCAGAAATCTGCACCTCTATTTGCCGCAACTGGGTAATCATTTGTTGATACGCAGGTGAAGCATTCAGTGCTGCTAATTTTCCTTGGTCTGCGCTTAAGTTAGTAAAAACATCACGAGATACGGCTAACTGCTGATTGAGTGTGGTTCTTTGACTAGATAAATTGCTGAATTTGCTAGAAATCTCCGAGGCTTCATTTTCTGGAGTAATAAAGTCATATCTTTGTCGGAATATTTGTAATTCCTTTTGCAACCGATCTACCCTATTTCTAATAGTGGGTAGTTGTTGATCAACAAATTTAACACCTTGGCGTAACTTGGTTTTCCTTTTCTCTAAGCTATAGTCTAGGTAAGACTTAGCAATTTTATCTAGGACTACTTTAATCCGACTGCGATCATAACTGGCATAGCTAACTTGTATAATTTTAGTTTCACCTAACCGACTAATAGTTAATGATTGCACAAGCGAATCATAGGTGATATCTGAATATAAAACTCTTAAATCCTTGACGATTCCATTCATCAGTTCAGGACTCTTGAGAATCTGAATCTGACTCTCATAGTCTAGAGTTAGTTTATTTGGGTTGGGGTTGTCTACATTAACTTTTCCCAAGCTAGCATCGTCATCAACTGGTTCTACTAAAATCTGAAAACTTCCTTGATATACAGATTTTTCCTGGAGTGTTGTGTAAGTAACACCACCCATGACAATGCTTGCTATTCCTGCAATCACCAGTGCTCGTCGTTGTAAAGCACCTAGAAATTGACGTATGTCCCAACCAGCACCTTCTTCCTCAAACCCTGAAAAAGCTTGCAGTGGTACAGATTGAGGCGCAGTTATGGTATTCTGGGGGGAATTTAAGGGTTGAATAGAATAATTCTCCATTTTTTATTCGTTTTGGGGTAAATAAAAACAATTTATGTAACACCTTGGAGCAATCTAAGCCTGACTATCGCCATCCTCATTGAGTGGTAGGCAGTATAATTTCCAGTACTTAAATTTAGGTAATTTCCAAACTGTCCATTTTGGATATACAGGCCTCTCTGTAGCTTTTCAGAAATTTTTCTAGGTTTATACGGTAGTGACAGAGCACGGGACAATGAATGACATTATTTCACTCTTCGATGTGAAGATTACTAATCGCAATTCTGCTGCTTTGTGTAGAATCAACCTTAAATACCTGCTGCGTTAATTTTGGTTACAGGTTGACCCGCACAACTCCTACAAAGCTTTGTGCTGGTTATGTTTATTTGTTGACTGTGAACAAACTTGGGTCTTGCGTAACGGGTAGGTAAAAACTCTCTTTGTCTGGATACATAGTACTTACCCTGACAAAGGTAAATCACAACCTTGTTTGGGTACACACTATAAGTGCTATTACATCATAGTATACGTTTTATTGCACATGGTTAAAGAGTATTTAACGAAATATTAATATCTAAGTGTAAAATTTTTGTTAACCATCAAGTTCGTCACGCAAGTAAGATTACCGTTATTGACAGCATTCATCCAGCTAATTCTACAAGCTGATAAGGTTCTGGAGTAAGGATTTACAATTGCTTTGCCGCTGTAACCATCTCCAAAAAGCCGCTACACATATCAGATTTTTTTATAAAGTTTATGTGAAATTAACGTTTTTTATCAAAACAAACCTGACTTTGTATGCTTAAGTGGTGTAAATTAAGACATGTGAGCAAACATTGAAATTAAACCTACTCATCTAATTCGTTACCCTTAGGTACGGTTTGGATAGTCTTCTACCAGGGATTTTAGCGTCGTTATTTTCGTCTCACTTAAGTACGCTCTGTTATGACAAATTTGGTGCATTGCCTGCTGCGTTTTTTCTAGTCAGAGCTTACTTGATTAAGTCTACCAAAAGTAAGAGACGAATACTAATAACGATGTCATAAAAGATTAAATATAATACCAGTGCTGTAACTACCATTAATTTGCGTAACACAAACTAAATATACTAAAGGTGCTGTAACTACCATCAGCTTCAGATTTGTGAGCAGACCTAAAAACTGCGATCAATGCTGATAATTTCTAGTGACCATTCAGTTTGTCTATATCGGCATCACGACTGCAAACTTGAGATTATTTGCATAGATTTTTACCTGAAAATAATCTTCACAAGTTTTACGGAACAAAGGTTGCGCCAATTTCTTGTGAGCATACATGAGTTTTTTTGTTGTTAATATCGATGACATTAAACGATATTTAAACTCATATATGTAGACTAAATGAATGTGGAAAAAATCAAGTTAAACTATCGCTTTTAACTTGCTTATCTGCGTGCCAACATAGGTAAAAGTTTTTTAGGTTTTAAGTTTATTTCTGATGACTACTCCCTGCAAATAGGCGTTAGATGCAGGTTTGGTAATTGAGATCAAGTTCCACAGCACCCAACTGCACCCAAGTAATTAGCTCAAACACAGACGAAGACAAATGAATTACATCTACTAACCAGATGGGGCAAAAAAATTTGTCCAAATAACGGCTGTCTAATTCATCTGTACGTCTAAAAATATTCTTACAGGATCATACAAGCTATGACATTCAGTGAATGGCTGAATCAATTTTTGCCGACGACATCCATAACTCAGGAAAAGGGGAATCAGTGGTTTATGGAAAATGATACTAAATTACTTACCAGTAGTAAAGCAGGTATCAAGACTGAAAAACGTCCCCAGATAGAAAGTTTTCCCACTGCTGCATTCTCATCTGCTTCTCCCCGTCAATCGCGGGAAGTCAGTAAAGCTTGGTATGACCAGTTACTGAAATTATCGGTGATTACTGAGTTTTTTCCTCCGGATTACGCCGCCACAGGGCAGTTAATTGAAGAGTTGGTGAGACACTTAGAGCAGCAAGGAGCAAGTATTGAGGTATTTACTGGTCAACCTGGTTATGCATTTGGGGTTTCTAGCGCTCCCGTAGTAGAACAACTAGGTAGAATTCGTATTAGACGATCGCGCAGTGCTAGTCTTTGGAAGGGACGAGTTCGGGGTAAAGCCATCAATGGCATCCTGTTTACATTACGCGCTATCCTTCATTTAGTAAAAAATTGCCGTCGTCACAATGTCTTTTTACTAACTTCGGCTCCGCCATTTTTACCAATTGTTGGCTATCTAGTTCACCTGTGTTTTAAGGTGTCCTATGTTTGCTTAATTTATGACATTTATCCAGATATTGCGATCGCCCTGGGGGTAATTCCTCACAAGCACTGGCTGGCGCGCTTTTGGCGGGGAATCAACAAAAAGATTTGGCAAAAATCTCAAGGAATCATCGTTCTGAGTCCAGCGATGAAACAGCGAGTCATCGCTAATTGTCCAGAGATTGCTGATAAAGTTACGGTGATTCACAGTTGGGGAGATCCTGATTTGATCAGGCCCATCGCCAAAAGAGATAACTGGTTTGCCAAGAAACATAACTTGGTCAACAAATTTACCGTACTCTATTCTGGTAACATGGGGCGGTGTCATGACATGGATACCATTCTCGAAACAGCCAAGCAACTGCAAGATGAGCCAATTCAATTTGTCTGCATCGGCGGTGGGCCAAAACAAAAAAGCTTTATCCAGGAGGTAAACCGCTTAAAACTCAATAACTTCCTCTTCTTACCCTATCAAGATAAAGAAGTGTTGCCCTATTCCCTCACAGCTTGCGATTTATCTCTAGTGAGCGTCGAAGCTGGTATGGATAGTTTAGTAGCGCCTAGTAAGCTTTACCCAGCTTTAGCAACTGGTAGACCAGTAGCGGTAATTTGTTCTGAATATTCATACTTGAAACAGCTGATCGCAGATGCAGAGTGCGGTGCTAGTTTTGAAAACGGAGACAGTCATGGTTTGGCTGAATTTATCCGTAAACTCCACAGCGATCGCGAATTAGCGGAACAAATGGGTGAAGCATCTCGTCAGTATCTGGAGTCAAACTTTACTCCAGAAATCATAGCCAAAGAATATCTAAAGGTGCTCCACCAAGCTATTATCTAGGTATTTTGAATGCCATGATGATACCTAATATTAGATTCTTGGCTCACGCAATTCCAAGTAAAGATGATACAGACTAAGCTTTTCTTCATATATTGTTGAAAAATAGGGATATTTACCTGATTAGTTATCCAAACTATCAGCACCTATTCGTCAAACATCACCAGGGTTCCAAATTTTTACCTTTGAAATTAAATAATTCACCGTTGATAAAGGAGTTGGGCTTAGATGGTCTTTTTGATCTCAGTCTCTCTAACGCAACCTTCTCGTAATCCGTTCTGGATTCACTAATACAGGAGGCCGAAGTGCAAAGAAGGTGCGATCGAAATCGCAAACGCTCAAAGCGAAGAGCCATATACTGTCCCATACATGGCTGCTATCTCGAAAGTATGAGCCAAAAATATACGTTGTACGCTGACAAAGCAGGACAGCTACAGCAGCGGGGAATTAATCGCAAAGACGCGCTGATGTTAGTAGCAGCAAAAACTACAGTTCCATTAGATGGAGAATGGTTAGAAGCTTTTTGGTGTCAAGAATGTCAAGCCACGAAATGGTATCATGTCAGTAGGCAAGAATCAAAGTATGAATTATCACCAGCTCCACCCGAACTTTGGCAGCAAGCAACAGGAGTTATTCAACCCAATGGGAATCCTTCCGTAGGTGAGTTTACTCGCAGACAAGCTAAAATGGTGGACTTTCAAGGCGTCAGAGATTTTCGGTTTATCACTTAATCATTTTGTGGGTATGTCAGAAGCGAATCACCGTCCTCCACAAACAACGCCGATCAGTTAACCTATAACTGACAGGCTATGTATCAACGCCATGTACCAAACCGATCCGCCCCTTCCCCCAAAAGAATGTCTGCCTACCATGTATGATCTTTCTAGCGAAGATCCTGAGGAACCCGGCTTGCCTGATGAATTTCACATCTTACAACCACAACTATTGCGGGAAACTTTTTATCCACCAGCTTACTCAGCAGAGCAAGTTTTTGTAGCCACTGATTTGAATCTATACTACGATCCGCGTCATCCCCTCTGGTACAAGCGCCCCGATTGGTTTGCGGTTGTCGGTGTTCCTAGGTTGTATGAGCAGCAAGATTTACGCTTAAGCTACGTAGTTTGGCAGGAAGGAGTAAATCCATTTGTTGTGGTAGAGTTACTTTCTCCAGGGACGGAGAAGGAAGATTTGGGCGATACACTCAGAGATGTCAATCAGCCGCCCACAAAATGGCAAGTTTATGAGCAAATTTTACGTATTCCCTACTATATTATTTTTGATCGTTATACAGATAAGTTGCGAGCATTTCAATTAATTGCCGATCGCTATGGTGAAATCAGCCTAGATACTCTCAAAGTATGGATGCCAAGTCTAGACCTGGGTTTGGGACTATGGTACGGCAATTATCAAGGTATTGAGCGGTTATGGTTGCGTTGGTATGATACTGATGGTAAATGGGTATCAACTTCACAAGAGTCTCTAGAAAAAGAACGGGCGAGAGTAGACGAGACAAATCTACAATTGCAACAAGAGCGGGCGAGAGTAGACGAGACAAATCTACAATTGCAACAAGAACGAGCCAGAGCAGAACGATTAGCTGAACAATTGAGAGCAGCGGGTATTGAGCCAGAAAATCTTTGAAAAAAGATAGAGCAAAAATTGAGCGATCGCTTAATAATAGAAACAAAATTAACTTATTCAATAAAGTATAAATAATATGAAGAACACCATTTCTCAATCCGAACTGGTGATTGAAGCCGGACGTACAGAAAAACAATATTGGCATGATTTATGGCACTATCGGGAGTTATTTTACTTCCTAGCATGGCGAGATATATTAGTGCGGTATAAGCAAACAGCAGTCGGTATTGCTTGGGCACTGATTCGTCCATTTTTAACAATGGTAGTGTTTTCCGTAGTATTTGGACAGCTAGCAAAATTGTCATCTCCAGGCGCGCCCTATCCAATTCTAGTTTTTTCAGCCATGTTACCTTGGCAGTTCTTTTCTAACTCCCTGACCGAGTGCAGTAACAGTTTAATTGGTAATGCCAATTTAATCTCAAAAGTGTATTTTCCTCGGTTGATTGTGCCCACCAGTGCAGTAGTAGTTAGTTTTGTAGACTTTTTAATTTCGGGAATGATTTTGTTAGGATTAATGGCATGGTATAACTTTGTTCCTAGTTGGCGGATTATCACATTGCCTATATTTATCGCTATTGCCTTTGCTGCTTCTATGGGAGCAGGACTATGGTTAGCTTCTTTAAATGTGAAATATCGAGATTTTCGTTATATCGTGCCGTTTATTACCCAGTTTGGTCTATACATTTCACCCGTAGGATTTAGCAGTAATATTGTTCCGGAACAGTGGCGATTTCTCTACTCTTTAAACCCGATGGTAGGGGTGATTGATGGTTTTCGTTGGGCAATCTTGGGTAGCGAGTCAGCACAGTTATATTTACCCGGTTTTATCTTATCTTTAGGACTAGTAATCTTATTACTTTTCAGTGGTATTTGGTATTTTCGGAAGATGGAACGGACATTTGCTGATGTAATTTAATCAGATGCTGTGTACAAGGTCAGGTTAATTTAGATGGAGATGCAGAGCAAATAACAAGTAAGTATTTAATCCACGGTTTTGAAAACTCTGGAGAAGTAATTCTGATATAGGAATCATATTTGATTTTTGAAAAAAACCAAGAGACAATACGGAGGTAGATTTTGCTAATGTAATTTAGGAAGTTAAATTCAATTTTTATTAGTAAACTGAGAACTCAAAAACAAATGTCTGATACTGTTATTAAAGTTGAAAACTTAGGTAAGAAATATATTCTTGGGCATCAGCAACAAGAACGTTATACTGCACTGCGTGATGTAATTGCTAATAGAGCTAAAGGATTAGTTAATGCGGTTCAAAATAGTAAGGGTAAAAGTCAACATAATCAAGAAGAATTTTGGGCGCTCAACGATGTATCTTTTGAGATTAAGGAAGGTGATAGAGTAGGCATTATTGGGCGCAATGGTGCGGGTAAATCAACACTATTAAAGATTTTAAGCCGCATTACAGAACCAACAAAAGGCAGCATCAAAATTAAGGGAAGAGTTGCTAGTTTGTTGGAAGTGGGGACAGGATTTCATCCAGAGTTGACTGGGAGAGAAAATATCTATCTCAATGGTGCAATTTTGGGGATGAGTAGGGAGGAGATTAAACGCAAGTTTGATGAAATTGTGGCGTTTGCTGAGGTGGAGAAGTTTTTGGATACGCCCGTGAAGCGGTATTCTTCGGGGATGTATGTGCGGTTGGCGTTTGCGGTGGCGGCGCATTTGGAGCCGGAGATTTTGATTGTGGACGAAGTTTTGGCGGTGGGGGATGCTCAGTTTCAGAAAAAATGTTTGGGGAAGATGGAAGATGTTTCCACTCGTGAAGGTAGAACAGTATTATTTGTAAGTCATAATATGACAGCAGTACAACAATTAACAAATACAGGAGTTGTGTTAGAGAAAGGTAAAATATTAACTATTAAAGATACAACTACTGCCATTGAAAAGTATTTTAATTCTTCGGTTGATCGATCTACTCACATTTATAATGCGGAAGTTTTACCTCGACGGTTTCCAGATTTAAATCGCCAAGTAGAGTTTTTAACCCTAGAACTTGAGAATTGCCCTACTAAACTAGTTCCTGCGGATGCAGATATATATCTGAAAATTACTGTTCGTGGAAATGAGAGTATTGATAAATTTCGCTTTAGTATGACCTTGTGTCGTGTTGACGGAACTCCGATTGGTAACTTTTTCAGTGAAGAGGGACAATCCTTGCAGCAAGGGGAGATTGGAACTTATCGGCTAGTTTTGAGAGATTTACGTTTAGCGACTGGGATTTACTACTGTAATTTCGCAACGGGAAAGGGCAACGACAAACAAGGACGCATAGAGTTTGATATTATCTTTGATGTTTTACACTTCGAGGTAATGCCACCTGAAGGAATAGATGGAACCCTATCATTTTGGTCTCCAGCATGGGGATCAATTCGCTTCAAAGAACCTATTGTTACAAGAATTTATTAGTTTTTTATACAAGCATAACTGCTTGAAATTGGTTGCATTTACTACCAAAAATAGCACTCTGATATATTTAAACATTAGCCACAAAAATTAAGTATTTATGAATATTAACTCCTTTGATGTGTTTGATACAGTTTTGATTCGTAAATGGGCAAGACCAACTGATTTATTTTTGGAATTGGGTTCTATACTCTTGCAAGCTGAACTGATAAAAATATCTACGCAAAAGTGGAAAAATCTCAGAGAATCAGCAGAAAGAGAAGCAAGAAGTAAAAGTGTTTCTAGTGAAGTAACTCTAGCACAAATTTATGAAGTAATTGCCCAGACTTTAGGCTGGTCTGACACTGAAATAGAACAGTCGATGAATGCGGAAGTTGAATTAGAATTTGCTAGTCTTTATCCTGTTCGAGCAATTCAGCAAAAGATTCAAAATCTTCACCAAGATGGTCAGCGAGTTATCTATCTTTCTGATATGTATCTGCCATCAAACGTGATTCAGCGTTTTCTCAAACATCATAATATATGGCAAGAAGGAGATACGCTATATGTTTCCTCAGAGTTTAATATTAATAAAGCCTCAGGAAAATTATTTGAAGTTTGTTTAAATAAAGAAGGAATTAAAGCTTCTCAGTTAATACATCTTGGCGATAACAATTATTCAGATGTAAAGATGCCTAAAAAGCTTGGCATTCAGGCTCAACATTTTAATGAAACTCAGCTTAATCGCTACGAGCAAATTTTAGCAAGCTCTGAAGATCTGCCGTTGAAGTTTCGTTCTCTTTTAGCAGGTACAAGTCGCCTCTGTCGTCTCCAAAATCCAGAAACTAATTTTCATAATCGTGTTATTTGGGATACCTCAGCCAATGTCATCGCTCCTGTTCTGTTTGGTTTTGTTCATTGGTGCTTATCAGAAGCGCAAACAAAAGGAATTCAGAGACTATATTTCGTTGCTAGGGACGGGCAAATTTTACTGAAGATAGCTAACATTATTTGCGAGAATTGGAATTACTCTATTGAGTGCCGATATTTGTATGGCTCTCGCCAAGCATGGCATTTCCCAGCAATTACCGAAATTGGTGAAACTGAACTTGATTGGATATTTGATCCAACTCAATTTTTATCAGTACATTCTGTTTGTGAGCGTGTTAACTTAAATCCTGAACAAATAGAAGATACTTTAGCCCAAAAAGGTTTATCTAAAGAATTTTGGAATAAAAACCTTGATAATCAGCAAAGGTTATTGCTAAGACAGATATTTGAAAAGCAGGAAGTTACTCAATTAATCATAGAGATAGCTGCAACATATCGCAAAAAAGCCATTGGATATTTTCAGCAGGAAGGATTAGCAGATGCAATACCTTTTGGGATTGTTGATATTGGCTGGCATGGCAGATTACAACGTTCTCTTAGTCAGCTATTGAATTTAGCTGGTATTTATCCAGCAGATGGAGTATCGGGTTTTTATTTTGGTTTATCAAAAAGGTTCAAGCCATTTCCAAAAGATAATTTATTTGCTTATTTCTCTGATGTTGATTTTCCTTCAGAACGAGATAGTTTGTGTCACAGAGTGTTGTTAGAATTATTTGTTGCGGCTGATCATGGCGGAACAGTCAGATTTGAAAAACAGAATTGCGTTTTTACTCCTGTACTTCGTTCTCAAGAGAATACGAAAGCTTTGCAGTGGGGATTGCAAGTAGTGCACTCTAGTATTGCCTCCTATGTAAATCAGTTAACCATATGTTTAAAATCTAGCGATGTTGACACAGGCTCTTTACTCAGCGCGTCAGAAAAAGTTTTGAAAGAATTCGTTAAATTTCCGGATGTAAATGAATCTGATGTGTTTGGTTCTTATATTTTTGCGGAAGATCAGACAGAGAATATTTTTTATGATTTAGCTCCTAAATATCGATTTATTGATTCTCTTAATTTAATTCTTTATGAGCATCATGTACACCACAATATTTGGTTTGCTGCTTCAATCCAAAGAACTAGTCCTTGGGTTAGATTGATACTTAATAAGAAAATAATAGCCACTGCATGGAAAATAAAATCCTTCGCAAGGAGATTAAAGAAGTTCATTTAAGAACTGGAGTTTAGACTAAATAGGGTTTGCAGGAAAAATAACACTGGCAGAAAGATCGTCAAAAAAAGGACATAGCTGAACAGCAGAAAAATGCGCGAACAGAAAAAGCGGTCAGCGATGTTGAACTAACCGCAAATCGGTCAATGCTGATAAAAGGAAAAATTTTCACAGCTTGACCATGACATCAGAAAAGCTTAAACAATTTCTCACAGGTGTGTACACTATCCTTGGGAAAGCAAAAGATGCCTTATTTGACTTGATGGATGCAGTGTTAGTAAAACGTACGCATAACTAAAACTGGTATGCGAAAACCTCCCAACACGTCCCATTAGCCTCTGGGACGCAGAATACAGGTGTGCCAGTTTCGTTAAACAGACAAGCGATATTGCTGCACAATAAAATAATAATCTCAGGTATTTTAATGAAAACTGTATTGATTACGGGTGTAGCAGGCTTTATTGGTCGTTATGTCGCCCGCCATTTTTTTGAGCAAGGTTGGTCAGTTCTTGGCATAGATAATTCCCCACCTGAAAATGCACCATTATCTAATTTAACAGCTTATCACCGTCTCCAACTTCCAGATGGAAACCTCAATACTTTACTTCAAGAAACCTCTCCTCAAGTTTGTATTCATTGTGCAGGTCGGGCTTCTGTGGGTTTATCAGTAACAAACCCTCGTGCTGATTTTCATGCCAACACAGTTCTAACTTTTGAGTTATTAAACGCTCTACATTTATATGCGCCGACTTGTCGATTTATTTTTCTGTCGAGCGCTGCAATTTATGGTAATCCACAATCACTACCTGTAGCTGAAAATCAGTCTTGTAGTCCACTATCTCCCTATGGTTTTCATAAATTGCAATGTGAGCAGTTATGTTTAGAATTTGCCAAAATTTATAACTTACCAACTGCTAGTTTGCGAATCTTTTCTGCCTATGGCCCTGGTCTACGTCGTCAAGTACTTTGGGATATTTGCAGAAAAGCAATTACTGAATCATCGTTAATACTGCAAGGTACAGGTAAAGAAAGCCGCGACTTTATTCATGCTTTAGACATTGCTAGAGCCTTAAATGTCGTCGCTGAATCTGCACCAATGCAAGGAGAAGTTTATAACCTCGCCAATGGTCGAGAAGTTTATATTGACGAATTAGCGAAATTAACTATAGATGCTTTGGGACTGAATTGTACTTTGAATTTCGATGGTATTGTTCCTGTTGGTAATCCCCTTAACTGGCAGGCTGATATTTCCAAGCTACAATCTTTAGGATTTACTCCTACTGTATCTCTGGAAAAAGGAATCAAAACTTTTGCTACTTGGTGTCGTGCGGAGCTAGTAGGTGTATGAATAAAACACTAAAAATTGGATTATTTATTAACGACGACCCTCGCTGGGTTGGCGGCACAGAATATATTAAAAATATTATTTTGGCATTGGGTAGCTTACCCACGGAAGTTCGTTCAACATTTGAGCTTTGCCTCATCTGTGATGGAAAACTACAAGATAGCTTACTCAATCAAATTTCTCCCTATCTACACACTATTTATCTTCTAGAAGACCATCTCCCGCCAATCACACTCCTAAATCGGATTCGTTGGAAAGTTACTAGCAAATTATTCAACCAAGAAAACCCTAGATGGAGTGATTTCTTTTCTCAAGAAAAGTTTGATTTCATTTATCCTTATCTGGGAAATTATAATTCACGTCTACCTCTTCGTTCTGCTGCTTGGATACCCGATTTTCAGCATAAACACTTGCCGCATTTTTTTAGCGAATCACATCTTCAAGAAACAGATCAATATTTTGCAAAAATTGCCCAACAAGCACCTCTAGTTGTTCTTAGCAGTAAAACTGCTGAATCCGACTTTCACGAGCTTTTTCCAAAAGCTACTCAAAAAACAGTAACTCTTCCTTTTAAAAGTTTTCCCAAATCGACGTGGTATGAACAAGACCCATTAAAAACCCAACTCCATTACAATTTACCAGATCGCTTTTTTATTATTAGCAATCAATTTTGGCAGCACAAAAACCATTTAACTGTCTTGAAGGCTTTAAAGCTTCTGCAAGAAAATTCTATATATCCGATTATTGTTTGTACGGGTCATATCTATGATTTCCGTAAACCTGATTATTCAGATACGATTTTACAAACCATTCATACCTTAGGGATTTCTAACCAAGTTTATCTGATGGGTTTAATTCCCAAAACTGATCAAATACAGTTAATCAGACGTTCATTAGCAGTCATTCAACCATCTCTTTTTGAGGGATGGAGTACTATTGTTGAGGATGCCAGATGCTTTGGCAAGAAAATAGCGATTTCAGACTTATCTGTTCATTTTGAGCAGAATCCTCCCAACAGCATCTTTTTTGATCGCAACTCGCCTGAAAATTTAGCTGATATTTTAGCTGATTGGTGGAAAAATTTACAGCCAGGCCCTGACTTAGAACAAGAAGCAATTGCTAAAAAAGTCAATTTTGATGAAGTACAAGCTTTTGGCTATCGGTTTCTGGAAATAGCTGCAGGTAACAAGTTAAATTACGCTTCTTGTCAAATTCAAAATTGAATCATTCTCAATGAATTCATATTCTAAAAACAGATAATCTTCAGCATGTCGCCCAAAAATCATATTTTATATATCGGTGGAGTTATTCCCAAACAAAGCTTTAGTGGTTCAGCTATTTTATATAGACATCTTCAGCGCCTTGAGGATTCAAATTGGAAAATTTCTGTTGTTTCTTCAGAGCAAAAAGCTCTGAATACAAACTTTCCTGAATCATGGAGAATCATTGCTTTACCTGATCGTCGTTTGTGGTGGCCTCCTGTGAGAGAGAAAATTCCTGGTTCCCTTGAACTACGACTTCATCTATGGAAACGGGAATGCAATAAACTTTTCTCGGAAGATAGACCATCAGCAATATTAACAGTTCTTTGGGATTATTACTCTTTACTGGCAGCGGCTATATCTAAAAGTTGGAATATTCCCTTATCAGTAATTGTTCATGATGATTGGGAGTTATTTTCTCCTGTCCCTAATCGCTCTTTAATTCGGAAATATAAACAAAATATTTTAGAGCAATCAACAAGAATCTGGCCAGTTTCTGCTAGGCTTGGCGAAACTATAAAATTGTCCAATCCTCGCAAACAAAGTGTTTTACTGCCAATTGGTAGTGAAAGAAATCAAAATTTTATTGATTGGTCGGACAACTTTAAACAGCCAGTTGTTGCTTACGCAGGCACTATATATCCCAAGTTTTCTGTAACTCTGAAAAGAATTGCTAAAACTCTGGAAAAGATTAAAGGAACTTTAATTTTAATCACCAGTTCTCAAAATGATGAGCCGCTGGAAAGCTTAAAAGAATGTCCAAATATCCAATTTCAAGAACCCCTAGCTACAAATGATCAAGCTCTTGATTTTTTAGCCAAAAACGCATCTTGTATTTTAGTAGGTTATCCTTTTGAACAAGATAAAGAGTTTCCTTGGCTAAATAGCTTCCCAAGTAAGTTGATTGAATTTGCTAATCTAGGAATGCCAATGCTAATACTAACCCCATCTAATACAGCATTGTCAGATTGGGCAGTTAAGCACGATTGGCTTTGTTATTTAAATGAAATGGATGAGACAAAACTTTTAGAAGTATTACTGCAAATTTCCAGAAAGCAAACTTGGGAAAAAATGTCAGAACAAACTCGGTTTGTTTCACGTAATGAATTTAATCCTAATTTGATTCATCGTCAGTTCGAGTCGGAAATAGCTATGATTAAATAGTTTGTTTCACGTAACTTGCATTACAATTATACCAACTTAGTTTCTTCGGAAAATTATTGCCCAAGACTTGATATAGTTTTGGGCGATTTTTATGAAATTTTACTTGATTAACGTTCAATTATTCTGGTACTAAGTTTATGGACAATTTTACAGAATTATCGATTGTTATCCCAGCTTACGAACGCATTGATTTATTAAAAACTACTCTTGAAAGTATCAAGCAAGCAATTCATCATCTTGATGTTGAGGTGATAATTGTGGATGATGGTTCCCGTAATCCACTGGAGAATGAACTATCTGGGTTCTTGAATTTGCCTTTGCGTTTTATTCGACAGGAGAATCAGGGATGTGTGATTGCCAAAAATAATGGTTTGTGGAACGCACAAGGACAATATGTGATGTTTATTGATTCCGATGATTTGGTTCACCCAGATAAGCTGATTTCCCAAGTGGCCAAACTAAACGAATCAGGTGCAGATGTTTGTTATACCGATGAAGTAACTCTCTATGTCAATGCTGATAATTCGTTGGCTCCACAATCGAATCGAATCTTGCCAATTGTTAATTCTGCTCCAGAATTGTATTTAAAGCTGCAACCTTGTTCAAGTAATCTTATTTATAGAAGAGATTACTTAACCCAATTTCTTAAAAAACCACTAATTCAAGAACATAGAATATTTGGTTCAATTGGGGAAGTTTGGCTATACTATAACCTAATAATTTATCCGGCTAAAATTGTTAAAGTGGATGGTTACATGAGTCTATATTTGCGACATGAGCAAGAAAGACTAACTGCTCACTGGGAAAAATTAGGGATTGCTGCTCTAATTTTAATGTTGTCATTCGTGAAAAATTGTCCAATCGAAGAATCAACTTTGGCTGCTAGAAGACAAGTTGGTGAGTCTGCTTTTGCTTCCTATCGTTCCTTACCAAAAAACTTCAGTAGGGAATATGAACGCCACCTGCTTAATATCTGGAAGCAAGCACCTAAAGGAAATATCCAAACGCTGGGAGGGAGAAGTTTTCAAACTTTAGCTAAAATTATTGGCATAAAGAATGCTGCTTGGTTTTTTCGGCATTGGCGACCGGATTATTCAACAGTGAGAACTCTGACACCTCCAGAATTAAAGAATTTAATTCAAAATCTTTCCATAGTTTCAAATTAACTAGCATTAAACATATAGTATGCTGTTGACTTCGATGCCAGCTTCTTTATTTAATCTTGCCAAAAAATGGCAGTTCGGCAAGATTGCATATCACGCCTATTTCAGACCTAAAAGTTTTCTCAAAGAATGTGAACGTCGGGGTATATCGAATATGGCATGGGATGCCTATACTCGTAAGCAGATGGAAAAGCAGGCTTATAATCTGCCGACAACATCTTCCTCAGAGCGAATTTTAGATATTTACTTTTTAACTGGTAAAAAGTTTTGGGATCAAACTTGCTTTTGTGCCTACTCTTTTGCTCAACATTCTCCCTTTTCAATTCGTCCTATTATTTATGATGACGGCTCGCTCAACATACATCATTGTCAAGCAATCAAAAGAATTTTTCCTCATGCCAAAATACTTTTAAAACCTGAACTTGATGCTTGTATTGAAACTAATCTTCCTGAAAGTAAATTTCCTTATCTGCGAGAACGCCGCCAAAATTACCCTAATATTCGTAAGTTAACAGATGTGCATGTAGGGTCTAGAGGATGGAAGTTGGTGCTGGATTCAGACATGCTGTTTTTCCAAACACCAAATTTTCTCATTGATTGGCTCAATTATCCTCAACAACCTTGCCATATGGTGGATGTAGAAACTGCTTATGGTTATTCTGAGCAATTAATGACGGAACTAGCTGGAGCAGCAATATCTGAGCGCCTCAACGTTGGAATTTGTGGTTTAAAAAGTGAAGATATTGACTGGGAACAGTTGGAATATTGGTGTAAAACTCTGATAGAACGAGAACAAACTCATTACTATCAGGAACAAGCTTTAATTGCCATGCTGATGGCTGGTAAACCCTGTGCAGTCGCGCCAGCTAAAGACTACATCGTTATGCCAAGTAAAGAGGAGGTAATTCACCCCAAAGCAGTTTTACATCATTACGTAGCAAATTCTAAGCCTTGGTACTTTCGCTATGGCTGGAAACATATTTTGCAAAATACTCAACTCAAGTCTATGGAGAAAACTGCATGACACCGTTAGTTTCTATCCTAATCCCTTGCTATAACGCGGAACAATGGCTAGCAGAAACCGTAGAATCTGCTCTAGCACAGACATGGAATAATATAGAAATTATTTTAGTAAATGATGGTTCAAAAGATAATACTCTGGCAGTTGCTAAAAGTTTTGAATCATCTAAAGTTAAAGTTATTAACCAAGAAAATGTTGGACAAAGCGCAACTGAAAATCGCGCTTTTCTAGCTGCTCAAGGAGATTTTATTGAATATTTAGATGCTGATGATTTGTTAGCTCCTGACAAAATTGAGCGACAAATTAAACTATTAGGTGATAGCAATTCAGAATTTGTAGCATCGGGAGAATGGTCAAGATTTTATAAATATCCTCAAGAAGCTTTATTTATTCCCCAACCACCTTGGGCTGATATGTCACCCGTTGACTTTCTCATTTGTTTATGGGAAGGACATTACATGATGCATGGTGCGGCTTGGCTAATTCCGCGTAAAATTGCTGAACGAGCAGGTTCCTGGAACGAAAATTTATCTTTGATTAATGATTTTGATTATTTCAGTCGAGTTGTTTTAGCTAGTCAAGGAGTAAAGTTTTGCCAAGGGGCTAAAACTTACTATAGGTCTGGAAATACGAATAGTTTGAGTGGTTCACAATCTCGTAAAGCTTGGGAATCCGCTTTCTTGTCTTTGGATTTGGGCACAACTAATCTGTTAGCAACCGAAGATAGTTTGCGTACACGCCATGCTTGTGCAACTGTATTTCAACGTTTTATTTATGAAGTTTATCCTCTTGTCCCCGACCTCTTGAAAAAAGCAGAAGGGAAAGTTCACCAATTTGGTGGTTCCAACTTAAAGCCTTCAGGGGGATTAGGGTTTCGACTGATGTCTAGTTGTATGGGTTGGCAAAAAGCAAAGAAAATTCAAGCACTACTGTATCGTTCTGGTTATGGTAAGGTTTCTGTTGGTTGGAAACTATCAATATTTATCCAACGATTGAATTATCATTTGACGAGTGGTAAAACTTAAATCTTTGGATGAGCTAAAAAATAAGGGAGAGTAGAATTTCAAATCTAGAAACTGATATATCTCTTGAAACGATAGTTATAAATATAAGTAAAAGATGAATATTTCATCCACAGAAAAAACTCGACTTCCCATTACAGCCTTATTTGTATCTGATGCTGCGTATCTTAAAGACAGTCCGGGTGGGGTACAAATTTGCACGCAAGAGTATCTAAGAACTTTAGAAGCTGCTGGTTTTGATATTTCCTTATTCAAGTACACTCCTGAAACCAGGATATTAACTCGTTTAAGACGTAAACTAAAACCAAAACCTTACACATATCGTCTACCTACGGAATTAGCAAAAAATGTCGTTTCTCTTGTGAAAGAGAAAGATATAAAGTGGATTTTTCTCAATCAGGTAGATACTGCACCCATAGCAAAATATCTTCGTGAAAACCTTGGAGAAAAATGTAAAATAATTTTGCTATCTCATGGCTTAGAAAGCACTGATATTTTTCATGCTATGCGGACGAAAAATGGCGAAAGTGCTTTCGGGAAGGTGACATCAAGTGATTTAGAATTCCTAGCCCAAAGCTTAGTATCCGAATGCATACATCGCCAATACATTGACTATGTATTTTGCCTTTCTGCCTTTGAGACTGAAATTGAACATTGGTTGGGAGCAAAAAATGTTACTTGGTTACCGCGTACCATTCCTGCTAATCCTTTACCTTGGAATCCTGATTCTTCACGATTAGGTTTTGTGGGCACAATTGACCACACTCCCAATAGAGAAGGTTTAATTTTATTCTTGGAGGCGTTAGAGAAGATAGCCTCTGGTAACGTCTGTTTAAGACTTGTGGGTGGGCCGGAGTCTGTTGCGAAAACTATTATCCAGCGATTTCCTTTTGTCGAATATTTAGGAAGGCTTTCTAATGAAGAATTAGAAAAAGAGGCTAGTACATGGAGTTGTTTTGTGCATCCACTTTTTTGCTATTCACGAGGTTGTAGCACAAAATTAGCAATTTCTCTGGGTTGGGAAATTCCCGTAATTACTACCCCAGCAGGGTGTCGTGGTTATAGCTGGAATCAAGGAAATTTGCCGTTAGCAGAAACACCAGATTCTTTAGCTGAACTAGCTCTAAAAATGTTAAACACTGAAGTAGCTGTGAATATTCAAAAAGAAATGGCCGCTATTGTCAACTCAGCGCCAACTCTTAGTAATGTCGCTGAAAAAGTGCGGTCATGTTTATCGATTTAAGTTTCAAATAAAAGATGCGGGTGAAAAACCTTATTTCCATCTTTTTTCTACATCAATGAGCAGAGTAATTTAGCTGTTAAGCAAAAATTGATATTCTTCTGAAAATCGCCATCCACTTTTGTAATGCAAATTAAATAATCATGAGCCTCAAACAATTTACGTTACTTGATGCAATTGTCCCCATATTACATAAATTTTCTAGTCTGCGATCGCTAGCTAAAAAAATATTCCGAGGATTGATTGTACAACAGCCTTTTCATCAAGGAGTCATTTGTCTTGATGCTGTAGAACATTCTTGGGCATGGAGTGGTAGTCGGCGATACGAAAGTTTTGACTGTGAAGTGCAAGACAAGCTGCTATCACTTTCTCAAAATTGCGAAGTACTAATTGATATTGGCTCAAATATTGGAGCTATGAGTTTATCTGTATTACTTCGTAATCCGAATATCAAGGCAGTTTGCATTGATCCTAATTGTCGTGCTATTTCTTTGTTGAAAAAATCCGTTGCTCTCAATCATCTAGCTAATCGAGTCAGCATTATTGAAGCTGCTGTATCAGATAAAGATGGAGTTTTAATTTTTGATGAAGGTGGTTCTGTTACAGGTCACATCAGCGAATCAGGAAGAAAAGTATCAGCCATCAGTTTTGCTAAATTGCTTAATGAATATTCGTCAAAAAAATGTCTTGTAAAAATGGACATCGAAGGTTTTGAAAGTAAATTGTTGAATTTTCTCAAAGATATTAAAAATCTAGAAAATTTATATTTTGTAATCGAATTGCATCCTTTAAATTTTAATGAAGTTGGCAACCCTAATGATTGTCTCAATCTTCTCTTAAATTCGGGTGCAGTTATTAAAGATGTTAAAGGTAAGCATCTAAATCGCGTCCCAGATGAATATTTTACTCAAGTTATAGCGGAGTGGTCTAATGCATAATGTAACTTTGCAGATTAATCTTTCACCTGGTGATATTAACTACGCTCATCTCACAGTCCCAGCCCTAGTCACGGCACATCGTACAAATGTAGATGAAACTTTAGCCATAGTTGATTGTTGTCGTCCACAAAAAACCAAGATTGTTGATCCAGATAGTCGCTTTCCGGAAGCTGAATTCTCTCGCAGAGTTGAAAAAATTTCGCTGATAGCCGAAGAATTAAAAGCTAAGGGTTATCTAGACCGAATTGTTTATTTGTATCCTCATAATTCTTTACAGCCAATTCTGTCTCGCAAGTATTTGGATAATTGGGTAAATGAAACCCATGATTATGGTGGTTGCGCTCTCATGTCTTATTTAGCTGGTTTGGAAGTAGCCACCACACGCTATCTAATTCATTACGATGCAGATATGCTGCTTTATCAAGTACCAAATTATGATTGGTCAGTGGAGGCTAAATATCTGATAGATAAACATCCCCAAGCAGTAGCTGCTAGCCCAAGAATTAGCCCACCATTTAGCACAGAAAAAAAGCTTCCTGATGCACCAAGTACTCATGAAGAGAGACCTTTATTTGCAGTTGAGGGAGGTTGGCGTAATGATTGGTTTAGCACTCGCTGTTTCTTAATAGATCGGGAAAAATTAGATAGTTATTTACCGCTTCTGCAAGGTCGTTTATTACTAGAAACATTGGCTGTAAAATATTTAAATCGGGGCTATCCCAGATCACCAGAAATTATGCTTTTCAAGCGAGTAGGCGCGACTGGAGGCTGGCGACTAAATCTCAAATCTGAGCAAGCATGGCTTTTGCATCCGCTGACTAAACCTCCTCGTTACATAGAATTACTTCCACAAATTCAAGCGCTGGTGCTCAACAATCAAGTGCCAATAGAACAAAAAGGTCTAGCAGATATAAATCTATCTGCATGGGAACAATTTATCGCCAAATCAGCCTAAAATGCGTATTCTTATCACTGCCGATCCTGAACTACCAGTGCCACCAAAACTATATGGTGGTATTGAGCGCATTGTTGATTTACTGGTAACACAATTGCAAACCCGTGGTCATACCGTGGGACTAGTTGCTCATCCTGAGTCTACCTCACCAGCTGCTCAGTTTTTTCCTTGGCGTGGTGAGCGATCGCAAAACAAATTCGATGCACTGCAAAACACGATCGCTTTATGGTCAGCGGTACGAGAATTTCAACCGGATGTTGTTCACAGCTTTTCTCGCATATTTTATCTATTACCGCTGCTCGGTTCTCCCCTGCCGAAAATCATGTCTTATCAACGAGGTCCGAGCTACTTTACCACTAGCTGGGGCGTCAGATTAGCAAAAGGTTCTCTTTCCTTCACTGGTTGTAGCGATTACATTTGTCGTCTGGGGAAGAAAGCAGGGGGAGCATGGCGAGCAATTCATAACTGTGTGGAACTGGATACATACACTTTTCAACCCACAGTAGCAGCCGATGCTCCCTTAGTTTTCCTCAGTCGCATAGAACGAATCAAAGGAGCACATACAGCGATCGCTATTGCTCAAAAAACCGGACGCCGCTTGATTATTGCTGGGAACCACATAACAACTGGAGAAGCAGGAGAATACTGGCAAAATGAAATTGTTCCGCACCTAGACAAAAATGGCATTGAATATGTTGGCCCTGTCAACGATGTGCAGAAAAATCAACTATTAGGTCAAGCCGCTGCAATGGTTGTCCCTATTGAATGGGAAGAACCTTTTGGTATTGTTTTTGCTGAAGCTTTAGCCTGTGGTACTCCCGTCATTTCCTGTCCTAGAGGTGCATTACCAGAAATTATCCGTCAAGGCGTTGATGGTTATTTAATTAATAATATTCAAGAAGCAATAACTGCGGTTGAACAATTACCAAATATTCACCGTTATAATTGCCGTCAACGTATTGAACAGAGTTTTTCTGCTGATGTAATTGTTGGGCAGTATGAGCAACTGTACCAAAGTCTTCTAGCTTTTAAATAAATGATGGACATAACAACAATTCCTCTACCAAAACTCTTAACTTGGATACAATTCTGGGATTTTCCCCGCAAATTCGGAATTTGCGAATTAATTTTTGGAAATTATATTTCTTCAAGAGGTATTTGTTGGGTAAAAACTGGTTCTGGCATACCTTGGAAACTGGATTTAGCAAACGTTACTCATCGCTTACAAATGTTATCTATTTGATGCTCAAGATAAGCTCTATTGTGCTACTAAGTTTCCTGAATACACCAACGGATTATTTTTGCTGAAATAGCATTAACTAAGCTCCTCAAAAAGCATGAATTTAGCATCCACCATTACAGCAGTTAAATGTCCAGTTTGCGGCACACTTTGCGCTGATCCACCGCTTTATCGTTACACTGCTTCCGAAGCAGCAACCCATTTTTGCCCAATCACTCGCAACGCCACTCGTCACCACCGCCTCAAAGCATCCATCACTAAGTTATGGTCAGGTGACGAGTGTAATATTTTACAGTGTAAAGAGTGTCAATTTGCCTTTGCCTATCCCTTTGTCGGTGGTGATGAAGAATTTTACAGCATTCTTCACGAACAGCAGGGATACCCAACTTGGCGATGGGACTATGATTTAGCTATTCGTGAAGCTTTGAGTCCTTTTGAAAAAGGGCAGATTCTTGACATAGGTGCGGGTGCAGGAATGTTCCTGCGAGGTCTGGAGCCACAATGGAAACGCTATGCAGTAGAAGGTAGTGAACTCACCAGAGAACCTTTAAAAGCCGCAGGAATTCATGTTTTTCCTGATTTGTCAGCAATCCCCCAATCTGAATTTGGCACATTCCAAGTTGTCACCTTATTTCAAGTTTTAGAACATATTGCAGATTTTCGCTCAGTTTTAGCTCAGTGTCGTCAGCTTTTGTGTGCAGGTGGACGATTATTCATCTCTGTCCCCAGTGGTGAGGCGATGATCCGCCAAGAAAAATTGACGGGATGTCCGGATATGCCACCTAACCATGTGAATAAATGGACACCAGATAGTTTGTCACGAGTGTTACACGATGCCAACTTTTATCCCCAACCTGCTATTTTTGAATCCCCTTCGTGGGACAACCTCAAACTTTCTCTACACCTACGCGTCATGACCAAGGCCACAAACCAAAGGTCATTAGCAGCACAAGTGTATAGAATCTCTAATAAGCGATTACGAGCTTTACTGTTAAGCACTCTAGGACTACCAGCACTGATAAAGTTGCTTCCCTATGTCCAGCAATTAAGACAAGGTGGTTCTTTTGTGATCATGGGAACTGCTCGGTGATTTAAATGCTACCTCGGTCATGAGAATCTCAAACTGTGAATCACAAAGTTTTAATCATCAGCCCCCATTTCCCACCAATTAATGCAGCCGATCATCAACGGGTAAGAATGTCTTTGCCCTACTTTGAAAAATTCGGCTGGGAACCTCATATTCTCACGGTCAGACCCGACTGTGTTGAAGGTGTTCAAGACTCATTATTAGCAAAGACGGTTCCGCGTCATATCCCAGTTGATTACATCAAAGCCTTACCAGTTCAACAAACTCAAAGAATTGGTTTAGGCAATTTGGGAGTGCGGTGTTTTCCTTATTTACTCCAAGCAGGCGATCGCCTACTCCAAGAACAAAAATTTGATTTAATCTACTTCTCCACCACCGTGTTTATCACTATGGCACTTGGTGTCAGATGGTATCGGCGTTTTCATATTCCTTATGTTTTAGATTTTCAAGACCCTTGGCTAGGTGATTACTACGAAAGGTCAGGAGTGATTCCACCAGGGGGAAATTTTAAGTATAAATTTAATCAACTCCAAGCAAAAATTTTTGAACCCAGAGCAATTAGCAAAGTTAGTCATATTATTAGCGTTTCACCAGCTTATCCAAAAACTTTACAGCAACGATACCCATACCTCCAGCCAGAACAGTTTACAGTACTGCCTTTTGGTGCTCCAGAGCCAGATTTTGACCAACTCTCTTCTTTAAATATTCAACAAAAAATATTCGACCCCCATGATGGTAAACGTCATTGGGTATACGTAGGTCGGGGTGGTGATGATATGGCATTGTCACTACGGATTTTATTTTTAGGTATTCAATCACAGCGGCGTCAAAATCCTGAATTGTGGGAATCGGTGAAATTACACTTCGTTGGTACCAGCTACGCCAACGATCATCGAGCAGTGAAAACTGTAGAACCCATCGCGCAAGAGTGCGGTATTGCTGATTTGGTAGAGGAATATCCGCACCGCATCCCTTATTTTGAAGCGTTGCAAACACTGGTAGATAGCGACGGCATTTTACTGATTGGTTCCGACGATTCCGGCTACACTGCTTCCAAGCTTTATCCGTGTATTCTGGCACGCAAGCCAATTTTTGCCATTTTCCATCAACAGAGTTCTGTAGTCGAAATTCTCAATCAATGCCGTGCAGGTCAAGCGGTAACATTTAAAACAGGCGATCGCCCTGAAGATTTATTACCTACGGTAGTACCTCAACTCCAATGGCTGTTGTCTACACCCAAGGGCTATCAGCCAGATACTGACTGGCAAGCATTTAGTCCCTATACAGCCAAGGAAATAACTCGTCAGCAATGTGCCGTTTTTGACCAGTCTCTCACCACTGCCAGCAAACACAAACCATTATGACCAGAGATTTTGACTCATTCTCTCCGTCAATGTTTCTTTCTCCATCCGCCCTAGCTCGTCGGACACAACGAAAATTACTTAACGGATTTTGGCTTGCTGCCTTTGGACTATTTGTTTATGAAATATTTTTTACTGGTAGTGAGTCCGTACTTAGTAGTGCTGCCGCCATCCTGATTACAGCCGCGGCATTGTTGCCCTCATACCTTTGGTGTGCGGGAAGTGCCTTGGGTATGCCTATTTTTCCCATATTTGCATTGACATTTGTTTGGACTTATGGTTTACCCCTAGTGAGTAAACACCCTACGGTAGTGAAGTACACCCCAGAGAGCCATTTATTTGCTGGCTTCACAGTCACAGGCTTTTTATTGTTAGGAACATTCATCTGGTTCCAATTTGTTAAATATGCACCGCCAATACCTAAATCACAATTAGCACTGAACAGTAGTAGAGGTGTACCGTTTTTTTTATGTGCTCTGGTAGCTAATCTTTTATTTGATATCAGTAGTACTGCTGGTTGGTTAGCTCTTGATCGTGGTACATTTGCGATCGTTCGTGGTGTCATCCTGGGGTTATCTGCACTAGGTATCTTTGTACTTGCCTATCGTACAGGTAGTAAAGAGTTATCAAAAAAACAGTCTCAATTATTTTTAAGTCTTTTAGCCGGATTAATGGTAACAGGCAGCGTGGGTTTACTGTTGATCAGTGCAGCTTCTCAGTTTGTAATTGCTACATTCGCTTTTATCATAGGACGAAAAAAAGTACCATTGTTGCCAATAGTTATTGTACTCATTTGCCTGACATTTCTGCACTACGGCAAAGATAATATGAGAGGTAAATACTGGTTTGGAGAATATAAAACTCAGGTGCAACCTTGGGAATATCCAGCTTGGTTTAGCGAATGGTCTGGTTATAGTTGGGAATATTTAACTAGAAATAAAAATGATAGTATTTCGGCTCAAGACTCCAAAGAAAAAGAATCATTTGCAGAACGTTCTAGTGTTATTCAACTGCTACTTTTAACACAAAATAAAAGTCCTGGAGAAAAACCTTACCTTTATGGAGCAACCTATGCAATTTTGCCCCAGCTATTAATTCCCCGGTTTCTAGATAGTAATAAAATTGCTTCCCATGAGGGTACTTATATACTCAACATTCACTATGGCTTGCAGACTCGTAAACAAACTGCTGGTACCACAATTGGTTGGGGTCTATTAGCTGAATCTTATGCGAATTTTGGTGTATTTGGCTGTGCAGGACTGGCCGTTATTCTTGGGCTAATCTATGGTCAAGTCAGTTCCTGGAGTATTAATGCACCAGTTCTTTCTGCTAAGTATTTATTTGCGATTATTGTCATGACTTTAGCTTTCCAAACTGAATATAGTGCAGGGGTTTATGTTGCTTCATTATTCCAATCAAGTATTTCTCTTGGTGGCGTTGCGGTGCTGTTTATGAAATCCTACAAAACACCACGTTTATCGTTCTGAGTTGCTCGGCAGTTGATTTTACTAAATATTTTGGCAATTTTTATATAAAAATCAAAAAATTGATATGAACGATTTTTTAATCAGATAAGTCAGCATTTTTGAATCAAAATTATTCTGAATTTATATTTAACTGAATATTTTTTTACCAATCATATATTGAATTCACAATGAAAATAAAGTTTTTCGTTTAATGGTAGTGCGGTTATGCAAAAATTAGCAATTATTACCTCTCATCCAATTCAGTATTATGCGCCTTGGTTTCGCTATCTAACTAGTACTACTAATTTAGCAATTAAAGTATTTTATCTCTGGGATTTTGGGGTTACTAAGCAAGTTGATGTAGGCTTTGGTCAAGCTTTGCAATGGGACATTCCCTTATTAAATGGATATGAATATGAATTTGTACCCAACGTTAGTTCTAAACCTGGAGTCAATCATTTTTGGGGCTTACAAAATCCCTCTTTAGTTTCGCAAGTGAAAGCCTACAAACCTGATGCTGTACTGTTAATGCTTTATAATTATGCCAGCATCTATCGCTTTCTAGGGAGTTGGAACTCTCGCCAAACACCATTAATATTTCGGGGTGATTCCCATCGTTTGGTACTTTCTACTGGAATTAAAGCATGGGCACGTCAGCAGTTTATTACCCAAATTTATCAGCGTTTTAATGCTTGCCTTTATGTAGGAAAAGCTAATTATCACTACTTTCGATATCATGGCGTATCTCCTAATAATTTATTTTTCTCGCCTCATGCAGTTGATAACGATCGCTTTTTTGCTCAAACTGAAATAGCCAAGCAGCAAGCCATAATCTGGAAGCGAGAGCTTGGTATTCCTCAAGACCATGGAGTAATTTTATTTGCAGGCAAATTTGATACAGTAAAACGCCCGTTAGATTTACTACAAGCTTTTCGACAAGCCAAGCTTGACCGTGTGTCATTGCTATTTGTGGGCGCGGGAATTCTGGAAAATGAGCTAAAATCTCAAGCAGCAGCACAAGCAAATATTTACTTTGCGCCCTTTCAAAACCAATCCTTAATGCCTCGCACTTATGCGATTGCAGATTTAGTGGTGCTACCTAGCTATTCAGAAACTTGGGGACTAGCTATTAATGAAGCTATGTGTTTATCTCGGCCGGTAATTGTGAGTAATCATGTGGGTTGCGCTCAAGATTTAGTTAGTGTTGGTAAAAATGGTTTAATTTTTCCTGCAGGTGATGTCTGTGCGTTAACTGCTAGTTTACAGCAAGCATTTTCTCACCGAGAACACCTCCAGCATTGGGGGGATGAAAGCCGTAAAATTATATCTCAATATAGCTATCTCCAGGCAACTCAAGGATTAAATCAGGCGTTGGACTACACGATTAATCATAAATTACATCTCCCAACTGTTTCTCCACTGTCAAACTGAGGTTTTTGAGTCTTGAATTTAACAAATCAAAACCAAATTAAAATGCTCACTCGTGCGGATAAAAAGCACTTCCATCTGTGGCTTCCCAACATCTTCGGTTTTAAAGGTGGTATCCAGGTTTATTCAGCATTTTTCTTACAGGCTTTGCAAAGCCTTTATCCTCAAAGTCAGTACGACGTTTTTCTCAAACTTGATGTCCAAACTTCAGCGGACATCGCTTATTTATCTGAAACTAAATTTCATTTCACAGGAGGTTATCCGCAAAAAATTCGCACACCCGCTTTTGTGAGTCGATTAATCACGCAGGGATTGTTACAAAATCCTGATTTAGTGATGACTACTCACATGAATTTCACCATTGCTGCTTACTGGTTAAAACGTCTGAGAAATATTCCCTATTGGACAGTTGCTCACGGGTTAGAAGCTTGGGATATTCAAAATTCTGCTTTGAAAACAGCTTTACACCATGCAGATTTGATTTTAGCAGTGAGTGGATACACACGCGATCGCCTGCTCAAAGAACAAAATCTTGACCCTAAAAAAGTTGTTATTTTACCCAACACCTTTGATGGAAGTCGCTTTCAACCAGCACCCAAGCCTAGTTATTTATTAAAAAAATATCAACTCAAACCAGAACAACCAATTATATTAACTGTCGCCAGACTATCTGAAGTTGAACAATACAAAGGATACGACCAAATTCTCTACGCCTTACCAAAAATTCGTCAGTTAATTCCTGACGTGCAATATATGATTGTCGGCAAAGGAAATGACAGAATTAGACTGGAAAAATTAATCGCAGAATTAGAATTACAAAACTGTGTCACGTTCGCGGGATTTGTTCCTGATGAGCAGCTTTGCGATTACTATAATCTCTGTGACGTATTTGCTATGCCCAGTAAACGTGAGGGCTTTGGTATAGTCTATTTAGAAGCATTAGCCTGTGGTAAACCTGTTTTAGGAGGCAACCAAGATGGGTCTGTAGATGCGCTTTGTCACGGGGAATTAGGCGCACTTGTCAATCCTAATGATGTGGAACAAATTGCTGATACTCTCAGTCAAATTATCTTGAAAACTTATCCTAATGATTTAATTTTTCAACCAGAAAATCTGCGACAAAAAGTGATGAATCACTTTGGCTTTGAAAGTTTTCAAAAAACTTTTGCCAGCTATTTAGATTCTCATTTCCCAGACGACATCTAATTTTTTATCTACAAATTTTCTGAAATTATGTGTGGTATAGCTGGAATTCTCACAGTTAATCATTACCAAGACAGCTTAGAAAAGATCATTCAGCGGATGCAACCTGCTTTAAAACATCGCGGCCCTGATGATGCAGGTATCTATGTTTCTCCAGAAAGAAAAGTAGCTTTCGCTCATACCCGTTTAGCAATTCTTGACCTGAGTAGTGCGGGACATCAACCCATGTCTACTGCTAACGGTCGATATTGGATTACTTTCAATGGTGAAATTTATAACTTTCAGAAACTGCGACAAGATTTGATTTCTCAAGGCGAGCAATTTAATTCTCAAACAGACACAGAAGTTATTCTTAAACTTTATCAGAAATACGGTTCTGATTGTGTTAATTACTTACGCGGAATGTTTGCTTTCGCTATTTGGGATAATTGGGAACAAACTTGTTTTTTAGCTCGTGATCCTTTAGGAATTAAACCACTTTATTATTGGCAATCTGGGACAAATTTAGTATTTGCTTCAGAATTGAGAGCTATTATCGCCTCTGGTTTACCAGCGCTTAATTTGAGTTTAGAAGGATTATATGGCTATCTAGTTAGCGGTTCAGTTCCCGAACCTCATACCTTAATTAATGGAATTAATTGTCTACCTGCTGGACATTGGTTATCTTGGCAAGCTGACGGTATCACTAAAAAACAATACTGGCAAATCAAATTTGAACCACAAGATATTTCTCTTTTAGAAGCTCAAGAAATAGCACGAGCAGCTTTAGTTGATTCGATTAAACATCATTTTGTTAGTGATGTACCTGTGGGGATTTTTCTCAGTGGTGGTATTGACTCAACTGCAGTTTTAGCTTTAGCAAAGCAGACGCAAAATCAGCAGTTATCTACATACTCAATCGCCTTTGAAGAATCACAATTTAACGAAGGGGATATCGCTCAGGAAACTGCTAAGTTATTCGACACTAAACATACAGAATACAAAATAACTGCAGCCTCTGCTAAAGATTTATTACTGCAGTTTTTCACGGCTATTGACCAACCAAGTATTGACGGTTTTAATACTTTTTGTGTATCTAAAGTAGCTCATGATAGCGGTATCAAAGTAGTTCTTTCTGGGTTAGGTGGAGACGAAGTTTTTGGGGGATATAAATCGTTTCAGAAAGTGCTCCAAATGCTAGCATGGGCGAAAAAATTACACACCTTTCCTTTTGTGAGTACTGCTATAGGTACGGGGTTATCCCAGTGGAGTAGTTCACCACAAATGAAGCGCTTGGGCGACTTTTTGCAGCAAAATCCTAGCACACACTCTGCTTATAGTAGTTTTCGGGGTATTTATTCTCATCAAGAAGCTAGTCAAATTATCCAACAATATCTTGGTGAAAAGCCTTCTGCTAAATTGTCTCTCCCTACGGCTGAAATTGGTAATTTTCCAACTCCAGAAGATGAGGTGAGCTTTCTAGAACTTAGTTGTTATATGCGTAATCAACTATTACGAGATAGTGACGTAATGAGTATGAATTGGGGATTAGAATTGCGAGTTCCTTTTGTTGATACCGGGTTGCTTACAGCCGTTGCACCAATTCCTAGTCATATCCGTTTAGCTGTTGGTAAAAAGTTATTAACTCAAGCAGTTGCCGAGTTACCTGATGCGGTGGTCAAACGTCCCAAAAAAGGTTTTTCTTTCCCGTTTGAACAGTGGATGTCTAATGAATTTGGTGATTACTTTAATCATATTAATCTGCCTAATAATATACCTCTTAAACCTTGGTATCGTCGCTGGAGTATAGCAATTTTTCAACACTGGTGGGAGAGAGTTTCAGCATGAAAGTTTTACATGTAATCCCTTCTATTGCAACTGTGCGGGGTGGCCCTAGTCAAGCTGTTGTAGAAATGGTGAAAGCACTACGAGAGCGTAGTATAGAGGTAGAAATAGCCACAACAAATGATAATGGGCCGGAACTATTGGATGTCCCTGTGGGAAGATGCGTTAGATATCAAAATCTACCAGTATGGTTTTTCCCCCGCTTTTCACCACCCATTCATACTCTGCGAGAATTTGCATTTTCTAGCGATTTAACAACATGGCTATGGCAAAATATTCGCCAATATGATTTGCTACATATCCATGCAATATTTTCGTATCCATCGACTGTAGCAATGGCGATCGCTCGCTTACAAAAAGTACCTTATATTGTCCGTCCCCTGGGACAATTATGTGAATGGTCTTTGCAACAAAGCGCTAAAAGAAAGCAGATTTATCTACAGCTAATTGAACAAAAAAACCTTAATTATAGTCAATTTATTCATTTCACATCTGAACAAGAACAGCAAGAAGCTTCGCAGTTAAATCTCCGCTCTCCCAGTTTTGTTTTACCCCACGGTTTAGTGATTCCAGCGCGGATCAGTAATGCGCGTCAACGCCTGCGTCAACATTTTAATTTACCAGCAGATGAACCAATTATTTTATTTTTATCTCGCGTTCATCCCAAAAAAGGTCTTGATTATCTCATAAAAGCTTTAGCAAAACTTTCCCATCACCGCTTTACTTTTATCTTAGCGGGTAGTGGAACTGCTGATTATGAATTGGAAGTTCAATCTTTATTATCATCTCATCATCTACAACATCGCACTCAAGTGACAGGATTTGTCCAAGGGGAAATCAAAGATTTATTACTCCAGGGTGCTGATTTATTTACTCTTACTTCTTATTCTGAGAACTTTGGGGTGGCTGTTTTAGAAGCTTTAGCTGTCGGTTTACCTGTGCTGCTTACCCCTGGTGTCGCTTTGGCTGATTTAGTAGATAAGCAGCAACTTGGTTGTGTTACCAAACTTGATGTTGATGCTATTTCTGATGCTATTGAGTGGTTTTTAACCCATCCAGTTGAAGCTAAATTGATGGGCGATCGCGCTCGTCAACTTATTATTGAACAATACTCTTGGGCGCAAATTGCTACCAAAATGTCCGCAGTTTATATAGATATTATTCAAAGTCAATCTTTAGTAGCTCTCAAGCATTCGTGAACAACATATCACCGCTGGAATCTAACAACTTTTCAACATCGGTGGTAAATAACTTCAGCATGAAAGTTTTGCACGTAATTCCCTCTGTAGCAACTGTGCGGGGTGGCCCTAGTCAGGTCATCTTAGAGGAGGTGAAAGCACTGCGAGATTGTAGTGTAGAAGTAGAAATAGCCACAACAAATGATAATGGGACGGAATTATTGGATGTCCCTGTGGGAAAACGCATTAAATATGAAGATATTCCAGTATGGTTTTTTCCCCGCTTTTCACCACCCATTCATCCCCTGCGAGAATTTGCATTTTCTAGCGATTTAACAACATGGCTATGGCAAAATATTCGCCAATATGATTTGCTACATATCCATGCAATATTTTCGTATCCATCGACTGTCGCAATGGCGATCGCTCGCTTACAAAAAGTACCTTATATTGTCCGTCCCCTGGGACAATTATGTGAATGGTCTTTGCAACAAAGCGCTAAAAGAAAGCAGATTTATCTACAGCTAATTGAACAAAAAAACCTTAATTATAGTCAATTTATTCATTTCACATCTGAACAAGAACAGCAAGAAGCTTCGCAGTTAAATCTCCGCTCTCCCAGTTTTGTTTTACCCCACGGTTTAGTGATTCCAGCGCGGATCAGTAATGCGCGTCAACGCCTGCGTCAACATTTTAATTTACCAGCAGATGAACCAATTATTTTATTTTTATCTCGCGTTCATCCCAAAAAAGGTCTTGATTATCTCATAAAAGCTTTAGCAAAACTTTCCCATCACCGCTTTACTTTTATCTTAGCGGGTAGTGGAACTGCTGATTATGAATTGGAAGTTCAATCTTTATTATCATCTCATCATCTACAACATCGCACTCAAGTGACAGGATTTGTCCAAGGGGAAATCAAAGATTTATTACTCCAGGGTGCTGATTTATTTACTCTTACTTCTTATTCGGAAAGCTTTGGGGTGGCTGTTTTAGAAGCTTTAGCTGTCGGTTTACC